>DASQBE010000290.1:0-13973 GCA_035635355.1 Binatia bacterium | reverse complement strand
CCACGGCCGTGGCGAACGGGGACCTCTCGAAGAAGATCACGGTGGACGTGCGGGGAGAGATCCTCGAGCTGAAGAACACCATCAACACGATGGTGGACCAGCTCGGCTCCTTCGCCTCGGAGGTGACCCGCGTGGCGCGCGAGGTGGGAACCGAGGGGAAGCTGGGCGGCCAGGCGGACGTGCGCGATGTCGCCGGCACGTGGAAGGACCTGACCGACAGCGTGAACTTCATGGCGTCGAACCTCACGGCGCAGGTGCGGAACATCGCCGAGGTCACCACCGCGGTCGCGAACGGGAACCTCTCCAAGAAGATCACGGTGGACGTGCGCGGCGAGATCTTGGAATTGAAGGACACCGTGAACCGGATGGTGGACCAGCTCCGGTCCTTCGCCGCGGAGGTGACCCGCGTGGCGCGGGAGGTGGGCACCGAGGGAAGGCTGGGGGGTCAGGCCGACGTGAAGGACGTGGCCGGCACCTGGAAGGACCTGACCGACAGCGTGAACTTCATGGCCTCGAACCTGACCGACCAGGTGCGGAACATCGCCGAGGTCACGACGGCGGTGGCGCACGGTGACCTCTCGAAGAAGATCACCGTGGACGTGCGGGGAGAGATCCTAGAGTTGAAGGATACCGTCAATCGAATGGTGGACCAGCTTCGCTCCTTCGCGGCCGAGGTGACCCGCGTGGCGCGCGAGGTGGGCACCGACGGACGGCTCGGCGGCCAGGCGGACGTGCACGGCGTGGCCGGGACCTGGCGCGATCTGACGGACAGCGTGAACTTCATGGCCTCCAACCTCACCGCGCAGGTTCGGAACATCGCCGACGTGACCAAGGCCGTGGCCAACGGGGATCTCTCGCGGAAGATCACGGTCGACGTGAAAGGCGAGATCCTCGAGTTGAAGGACACCGTGAACCGGATGGTGGATCAGCTCAGCTCCTTCGCGGCCGAGGTGACCCGCGTGGCGCGCGAGGTGGGGACGGAAGGGAAGCTGGGCGGACAGGCTCAGGTGCAGGGGGTCTCGGGCGTGTGGGGAGATCTGACCGGCAACGTGAACTCGATGGCGTCCAACCTGACCGGCCAGGTGCGCGGAATCGCAAGAGTTGTAACCGCTGTGGCCAACGGCGATTTGAGGCGAAAGCTGACGCTCGAGGCGAAGGGCGAGATCGCGCAGCTCGCCGAGACCATCAACTCGATGATCGACACGCTCGACACCTTCGCGGAACAGGTCACGACCGTGGCCCGCGAAGTGGGGGTGGAGGGCAAGCTGGGAGGACAGGCGCGCGTGCCGGGCGCTGCGGGGACCTGGAAGGACCTCACCGACAACGTGAACCAGCTCGCCGCGAACCTGACCACCCAGGTGCGCGCCATCGCCGACGTGGCCACCGCGGTGACGAAGGGAGATCTGACCCGCGAGATCAAAGTCGAGGCGCGCGGCGAGGTGGCCGTGCTCAAGGACACCACCAACGAGATGATCCGGAACCTCGCGGAGACGACCCTCAAGAACAGCGAGCAGGACTGGCTCAAGACGAACCTGGCCAAGTTCAGCCGGATGCTCCAGGGGCAGCGGGACCTTCTCACGGTGGGGCAGATGATCCTCTCCGAGCTGGCGCCGGTGGTGAACGCGCATCGCGCCGCCTTCTACCTCATGGACACGGCGGAGGGCTCGGGGCGCCTCACCCTCCTGGCGGGGTACGCGCTGGACGACGAGGCGAGGGCCGAGAAGGGGTTCCCGATCGGGAGCGGTCTCGTGGGGCAATGCGCGCGGGAGCGTCGCAAGATCGTCCTGGGGAACATCCCCGGCAAGTACCTGAAGATCCGGTCCGGCCTGGGCAAGGCGAACCCGGTGAGCATCATCATCCTCCCCGTCGTCTTCGAGGGCGAGGTGCGCGGCGTGATCGAGCTGGCCTCCTTCGACCGGTTCAGCGACACCCACCAGACCTTCCTCGATCAGCTCACCGAGACGATCGGGATCGTGATCAACACCATCGAGGCCAACACGAGGACCGAGGTCCTGCTGGGGCAGTCCCAATCCCTGGCCGGCGAGCTCCAGCAGACGAACCAGGAGTTGCAAGAGAAGGCTCAGCTCCTCGCCCACCAGAACGCCGAGGTGGAGCGGAAGAATCGGGAAGTCGAGCAGGCGCGCCAGGCCCTGGAGGAGAAGGCGTCACAGCTTGCGCTCACCTCCAAGTACAAGTCGGAGTTCCTGGCCAACATGTCGCACGAGCTCCGGACGCCGCTCAACAGCCTCCTGATCCTCTCGGACCAGCTCTCGAAGAACCCGACCGGGAACCTGAATCCCCGCCAGACCGAGTACGCGAAGACGATCCACGCCTCGGGGAACGACCTTCTGAACCTGATCAACGACATCCTCGATCTCTCCAAGATCGAATCCGGAACGGTGGTCGTGGACGTGGGGGATCTCCGGTTCGAGGATCTCCACGGGTTCGTGGAGCGGACCTTCAACCACGTGGCCGAGTCGCGCGCCCTCGAGTTCGATGTGAAGCGGTCGCCCCAGCTGCCGCGATCCATCCAGACCGACGCCAAGCGTCTCCAGCAGATCCTCAAGAACCTCCTCTCGAACGCGTTCAAGTTCACCAGGCAGGGACGGGTCACGCTCGAGATCTACGTGGCGCCCCCCTCGGTGCGCTACGAGGGAGAGGGCCTGAGGGAGCAGGCAGAGGTGATCGCATTCTCCGTCGCCGATACCGGGATCGGAATCCAGCCCGAAAAGCAGCAGATCGTCTTCGAGGCATTCCAGCAGGCGGACGGGAGCACGAACCGCAAATACGGCGGCACGGGCCTTGGCCTGGCGATCAGCCGGGAGCTGGCCTGGCTCCTGGGCGGCGAGATCCAGCTCGAGAGCACGCCCGGGGAGGGGAGCGTCTTCACGCTCTACCTCCCGGCGGGATTCAGCACCCAGGCACGTCGTCCGGCCACGGCGTCCGAGGGGACCGGGGCTCGCCAGGCCCTCGCCGGCGCCCCGGCGATCGCGGAACCGGAGCCGGAGCCGTCCTTCGATGATTCGGCCGACGACCGCTCCGAGATCCACCCCGGGGACAGGGTCCTGCTGATTCTCGAAAACGATCTCGCGTTCGCGCGGATGCTCTACGACGTGGCCCACGAGCGGGGGTACAAAGCCCTGATCGCGGGGTACGGCGCCTCGGCTCTGAATCTCGCGGCGCAGTACCTGCCGGACGCCATCACGATCGACATTTCCCTGCCCGACATCAACGGATGGCGCGTTCTCGAGAGACTCAAGAACTCGGCGGCGACACGCCACATCCCCGTGTACGTGATCACGACGGACGAGGACCAGGACCGCGGTCTTCGCTCGGGGGCGATCGGTGTGGCGGTGAAGCCCATCCAGACCCGGGAGAGCCTGGATGAAGTTCTGGGTGTCCTGTTCCGGTATGCCGAGAGGGTCGAGCGCCAGCTGCTCCTGATCGAGCCGGATCCCGAGCGGAGCAAGAGGCTCCGGCCGTTCCTCCCCTCGAGCCGCGTCACGATCATCGAGGCCCGCACGGCGGAGGAAGCGGTCGAGCGTCTGAGCGCCCAAGCCCCCGACTGCGTGATCCTGAACCCCTCGATCCAGAACGGATCGGCCTCCGACCTGGTGGACAACCTGGTCGCGGGCGGCCTGCAGGGGGTGCCGGTGCTGGTGCACGCGCCGGAGGACGGGGGGGAGACCGCCTCGGTCGTGGCCCGCATGCTCTCCAAGACCGCGGTCGCGCGCGAGGTCCAGAGCCCTGAGCGACTCCTCGACTTGACCGCGCTCCTCCTGCACCGCCGCCTGGAGGATCTCTCCGACGTCCAACGCCGGACGATTCTGGATCTCAGGAACGGCGACGCGACGCTGAGCGGCCGCAAGGTCCTGATCGTGGACGACGATATCCGGAACATCTTCGCCCTGACGAGCACCCTCGAGCAGCACCACATGATCACCCTGGCCGCGGAAACCGGCCGGGACGCGATCGCGATTCTCGAGGCGAACGCGGACGTGGAGGCGGTCCTGATGGACGTGATGATGCCCGAGATGGACGGGCTGGCCACCACCCGCGCGATCCGCCAGATCCGGCGCTTCCGCGACCTGCCCATCATCGCGGTGACCGCGAAGGCGATGAAGGGGGATCGCGAGAAGTGCATCGAGGCAGGCGCCTGGGACTACCTCGCCAAGCCCGTGGACCAGGACGAGCTTCTGGCGATGCTCCGGGCGTGGCTCGTCCGCTAGAGGAGCGCATGATCCCGAAAACGGAAGTCGTCAACATCCTCGTGGTCGACGATCTGCCGACGCAGCGGCTGACCGTCGAGGCGGCGCTGTCCGACGTCGGAGAGCGGGTCGTTTCGGTCGGCTCCGGCCGGGAGGCGCTCAAGTTCCTGCTCGAGAACGACGCGGCCGTCATCCTCCTCGATGTGAACATGCCGGAGATGGACGGCTTCGAGACGGCCACGTTGATTCGCCAGCGGAACAAGAACGCCCACACGCCGATCATCTTCCTCACCGCGAACGCGGACGAGGTCCAGGCGGCCCGCGGGTACGCGCTCGGCGCGGTCGATTACCTGATCTGCCCCTTCCCGCCCGACGTGCTCCGGACCAAGGTGGGCGTGTTCGTGGCGCTCTCGCGGGCGAACGAGCAGGTGAGGCGCGAAGCGGAGCAGCGCATCGCGCTCACGCGGGAGCAGAGCGCGCGGGCGGCCGCAGAGGAGCAGAGCAGCCGGTTGCGTGTCCTGGTCGAGATCGGCGGGGTCCTGACCCGGGCCATGGACGGCTCGCCCTTCGAGACCGAGCTCCTCTCGCTCTTCGTCCCTCTCCTCGCGGACGAGGCGGGGCTCGTGTTCAGCGCGAATGGAGACGTTCCGGGGTCCTCCACGTGGTCCCGCTCCAAAGGCGCGGGCTCTCGTCCCGGGAGCCTGCCGGGCGTTCCTCCCCCGGCCCTGTCGGACGCGGTCTCGGCGGTCCTGTCCTCCGGGCGGGCGGAGCGGCTGCGGGACGCCTCGGGAGGGATCACCGGGATCGCGCTACCCCTGGCCGGACGGGGCGGGGTGTACGGCGCCCTGGCCATGGTCTCCGAGCGGCGGTACACCAACGCGGACCTCGAGCTCCTCGAGGTCATCGCGAGCCGCACCGCGAGCGTCCTCGAGAACCGGAGACTCTACCGCGAGCTGCAAGACCGTGACCGGCGCAAGGACGAGTTCCTGGCCATGCTCTCGCACGAGCTTCGGAACCCCCTCGGCGCGATCACCACCGCGGCGCAGGTGCTCCAGATGGGGACCGCGTCGGGGGACAAGGTCGAGCGCGCCGGCGCCGTGATCGCGCGGCAGTCCTACCAGCTCTCCCGCATGCTCGACGACCTCCTCGAGGTTTCGCGCGTCACGACGGGCCGCGTCCAGCTGACGCGCGAGGCCTTCGACCTGGGCGACGTCGCCGCGCGCGCGGTGGAGGCGTTGAAGACCTCGGGCCGTCTCAACAGTCACGAGATCTCGCTCCAGGCCGGCCCCGTCCTGGTGGAGGCGGACATCGCGCGCACGGATCAGATCATCACGAACCTGCTCGTGAACGCGGTCAAGTACACCGACCCGGGCGGGCGGATCGGGGTCGAGGTCGGATCGGTGGGATCGCAGGCGTTCGTGAAAGTCTCCGACAACGGCATCGGCATCAGCGCGGACCTTCTCCCGCGTCTGTTCGAGGTGTTCGTGCAGGGACGCCAGGCGCTGGACCGCGCCCAGGGAGGGCTCGGCATCGGGCTCGCCCTCGTGAAGAAGCTCACCGAGCTGCAGGGGGGCACGGTGGAAGCATGGAGCCCGGGACCGGGCCAGGGCAGCACGTTCACCGTGCGGCTGCCGCGCCTCATGAACGCAAAGGTCTCGCTGGGCGAGCGGCGATTGCCACGGATGCTTCCCAGCCGTCTGCGCGTCCTGGTCGTGGACGACAACGCTGACGCGCGCGACATGCTGCGCACCTTCCTGGAATTGGCGGGACACGAGGTGCACGATGCCGTGAGCGGGCCCGACGCCGTGGAGAAGGCCCGGCGGGTCCTTCCCGATCTCGCGCTCGTGGATCTGGGCCTGCCCGGATTCGACGGCCTCGAGGTCGCGGCCCGCCTCCGGGGCGATCTCGCGACGCGCGGGATCTTGCTGGTCGCGATGACCGGCTACGGCCAACCGGACGACAAGCGCCGTACGTCCGAGGCCGGCTTCGAGGCCCACATCGTGAAGCCGGTCACCTCGGAACAGCTGAACGAAGTCATCTCCCTCTGCGCGTCGCGGGTGGACGAAGCGAGGGCCTGACCGCTACGCGACCAGGATCTTGCGTCGAGCCTGCGCCGGCACACGCGCCTCCGGAGTCAAGATCCCGTCGAGGTTGAGCGGGTCGGACGCGGAGAGTTTGAGGCCGGATCCGGCGCCGCGATTGGTGCGGCGCAGTCTCCTCATCATCTCGATCGCCTCGGGGAGCGCGTACTGCTCGCCCGAGAAGCGCTGCACGAATCGCCCGCCGCGGACGTCGCCCCTCAGCTCCCAGAGCCGGTACACGCGAACGAGATCCCGCCATGGAATCGGAATCCGCTCCCGATCGAGGACGCGGCGGAACACGACGCCGTAGCGGTCGAGGAGTCTCCGCGCGGCGAATTCCACGAGGCGCGGGGCGGGCGTGACGAGTTCCGCCTCGTGGGAGCGAAACCGCGTCCAGCGCCCGGCCGGCGCGAAGGGCGCCCGCTTCATGACGCCGCGCCGCCGGCTCGGCGGGGTGATCAAGCGGCGCAGCCCGCTGAAGGAATCGCAGGTGACGACTCCGTGCCCGATGAGCTGAGAAAGCCCCATCTCGACGTGCGACGGAAGGAGGTCCGAGGCCCGCTGAAGCTCCTGCGTGAAGGAGGCCCCCCGCGTGCCCAGGATCTCGAGCAGGATGCTCGCATAGCTCGAGAGCGGTTCCTCGACGCCCTCGCCCGCGGGCCGGGCCAGCGCCAGCCAGGCGTCCAGGTCCTCCCGGGGGAGGAGGCAGACCGGCGTCGACCGGATGGGAGCATTCCCGCCGCCCCAGAGGCGGCCCCAGACCAGCTCCCCGGACAGGGTGACCTGGTCCAGCCATTCCTGCCGGTATCCCTCGAGGCGGCCCGGCAGCACGCTCGATTCCCACGCCGCCGCCGCGATCTCGAACCCGGCGAGCTTCCGCACGATCCCGATCAGCCCGCCCGGTCCCGTGAGGCGAAACCCTTCCTCCGCGTGCTGCCAGCACGCGAGGAAGCGCCATAGCTCGGCCGCGGTGACGGGCTCGATCTCCCGCCGCAGGCGCTCGAGGGTGTAACGGTGGATGCGGGCCAGGAGTCTCCGGTCGCACCACGCCTGCCGCCCGTCGAGGCGGCAGCGCAGAAGGGAGCCCTCGGCCTCGAGGGTGAGCAGATGATGTTCCTCGGTCGCCGGCACGCACGGGACATGCTCGGTTCCGGTCCCGACGAAGACCGGACCCAGGGCTTCCAGCCTTCCTCGCAGCACCGCCTTCGGATCCTCCGGCGCCTCGACCGCGCGCCAGATGTCGCGCGCCTGGACCACGCGATGCTCGGCCCGGAGCTCGTCGAGCCATGGAACCCAATCCGAGTCCCGGGCCTCCGCGTCGGTCGCGTAGCCCATCCAGAGGAGCGCCTCGTGCACTTCCTCGGCGTTCTCGGGCTGCGGCCAGGCCTCGGCGCGCACGCGCGCCACGGCCTCGGGGTCGAGCGCGCCCAGCGTGTCGGCGGTCTCGGCGTCGATCCGGTGGCGGGCGCTGACCGCCTGCGTCCGGCGCTCCTCGAGGGGCGCGTCGTCCAGGAAGCCGTAGGGCATCACGTTCAGGATTCCCCGCGCGAAGGCCGAGGGCTCGCGCGTGTCCACCGCGACCTTGCGGATGCTTCCATCCCGGAGCCCGCGGAGCACCGCGAGGAACCCGTCCACGTCCATCGCCTCGTTCAGACAATCCTCGATGGTCTGGCGGACCATCGGATGCTCCCAGGGGATGGGCTGGTCCCCGGGGGGGAGCGTCTCGGGGCACGCGAGGGCTTGGGGAAACGCCTTCACCAGCTCGTCCTCGGCCCGCATGCGAAGGAGCGGGGTGGGGACGCGCTTCCCGCCCCCCTGCGTGCGCGAGATCAGGAGCGCGCGGGAGAGATTCCAGCGCCACCGGGTCCCGAACATGGGAGCGTCCAGGAGCGCCTGCACGAGCAAATCGCGCGCGACGTCGGGGTGGAGATACTGAAAGACGTCCTCGAGCGGGAAGCTGTGCTGCGGTCCGAGGGAGAGCACGATCGCCTCGTCGTTGGCCGCGGCCTGGAGCTCGAATCCGAACCCGCGGCAGAACCGCTTCCGCAGCGCCAGGCCCCAGGCGCGGTTGATGCGTCCCCCGAAGGGCGCGTGCACCACGAGCTGCATCCCGCCCGACTCGTCGAAGAAGCGCTCGAGGACGACGCATCGCGGCGTGGGCGTCGCGCCCAGGGCCCGCGCGCCCTCCTCCACGAACTCCGAGAGCTCGAGTGCGGCAGCCTCCGAGAGCCCCACTTCGTCCGTGAGCCAGGGGCGTTCCCTCCCGCGCTCCCGCACCCGCCCGACCGCCTCCGAGAGCTCGCGCGTCCGCGAGGGCGCCTCGCCCAGCCAGAAGGGGATCGTGGGGGGAGCGCCCTGCGCGTCGGCCACGCGCACGAGCCCGGGCTCGACGCGCAGGATGCGCCACGACGTGTTCCCGAGCTGGAACACGTCGCCCCCGTTCGCCTCCACCGCGAAGTCCTCGTCGAGGGAGCCGACCTGCGTTCCCTCCGGCTCGAGGACCACGCGGTATTGGCCCGTGTCCGGGATGGCGCCGCCCGAAGTGATCGCGGTGATCGAGGCGCGGCGCGTTCCGCGGAGGCGGCCATGAACGCCGTCCCGGTGGAGGAGGGCCGAGCGGCCCTGCGTGTGGAGCCGCACGACGTCGTCGAACTCCTCGCGCGGGAGGGCGCGATAGGGCCACGCGCGCGTCAGCGTCCGGAACAGTCGCTCCTCCTCCCACGTCTCGGGCACACACGAGGCCACGATCTGCTGGGCGAGGATATCGAGCGGGCGGCCGGGCGAGAGCGTGCGATCCAGATCCCCGCGGCGCACCGAATCCAGAAGCGCCGTCGCGGTGACCAGCTCGTCCTGCGTGAGCGGAAAGACGCGTCCCTTCGGGACCCGGGAGAGGGCGTGACCGCTTCGGCCGACGCGCTGGAGCAGGACGGAGATGGAGAACGGCACCCCGACCTGAAGGACCAGATCCACGTCGCCGATGTCGATTCCCAGCTCCAGGGAGGCGGTGGCCACGAGCGCCTTGAGGGAACCCTCCTTGAGGCGGCGTTCCGCGTCGAGGCGGCGCTCGCGGGCGAGGCTCCCGTGATGGCTCGTCACCTGCTCCTCGCCCAGCACCGTCGTCAGGCGCGCGGCGATGCGCTCGGCGAGCTTCCGGGTGTTCACGAAGACGAGCGTCGTCCGGTGCTCCCGGATCAGGGCCGCCATCCTCGCGATGATCTCCTCCCAGGTCTCGTGGGAGCACACGGTGGCGAGCGGGGACTCGGGGATCTCGATCGCGAGGTCGAGGTCGCGCCGGTGTCCGATGTCCACCGTCGCGCACTCCGGGCCGGCTCCGGCGAGAAGGTTCGCGATCTCCGCGATCGGCTTCTGCGTCGCGGAGAGCCCGATGCGCTGGAGTGGTCCCTCGACGAGCGCCGTGAGCCGCTCGAGGGAAAGGGCCAAGTGCGCGCCGCGCTTGTTGCCGGCGACGGCGTGGATCTCGTCCACGATCACGGTCCGGACGGTTCGAAGCATGGCGCGGCCGCCGGCGCTCGTGAGGAGGATGTAGAGCGACTCGGGCGTCGTTACCAGAATGTGCGGCGGGCGCTTTCCCATGGACGCGCGCTCGCGGGCTGGCGTGTCGCCGGTACGCACGAGGACGCGAATCTTAGCGAAGCCGGGATCCAGCTCGGCCAGCTCCGCCAGCGGCCCCTGGAGGTTCTTCTGCACGTCGTTCCCGAGCGCCTTGAGCGGGGAGACGTAGAGCACCTGCGTCGTGTCACCGAGGGAGTCGCCCTGACGCAACAGCCCGTCGATCGCCCAGAGGAAGGCCGCGAGCGTCTTCCCGGTCCCGGTGGGCGCGGCGATGAGGGTGTTCCCACCCCCGCGGATTTGCGGCCACCCCTGGATCTGGGGCGCGGAGGGCGTCCCGATTCGCTCGGTGAACCAGCGGCGGACGGCGGGATGGAAATGCTGCAGCGGCATGGGTCGGGCCTCGGGATGTCGGAGTCGGATGGCCCCATTATATCATCACCCCCTCTGCCTGGCGCCGCGCAGTCGTCGCGTTCTTGACTTCGATGCGGTTCGCCCCGGCGCACGAGCTGGTCTATCTCTTCTGGGTGTTCACCCTGGCGTACGCGGTCTTCAACGCGCTGACGATCGACGGGCTCCTGGGGCTCATGTGCATCGCGCTCCTGCCGTTCATGGGCGCGCGGCTTCGTCCAGAGCCGTCTCCGCCATGACGGGCTTCACGAGCGAGGCGCAGAGCTTGGCCCGCCGCCTGGCCTCGCCGAAGTCGCGTCCGTAAGCCAGCGCGACCCCCATCCGCCGCTTCGGGAACGCCTCGGGCTTTCCGAACAGACGAAGGTCGACGTGGGGAAGGCGGAGCGCTTCCTCGAGGCCCTCGAAGGCGATCCCCTTCGCGTTCATGCCGCCGTAGATCACGGCGCTGGCGCCCGGGGAGCGCATCTCCGTGCTCACCGGAAGGCCCAGGATGGCCCTCGCGTGGAGCTCGAATTCGCTCTGGTCCTGCGTGATCATCGTGACCATGCCGGTGTCGTGGGGACGCGGGCTCACCTCGCTGAACCACACGCGATCCCCCTGGATGAAGAGCTCCACTCCGAAGATCCCGCTCCCCCCCAGGTTGTCGGTGACCCGCTTCGCCACGTCGCGGGCCCGGGTCAGGGCGCGCCCGGTCATCGGCTGCGGCTGCCAGCTCTCCACGTAGTCCCCGTTCACCTGCACGTGGCCGATCGGCTCGCAGAAGTACGTGGCGCTCTGGCCCCGCTCGTCGCGCGCGCGCACCGTGAGGAGCGTGATCTCGTAGTCGAACGGAATCCACTCCTCCACGATGACGCGCGCCCGCTTCACCCGCCCGGCGCTCATGGCGACCTCCCAGGCCCGCTCCACGTCGTCCGGCCCCTTGAGCACCGACTGGCCCTTGCCCGAGGAGGACATCACCGGCTTGATCACGCAGGGAAAGCGAAGCTCCTGGGCGGCGCTCCGGACTTCGTCCACGCTCTCCGCGAACGCGTAGCGCGAGGTGGGGAGCTTGAGCTCCTCGGCGACCAGCCGGCGGATACCCTCGCGATTCATGGTGAGCTGGGTGGCTCGCGCCGTCGGGATCACGCGCGCCAAGCCGTCGGCCTCGATCCGGGCCAGCTCGTCGGTCGCGATGGCCTCGATCTCGGGCACGACCAGGTGCGGCCGCTCCGCCTCGACCACCGCCCGCAGCGCTTTCGGGTCGGTCATGTCGATGACGTGGAACCGGTGCGCCACGTGGTGCCCCGGAGCGTGCGCGTAGCGGTCGACGGCGATGACCTCCACGCCCAGCCGCTGCAAGGCGATGATGACCTCCTTGCCCAGCTCGCCGGCGCCGAGCAGCATGACTCTCGTGGCGCCGGGGGTGAGTGGCGTGCCGATGCGCAAGGTGTCTCCTTTGTTGGGGTCTGCGGACTCGAAACCGCAGCCTAGACGGGATTCCGGAGAGGCGCAAGGGAGTGCCTCGTGGTAGGGTCTCCCCGCGCGAAAGCGCCCAGGCTCCACCCGGACGAAACCCGGCGCGCTCCCCGCGCGTACGTGACTCTGAGGAGGTGCTCCCCATGCTCGAAATTCGCGGTCTGGTCAAGGTGTACCCCGGCCCGGTCACGGCGCTGAACGGGATCGATCTCGACGTGGCTCCGGGGATGTTCGGCCTCTTGGGGCCGAACGGCGCCGGAAAAACCACCTTCATGAAGATTCTCGCCGGGCTGCTCGAGCCCACGTCGGGCACGGTGACGCTGGATGGGAATGACATCCTCGGACACCCCGAGAATCTCTGGCCCCGCCTCGGCTACCTGCCGCAGGAGTTCGGCTTCTATCCCCACCTGACCGGGGAGGCCATGCTCGCCCACCTTCTCGATCTGAAGGGGGTGCAAGCCCCGGGAGGGAGAAGGAAGCTCGTCCGCGATCTGCTCGAGCGCGTCAACCTCACCTTCGCGGCGAAGCGGGCCGTGAAGAATTATTCGGGCGGGATGCGCCAGCGCCTGGGAATCGCGCAGGCCCTGGCCGGCGACCCGCGCCTCATCATCGTGGACGAGCCCACGGCCGGCCTGGATCCCGAGGAGCGCCTGCGCTTCTACCATCTCCTGTCGGAGCTGGCGGTGAACCGCATGGTGATCCTTTCGACCCACATCGTCGAGGACGTGGCCGTGCTCTGTCCCCGTTTCGCCGTCATCCGCTCCGGCCGCCTCCTCGCGCTGACCTCTCCCAGCGAGGCGCGCGGCTCGATCGCGGGACACATATTCGAGGGCACGGTGCTGGTCGAGGACCTGCCCAAGCTTCGCGAGGAGCACATGGTCACCCAGGCGCTTCTCGTCGAGGGAAGGAACCGCGCCCGCGTCTACGATCCATCCGGAACCCCTCCGATCGGATTCGTTCCGGCTCCGGTCACGCTGGAGGACGCTTATCTCGTCTTGATGCGGCTCGGGGCGCTCCCGGCCAGGGGGAAGCGGGGAGGTCCGTCCGGTGAGGGTGCGCCCGCGACCCACGACGGATCGCCGCACGCCGCGGCCTCCATCGAGGCCGGGCGATGAGCTCTCGCCGCCTCGCCGCGGTCTTCTGGATCGAGTTCCGGCACTCCTTCCGGCGGCCGCTCTTCATCTTCCTGGCCGTGATCCTGCTCCTGAACGCGTGGGGTCTCTCGACCGGGAAGGTCGCGATCTCTTCGGGCGACAGCGAGGTGGGCGGCACCAAGGCCTGGATCACCTCGGAGTTCGCGCAGACGCAGATGATGACGTTCATCATCCTCCTGCTCTATGGATTCTTCATCGCCAAGGCCGCGGGCATGACCCTGCTGCGAGACCACGAGACGAAAGCCGACGAGATCCTCCATTCCACGCCCCTCACGGCGGGGGAGTACGTGTGGGGACGCTACCTCGCGGTGGGCGCCGCGTTCGTGGGGCTGATGATCTTCCAGATCATGGCCAACGCGTTCTTCAACCACGTGGTGCCCAACGGTTCGGCCAACGAGATCCGCGGGCCGTTCCTGCTCCGGAGCTACCTGATGCCGGTGCTGACCATCGGACTCCCGTTCCTCGTCTTCTTCACCGGCCTCTCGATGTACGTCAGCGAGCGCACGAGGAATGCCGTCATGGTCTACCTGCTGCCCACCGCCGCGTTGGTGGTGTGCGGCTTCTTCCTCTGGACGTGGGCTCCCTCGTGGCTCGACCTGCGTGTGAACAAGCTCCTGCAATTCATCGAGCCCTCCGGCTACCGATGGCTGAACGAGACCCATCTGAAGATTGATCGTGGCGTGGCGTTCTACAACAAACACTCCGTGCCGTACGACGCGCTCTTCTGGCTGAACCGAGCGTGGCTGCTCCTGTTGGGTTTCGGAGCGGTCCTCCTGACCCAACGGTCCGTGGCCCTCTCCCTTCGCGGGGCCGTGGCGTCGCGGCGCGATCTCAAGGCCGGTGCGGAGCAGGCGAAGCGCGGTCCCATCCCCTGGGAGGAGGCGCCGGCCGGCGCGGTCCTCGCGGGGCTGGGAATGAAGACCGGCGCGCCCGGGTATCTGCGGTGCGTGGCCTCGGTCGCGCGCTGCGAGGTGCGGGAGCTCCTGCGCCAGGGGGCCCTGTACATCTTCGTGCCGCTCATTCTCATCCAGGTGCTGGGGAATTCGCTCCTCGCGGTCGGCGCCTTCGACACGCCGCTGCTCCTGACGCCGGGC
>DASQBE010000289.1:0-10606 GCA_035635355.1 Binatia bacterium | reverse complement strand
CGCGACGACACCAACGGGCCCCGGCGCTTCATGTGGCCGCCGGGGCCCTGATTTTTTTGCTCTGGCCCGGCGTGAGTTGGCACGCTGTCGGAGCTCGGAACCACGCCTACAAAGTCAACTGAGGTAGTAGCAGTCACTTGCATGACTGCAACTGGCCCCGGGGCCAGCACTTCCTACCTGCCTGGAGATTGCGACACGATGAACATGCCCCAGGGCATGTTGATCGAGGCATCTGATACGATGCGCCCATGAGCTGCATCTTCTGCGAGATCGTGGCGGGTAGGATCCCCGCGCTGACCGTCTGGGAGAATCGAGACCACCTGCTCATGCTCGACATCCGCCCCATCGCGGATGGGCACCTCCTGCTCCTGCCCAAGAAACACGCCGAGGACTTGTGGCTCCTGCCCGCGCGCGACTACGCACGCCTTCTTGCCACCGCGCGGAAGCTCGCGCCCTCGCTGCGCCGCGCGACCCGCGCCAAGCGAATCGGAATGGTGGTGGAGGGATTCGGGGTGCCCCACGTGCACGTGCATCTGGTGCCGGTGAACGAAGCGGGTGAATTGAATCCGCTGCGCGCCAAGCCCGCCACGTCCGTCCGGCTTCGCGCCCTGCTGCGGCGCCTCGCGCCGAGATTCAGGCGGCCGGCTTAGCTCTCTTCGGAACCGTCGCGCGGATCGTGATCCGCTGGCGAACCAGCTGGTCCAGGACCGCGCTCTCGCGCTCCCGCGCCAGCTTTTCCACCTCGGGCGGCAAGTCCAGCTTCAGAAGCTCCTGGCAGACATACTGGGCGCGGCCAGGGTTGTTGAGCACCCGCCGCTCGATGTCGATGCACTTGAGGAGGGCCGTCGCGGCACCCGCCGCGTCGGGATAGTGCCGACCATAGGCCTCGTACGCGCGGCTCGCATCGCTGGGCCTCCCCCGCTCCTCGAAGCAGCGGGCGATGCGAAGCAGGTGCCCCGAGGGAATCGCCACGTCCCCCAGGAGGCGTTTCATCTCGTCGAACGTGTCGCAGGCTTCCTCGACCTGGCCCGCCCTGAGACGGGCCGCGATCGCCTCACGGAACCTCTCCTGGGACGCGGAGGTCTGGTGCGTGACGCGCTGCACCCGCGCCGCGCGGATCAGGACGTCGGCGTCCTGCGGCCGCTTGGCCAGATAGCCCTCGTACTCACCCAGCGCGGCATACCACTCGCCACGCTCCGCGTAGCGGTCCCCCACGATCAGCCGCCGCTCCAGCCGCCCCTCCGCGGCGAGCCCCATCAGGAACCCCAGCGCCACGCCGAGCGAGAGCCCCGCGAGATGCGAGATGTACGCGGTGCCCTCCACCGGCGACGCCATCTGGTAGACCGCCTGCAGCACGAACCAGAGGATGATCGCGGCGAACGCGGGCAGCGCGATCTTGTTCACGCGGGTGATTCCCTGGAAATACATCAACGTCACCGCGGTGAATTTGAGGCGCGCGAAGTAGAGGCGGACCAGGAAGAGCCCCATCACGCCGGCCACGGCGCCCGACGCGCCCAGGATGGGCATCGAGGCCAGCTCGGGGGTGTAGGCCATCATCCAGGCCGCCTGGGCCAGGTTCGCGAGCCCCGCGAAGCAGAGGTAGACGGCGAGAAACTTCACGGTGCCCAGCCGCGACTCGATCGGCGGCGCGAAGATGCCCAGATAGACGAGGTTGCTCAGGAGGTGGAGCCAGCCCGCGTGGAGAAAGGACGAGGTGATGGAGGTGAAGACCGAGGGCGCGCCCGGCTCCAGCGTGAAACGGTAGAAATCGGGCTCCGAGCCCGGGGCAAAGCGGAAATAGAGGAACGCGCCGAGGCTCACGCACGCCAGCGTGATCGTCCCCCAGGGGGTTCCGCGGACCCGGGCTTCGGTTCCAATCGGGATGTAGAATAGATAGTACATGCTTGAATGAGACCCCTCTCTTCTCTACACTACCGCGGGCTCAAAAATGAAGCATTTTCGACACTTAGCGCAATCCAACCAGGGAAATCCATCGATGTCTACCGCTCCCTACTCGTCCGGAATGGACATGGGCTCCGAGATCCAGAAGGAGCTCGACCCCCTCGAGAACGCCCGACTCCAGTTCGAGGAAGCGGCCCAGCGCCTCAAGCTGGATCCCAGCTTCGTGCAGATCATCAAGGAGCCGCGCCGCGCGACCATCGTAAAGCTCCCGGTCCAGATGGACGACGGGAGCTTCCGCGTGTTCACCGGATACCGGGTCCAGCATTCCATCATCCGAGGGCCCGCCAAGGGCGGCATCCGCTATCACCCCGACGTCACGCTCGAGGAAATAATGGCGCTCGCCGCCTGGATGACCTGGAAGTGCGCGGTGGTCGGCATTCCTTTCGGCGGCGGCAAGGGAGGGATCGCGTGCGATCCCTCGAAGATGTCGAAGGCCGAGCTGGAGAAGCTCACGCGGCGGTACACCGCCGACATGATCGATGTGATCGGGCCCGAATCCGACGTGCCCGCGCCGGACGTGAACACCAACGAGCAGACCATGGCGTGGATCATGGACACCTACTCCATGCACGCCCGCCACACCGTGACCTCGGTGGTCACGGGAAAGCCCCTGGAGCTGGGCGGCTCCGCGGGACGCCGCGAGGCGACCGGGCGCGGCGTGCTCTTCGTGATCCGCGAGGCCGCGAAGAAGCTGGGCATGACCCTGAAGGGCGCCAAGGTGGTCGTGCAGGGCTTCGGCAACGTGGGATCGGTGGCGGCCGATCTCCTGGCCAAGGACGGGGCCTTGATCGTGGGCGTGAGCGACGTCAAGGGAGGGGTCCAGAACCCGAAGGGGCTCGATCTCCCCGCCCTGATGAAGCACTTGGCCGAGAAGAAGACGGTGGCGGGCTTTGCCGGCGGCACGCCGGTCGAGGGGAAGAAGATCCTCGAGGTTCCCTGCGACATCCTGATCCCCGCCGCCCTGGAGAACCAGATCACGCACGTGAACGCCTCGCGCATCTCGGCCAAGATCATCGCCGAGGGTGCGAACGGCCCCACCACGCATCAGGCGGACAAGATCTTGAACAAGGCGGGGGTCATGGTCATCCCCGACATCCTCGCGAATTCCGGGGGCGTGACCGTCTCCTATTTCGAATGGGTGCAGGACCGGCAGGGCTACTTCTGGCGCGAGCACGAGGTGAACGAGCGCCTGGAGCACATCATGGTCACCTCGTTTAACGACGTGGCCCGGATGGCCGAGGAGCACAAGGTCTCGCTCCGGGTCGCCGCGTTCATGCTCGCCATCAAGCGCGTCGTGGACGCGATCACGCTCCGCGGCGTCTACGCCTGATCACGAGACCAGCCCTTCCTCGAAGATGAGCCGGCCGCGCCGCGGATCCAACCGGGCGCGGGCTCCCAGAGGGAGCGGCAGGTTGCGCCGCCCATGCCCCGCCTTGATTCCCCCGAGGGCGGGCACCCCCCATTCCCGGATGTGGTCCTCCAACACCTGACGTAGGCGCAGCTCCCGGTGCTTCGGCTTCGGGACGCAGTGGATGAAGCTCCCCAGCGCCACGCCGCGAAGGCCGCGAAGCGAGCCCGCCAGGGCGATGTGGGCCAGCATCGCGTCGATCTTGTACGGAGGCTCGTTCACCTCCTCGAAGAAGAGGATCGCGCCGCGAAGCGAGGGAAAGTAGGGCGTGCAGGCGGCGTGGTGCACCAATGCCAGATTTCCCCCCAGGACGCGCCCCTCCACCGCGGGGGCGCGCGCCGTCAGCCGGAGCGGGGCGCCCACCTCGCGGAACCCTTGTGCGGGGAGCGGATCCGAGAGCCAGGCGAGCCAGCGGACGATCTCGCCGCGGCGCCCGAGGCCCAGGCCGTGCAGGTTCGGGCCGTGGAGCGTGCGCACGTCGGAGCGCGCCTGGAAGCCCAGGTGGAGAAAGGTCGCGTCGGAGTACCCGGCGAAGATCTTCGGATCGCGCCGCATCGCGGCCCAATCCACGCGGGTCGCGATCCGCATGGCGCCGTACCCGCCTCGAGCCATGAGCACGCACCGGATGTCGGGATCGCGCAGCATGCGGTTCAGGTCGTCCGCGCGCGCCTCGTCCGTGCCCGCCAGGTGCCCCCGGCGGTCGTAGAGATGCCGCGCGAGGCGCGGCCTAAACCCCGCGGCCTCGAGCACGCGCAGCCCGGCGACCACGTAGCGCTTCAAGACCGGGCCCGAGGGAGCGACGATTCCGATCCGATCCCCCGGACGAAGCCGCGGCGGCGCGATCATCGTGGAACCATCCGCGGGCCCGCCTGGGGCAAGGACTCCTGCGCGGCGGGCGTTCGCGTGAGACGGCTCAGGATCCCCACGATCTCCTCCTCCGCGGCGTGCGCGGCCGACACGCTCGCCCGGTTGCCGTTGCTCAGGATCGAGAACGCCACCCGCTCCCCTCCCTCGGTGGTGAGATACCCGGAGAGGCCGCTCACGTTGGTCAGGGTTCCCGACTTGGCACGCAGGAGCACCCTCGGGGCGAGCGACGGAAAGCGCTTCTGGAGCGTTCCCACCGCCCCGGGAGCCGCGAGCGACTCGCGGAAGATGCCGCCCAGGGTGGAGTCCCGGTCCAGGGACGCGAGCCATCGCACGAACGCGCGCGGCGTGGCGAGATTCAGCGGGGAGAGACCGGACCCGTCCACGAAGGAGAGATCGAGCGTGTCGATGCCGGTCTCCGAGAGCATGGCGTAGAGGCGCCGCAGGGCGGGCGCGGCGGACTTGCCCGAGGGCGCGGGATCCAGGTGGCGCAGGAGCGCCTCCGTCTCGACGTTCAGGCTGTAGGCGTCGACCATGGAGACCACCTCCGCCGCCGTCGGGGACTCGAGGCGAAGGAGCGTGGCCGTGTCGGGCAGGGGCAGGGAGCTGGCCGGGACCACGGCGACTCTCGCGCGCACCGCGATGCCGGCGCGCCGCAGGGCGCCCAGGAACACCAGGCCCGCCGTGGAATCGGGGTCGGGCACCGCGATCTGACGCTTGGCCGACGTCCCACGGGGAATCCGCCCGGTGACGCGCAGGACATGCGATCCGGGCTCCCGCGTGATGGAGAGCACCGGCATGGCGTCCGGATCCGCGAGCGACACCCTCCCCACGATGCGAAGCGGCGTTTCCGGCGGATCGATCGAGAGGACGACTCCGCCGGGGGTCGCCGTGGCGAGAAGGGTCGCCGCGTTCCCGTTCGCGAGCACAGCATTGAGCGGCGCGCCGTAGGAAAACGGCAGGTCATCCACGGCCCACCCGGGTCCGTAGGGCTCGGGGGCGAAGAGCGTCCCATCCACCCAGACGGTCCCCTGCACCTTGGAGAGCCCCGCCTCGTGGAGGAGGTACGCCAGGGAGTCCAGGAGCCCGCGCGAGCCGGGATGGAGCAGCTGGACGATGTCGGGATACCCCGAGGCGTGGAGGATGAGGTCCCCTTTCAGCTCCTCGATCCTGCCGTGCTTCCGCTCCACCTTTCCACGGGCGCCCACGGTCGTGACGCCGCGCGATCGCGGCCCGAACTGACGCAGGAAGGCCCCGGTGACGAAGAGCTTCATGTTGCTGGCGGGAATGAACCGGTCCCCGGGATTCAGGGCGAGGAGCGTGTCCCCCCGGTCGAGGGAGACGGCCAGGATTCCGAAGTGGCAGCCCTCCACGACCTCGTAGGGGGCCGAGGAGAGGGAATCCGCGAGGAGCCCGGACGGGACGCAGGCCGAGGCGCGCGCGAGGCCCGGAGCCGAGGCCAGGGCCAGTGCTACGGCCAGCAGCGGGGCGCCGAGCCTGCGCCGGGGAAGCGGCTCGGGGCGGACCCGTGAAGGCCCGCCCCGGCGCTCGCAGCACTCAGGTGTTTCGCTCAAAACGCGATTCGGAGCGCGACCTGTTGGTTGTCGTTGAAGAACTGTCCCACGTGCATACCCGCCCAGTCGAAGCTGAGCGGACGGTCCCCCAGTTTGAAATTCAGACCGGCGCCGTAACTGAAGTTGTAGAGGTAGTCCGCTTGACGGTCCGCCGCATTGAGGGCGAGCTGGCCCACGTACCCGCCCCGGAGCGCGATGTGCTCCCCGAGAAGATACTCCGCGCCGAGCCGATATTCATCCGTCGAGAAATTGTTGCCCTGGAATGTGCCGTAGATCGTGGCGTGCTGTCTCTCGCCCCCTCCCACGTCGTAGGAGACCCCGAACTGGAGGTAGCTGGGCAGCTCGAACTCGGTCGACTCCAGCTGCACCACGTGAGGCTGGGCGGACGGATCGTCGCCGGGCAGCGTGATCCGCTGCTCGAAGTTGGGACCGCTGAAGTGCATGTTCGGGCCGATGTTCTTCATCGCGAAGCCGAACCGGACCCCGCGCCAGCCGGTATCGTATTGCACGCCGAAGTCGGCGGCGAGCCCGGTCGCGGAGGTCTGCGCGATCTTCTCGCTGATGTAGTTGGCCGTGACCCCGAGGGCCACCCGGTCCGTCATGCGGCGGCCGTAGGAGACCCCGAAGACCGAATAGGTGGGGTTCAGGATCTCTCCCGTTCCCTCCGGGGCGTCTTCCGTGGTCACCACGATGTCGCCGATGTTCAGCACCTTGGCCGTGAACGCGATGTTCCCGGCCGAGCCCAGCCGGGTGGATACGGCACCGTAGTTCACCTTGGAGTCCGCCAGGTAGGTGCTGTACGAGACCATCCCCTCCGCGTTGTCCACCGCGGCGAGCGATGCAGGGTTGTAGTAGACGTTGCCGATGCCGTTGCCGAGCGCCACCGCGGAACCCCCGATGGCGATCGAGGCGGCTCCCACCGGGATGCGCAGCTCCTCCGCCCCGGCGGTCCCGATCCTGTCCAACCCCCCCGCGGCCGCGTGCCCGGCGAAACCGAGCAGCGCGATCGGAAGGGCCAATTTCTTGAGAAGGGCCCACATGGTTACCATCCTCCATCCAGATAAAGGATTTCGTTCCGGCTTCATCGCGATCGGGCCCTCCATTAGAAGTTGTCCAACCGCTCTTTTTCAACGAAGACGGCCAGGCGATCGGTCTTGCTTCCCACGCCCTGCACATCGACACGGTAGATATAGACGCCGCTCCCGACGGGGAGACGGTTATCGGTATTCAGATCCCACTGGATCTCGGCGCGCGACATGTCGTCCCCGGTCGAGGCGGAGCGTCGGATGGTCCGGACCAGGTCCCCCGCGATGTTGAAGATGCGGATCGTCACGTTGCGGGATGCCGGGATGTGGGTGAACTTGATGACCCGGTCGAACTGGGTCAGCTCGTACGACGAGTGCGCGTAGTAGGGGTTGGGCACCGCGAGGACCTTCTTGATGTCGTTCCCCACGATGGTCCCCGGCGCAGTACCCGCCGGCACGGTTCGGAACGCGAACGTGTCCCCGGAGCAGAGCGCCCCGCCCCGCACGCGGAATCTGGCCTCGGGAAGCGGGAAGACCGGAGGCGGACTGGCCGCGTTGGCCGGGTAGAGCGTGAACCTCCCCAGCGTCTCGTCGTCGTTCGCCGGGTTGTAATCGGTCGACAGGATTCCCGCCGTGCCCCAGGCGACCGAGGCAAACGGGATCCTCCGGATGTAGACCGCGTCGCCGAAGGTGAAGGTGCCGCTCCCGTCGCGGTCCCGCACCTCGATCGACATCTTCACGTCGTCGGAGGGATCCTGGTACGAGCACTGCCCCAGGTCGTAGACCTCCCACGGAACGTTGAACGTGGCCTGAGCCGATGGATCTCCGCCGTTGTACTCCCAGGCCGGCTCCGTCGCCGCCGGGAGCAGGCGCAGCAGATAGTCGTGCTGCACCGTATCGTTGAAGTTGAAGTTGTTGATGTCGTAGGGGGCGATGTAGTTCTTCAGGATGATCGTGCCGGAGGAGTCCGCTTGCGCTCCTCCCGCCAAGTTGAGCGAGTCCGCGGCGCCCAGAAGACCGGCGCCCCCCATGAGCTGGTCGATCATCGAGGGGTCGTTCGGAGCCGGCAGGACCGAGGTCGTGAAACCGCTCACGACGGGCGAGTCGAACCCGCCCGTGGCGGGGTTGCCGGGCCCGGTGTACAGCGTGTCTCCGGAGGCGACGCTGATCACGGACCAGTCACCGGTTGGGCGGAGCAGGACGTGATAGAGGGAGTCCCCCACCGCGCCTACCTGATTCACCTGAATCGTCGCTCCCACCACGCTGCCGGCGACCTGCTTCCCCGTGACCGAGAAGACGGCATTGCTCCCGGCCGGGGTCGCGGCCACGACGTTCAAGGCGCTCTCCAGGACGTCCGTGAGCTCGCCCACCTGGTTCACCCCGACGACGTACGGCGTGACGTCGAGCGTATCCAGCGAGAAGGCCGTGACCGCGAAATAGTAAGTCCTATTGTTGATCAGGGGCCCGCCCTGGAACGCGTCGGAATTGATGTCGAACTTGAACTTCAGGCCCTCGTTCGCCCCTTTGATCACCTGCACGCGCTCGACCGCCCCGACCTGCGGATTGAACAAGTCGGTGTAGAGGTTGTCGTAGGCGTCGATCTGGTCGAACGTGGCGACGACCCTCGCGTTGCTGAACCCTCCCTGCGACGGAAGCTGCCAGACCCGATAGCCCTCGAAAGCGAAGTCCTGTCCCAGGATCGCGTTCGCGGAGTGGGTGCCGACGGCCTTCTGATCCCAGACCAGCCGGATGGACTTGTTCAGCTCCTGGACGAAGACCTGGGGGCTGGGTGGGGGCGAGGGGATGTCGAAATTCAGATCGAAGACGATCTGCGCCTGGTCATCCTTGTTCTTGAGATCCGTGACCGAGGACAGGTTGTCGGTGCCCTGCCCCACGATGATCGCGATCGTGACCTCCTGCGAGTCCCCGGGGGCCATGGAGAAGGGGCCGCTGGAGAGCTGGAGTCGGCGGTCGCCCGGATTGGAATCGAGCCACCCTGACGAGGGGCTCACCGGGTTTCCGGAGACCTGGAACGTCGTGATCGCCTGAAGGGTGTCGTCGTTGACGTGCACCGGGGTTCCGTCCGGATACAGTCCCATCATGTAGTTGTACGTCTCCCCCGCGTTCTGGGGGTCGGTTCCGTTGGTGTACTTGTTGAACGAGGTCATCCCCAGGGTGTCGTTCACGCCCGGCGTGCCGGAGGGCACGATGGGTCCGCGGAAGAAGTCGAAACCCACCGCCGGGGGCGTCCCCCCGTATTGCTGATCCGTGGCCGTCGCGTTGTAGACGTAGCCCATCGAGCGCGTCGTGTCGCAGCCCACGAAATCGTCCGTGAAGCCCCCGAGGTCGGGGTCCGCCCACGCGGAGACGTACATGCTGTCGAGCTGGTTTCCGCCCTTGTTGATCATCTTGTAGCGGACGAAGATGATGTTCCCCAGGGCTCCCGAGCGATTGAAGGCGAACGTCGATTGCTGGATCTCGACCCCCAGCGGCTGCGTGAAGCCCGCGGCGTTGTTGTGCGCGCTGGGGTCGGCGTCGTTGTAGACGCTCCAGATCATCGCGTCCCCGAGAAGCGCCGGCTTCCCGGCGGAGTCCACCGGGGCGCCCTGGTCCACGGGCCAGTTCAAGTAATCGGCGGCGGTGGTCTTCCCGCGCACGATCTTGTAGTTCTTGAATCTCGGGCTGTCCGTCTGGAAGGTGCCGTTCACCATCGGACCCGGCACGAACTCCTGCGAGTATTCGCCGACCGCGATGCGGACCTGGCCGTTGACCTTGGCCCCGATCCAGGGTCCCGCCGCGAAGACGGCGGTCTTGGTCGAGCCCTTGGGGTAGATGAATCCGGCGTTTCCGCTCACCAGGTCGTAGGCGAAGGACCCGTGGTTCGTCACCACCATGTCGATCTGGTTCGCGTCCATATGCGTCACGTTGTCGATGGTCGAAGCAGCCCGGTGCACCGAGCGACGCTGGGCCCGCGCCATCGGCTTGGCGGCCGCCGCCGCGTCGGAGGCGGCCAGCGTGAGGATCAGGCTTGCCGCCCCGAACCATTGCAAAAATCGCATCGTGATCACCCTCCTTGGCGTCTCATTCCGTTCCACGTCCGCGATGAGCGTTTTCATGGCTAGAAGCTCACCTTGGCGCCGAACCGGACCAGCCGGCCGGAGTCATGCAGGGTCGGGCTGCGCTCGGCGAGGCCGAAGAGCCGCTGCGAGTCCGCGGTGCTGTAGGTCGCCTGTCCTTCCGAGGTGTTCAGGAAGTTCGTCGTCTCGGCGCTCCCCGAGCCCGTGTACACCGTTCGAATGTTGTCCCGATTGAAGACGTTGAGCACCAGGACGTACACGTCGAGGTTCTGGCCGGCCATCGTGAAGCCCTTGTTCGCCCTCAGGTCCATCTGGAGCGTCCACGGCCCGTACCGTGAGTTGATGGGACCGATCGGCTGGGAGGCCACGTTCGCCAGGGTGACCTCGTTGTAGATGGTGGTCGGCGTGTAGGGGAACCCGCTGCCCGCGTTCAGGAGGACGTTCAGACCCGCATTCTCCAGCAGGCGGTTGCCGTGCCATTCCGGGCCCTCTCCCTTCGCGAAACGGTAATCCAGGTTCCACGAGAGCTTGTGGCGCTGGTCGAACGCCAGCGGCGTCGCCATCTTCGGAACCTCGCTCGCCGTCCAGGCGATGTTCCGCTGGGACTGCGAGACCGAGCCGGTGCCCATGGCCCACGAGATGCTGTACGAGGAGGTCATGGTGACATGCCCCACGCGGCGGAGCGTATAGGCGAGG
>DASQBE010000288.1:0-2633 GCA_035635355.1 Binatia bacterium | reverse complement strand
GCCGCCAGCACCGCCGTGAGCCACATGAGCTTGGACGCCGCGCGCGGGCGAGTCGTCCCGGTTGCCTTCACCATCGATCCACCTCCCTTGGGTTCGGTCACGAGAGCACTACGCGCCGCGCCGTGCCGGGGTTTCCCGTATGCAGATCAACGAGCTAGACCCCGGACCAATGCGCCCGCCACGAACCCCAGAGCCACCGCGGCTACACCAAAACCGAGTTTCCTTCGCGCCATCACCGCGACGCCCAACGCCTGAATGCCGAACGTCCACAACAACAAAGGATCGGTTGCCACGTCCAGGACGCGCAGGGGATAGCTAAGATTGTCTCCAAGGAAGGCGCCGATCCCCATGGAGACGAACAGGGTCCCCCTGCTGAGCCCGATCGCAATCTGGGCTATGTTGTCGACGATGGAAACGATGCCCGCGTAGGCAACAATGCAGAGGTAGTGCGTGAATCGCAGGCGAGCACCGAGCATTAGGTTCGCCATGAAATAAAGCACCGCAGACGATACGAGCAGAATGAACCCGACTGCGATGGGTCCGCCAAGAGCGAACAGGAACCTCGCGGGGCTCTCCATCACCCTCTTGATCCCCTCGATTTGCTCTGGGGGTGCGCCCTTCTGCTCCATCTTCGCAATCGTGTCCGACTCTTGGAGTCCCGATTGCACCACAACCAAGGCAAGGACCAAGTGAAAGACCACCAACAACAAGACAGGAGCGAGAATGCGGGGTCTTGCCGCCAGCGATTCGAAGGTCTTCTTGGGACTAATGAAAATCCCGATGAGCGTCCCGATCGCCGATTGCGACGGCGCATCGACCACCTCGGAACCGCCGCGCGTCTCTCCGCCTGTGTTGCCCTGCTCGTTCATATTGGCCCCCAGTGGATTATAGATCGACGTTCAGGCGATGGTTGAGTCTTGTCGCGGCTGTGTTTCGAGCGGCATTCGCGGACGCGAGCGATACCGGAACCAATTGCGGAATAGTAGCTTGAGGCCCTTGGGCATTTCCGGGAGCCTAGCCCCGCACCCCCGGGGTGTCAAAAGGAAAGTCCCGGCGGGGCGGGACCGCGTCCGGCTATTCCTGGAGCCGGAACGAGATGGGTATCTCGACCCAGACCTCCACCGGGGTTCCGTTCGAGAGCCCGGGCCGGAACCTCCAGCGAAGCACGGCGTCCACGACACCTTCGCTCAGCCCATTGGGGCCACTTGCGATGACCGCCTTCTTGGGGATCCCATCTATTCCCACCAGCACGCGCACCCTGACCGTTCCCTCGATTCGCGCCTCTCTGCCCCACGCCGGATACTCCGGTCGTGGCGCCACAAGGGGCACGGGAGGCGTGTCGACGGATGTGAACGGGGTGGCTTCGGGTGGCCCCGGAGGACCGGGTCCCGGTCCCGGCCCGGGAGCGCCGTCAGGCGGTCCGGCCCCGACCGGGTCGTGGGTCGGGCCCGACCCTCCACGCTCGATCGTTTTGAAAATGACCTCCTTGTCCCGAGGCTCGATGACTCCGGTCGTGGAGTGGGATCCGGTTGGAGCCTTCCAGGTGGCCGGATCGAATGGTGGTATCAGGATGGTAGGGTCCGACCAGTGCGGGACGACGGCGGAAACCTCCTCCTCGGTGCCCGCGAACCGCTCGAGCGCGGCGCGGAACACACCGACGGCCGCGAGGTGCACCAGCGCCGAGATCAAGAGCGCGCGCTGGAGGAATCTCCGGGCGTTCGCCTTGAGGTCGGCCGATCCGAACGACCACGGCGGGGGCAGCGACAGGAACGCGGATGCCATGATGGTCACTCCATCCCGGCGGAACACAACAAAGGCCTGTCCGGGGGGGGCAGGCCTCGATTCGACTCAGGGCGCGGCGGCGCGGCTAGAAGCGCGTTACTAGAAGTGGAAGTCCATCGGAACTTCCACCCACACCGCCACCGGCTTGTTGTTGCTGAGCGCCGGCTTGAACACCCACTTCTTGATGGCGTCGACGGCGGCCTCGTTCAAGCCGGTCACGCCCTTGATCACCTTGACGTTCTTGACCCGCCCGTCCTTCCCGACGAGCACGTGCAGGGTCACCTTGCCCTGGATCTGGGCCTCGCGCGCGAATTCGGGATACGAGGGCTCGACCTGAGTGACCGGCGTCGGCGGGTCCTCGTAGTAGACGAACTCCCCTTCCGAGGGGAGGTCCGTGGAAGCGATGACGAGGGTGTCCTTCCCCGTCCCGGTGTTGCCGATGGGGGCATTGAACGCCGAAATCTCCTGCTGCGTCGCGATCGTCTGCTCGGGCGCCAGGGCGTCGGCCACGGGCACCGGTGTCCCGATGGTCGGCTTCACGATCGGCTGGTTGGGAATGACCGGCGGAGGCGGCGCGCTGGAGAGCGGAGGCGGAGGCGGTAGCGTCTGCATCCGGATCACGCGACCCGTGTACTCCACCTCGTCCTTGGGATGCCAGAGCGTGGTCGCCACGTAGATGCCGATGAGGCTCAGATGGATTGCGGCGGAGATGATGAGCCCCTTGCGGAGCATGCGCTGCGCATTGGCCTTGAGATCGGCCGCGCCGATCGGAATCCGCTCGGTGGTGTCCGTGAACTGGGGCGTGGCCACCCGGGTCGCGCTCACAGGGGCAAGTCCTTCCTCTCCTCAGG
>DASQBE010000287.1:0-5225 GCA_035635355.1 Binatia bacterium | reverse complement strand
CCCGAGAGCTCGCACGTCATCCCCGCCCTGATACGAAAGTGCGTCGAGGCCGCCGAGAAGAGGGCGGCCTCCCTCCCCGTCTGGGGCACGGGCAAGGCCACGCGGGAATTTCTCTACGTGGAGGACGCGGCCGAGGCGATCGTGAGGGCGGCCGAGCGGCTCCAGGACAGCGAGCCGGTGAATCTGGGCGCGGGGATGGAGATCTCGATCCGCGAGCTATCGGAGAAGATCGCGATGCTCTGCGGGTTCAAGGGTGAGTTGGTCTGGGATCCCACGAAGCCCGACGGCCAGCCCCGGCGGTCGCTGGACGTTAGCCGCGCGAGGAAACTCCTAGGGTGGAGTGCCAGCACACCGCTGGAGGAGGGGTTGAAGCGTACGATCGAGTGGTACCGGGGGGAGCGCTAGTGGGCCCTCTCGATACGGGCACCTGCGCCGTCATACCATCCAAGGGCCGCAATTCCTCCGATCAGGCCCCAGAATGGGATGACGACCTTGTCGGTTGAGCCATAGGAATTGAAACAACCGTGGACGAGGATTGTCCCGAGCCCCGCGACAAGCGCTAGACCAAGCGCGCTGACCTCGCGATCCCGGGCTCGAAAGCTGCGGAATCCCAAGCGGACAACGGCGGCAAGGAACCAAACGGCGGCACCGAATCCCAGCACACCGGTTTCCGCAAGAAGCCGGAGCGGCTCGCTGTGCGTGTCGATCTTCTTGTAAACTAGCTCGGTGAATATTTTCTTCCTTCGGTACGCTTGATACTCCCTCGAGAAAGCGTTGTACCCAACCCCCATAAGCGGCTTGGCGCGAACCATCTCGGCCGCTGCCATCCATCGGTTAATTCGCTCGAGGTTGGACACATTCTCCGCCTGCACCGTCGTCGCCATGTGACGCTGGAGCCGGGTCGCGATTCCTGTCGCGAGGAGGGGAGCTGCCATGATGACCGCGACGAGGCCAAGCCACAGGAGCGGCTTGAGCGTCCCTCGCCGCATCGCCCAAAGAGTCAGCATGATCGGAATGACAATAGCCAACGATAGCAGGGCAGCCCTCGTGTAGGAGAGGAGGAGGCCCAGCCCCATGGCGAGCACAGCGCCTCCATAGAGCAGCCGTTCTCGTCCGCGCGATTCGAGGGTGCGGACGAGGCCGAGGGGAAAGATCATAGCCAGAAAGGCGCCGTACGTATTGTGCTCGGGGAAGAAAGGACGCGCGATTCCATAGGCGACCGCGAGCGAGCCACCGCCCAGGAGAACATGCGCGGAACCGTAGAATCCCCAGAAGGACCCCAAGACCAACACGAGCCGGACCCACCGTTCGCGCCGCTCGCGATTCCATGGGGTATTCATGAAAAAGAGAAGCCCGAACGACATATAGGCCCCTGCCACCGCGAGCGCTTTGAATCCCAGGATTGGAAACCGGCCCAATGCCGTCGAGGTGAGGGCAATCGTTGCGAAGACCGCTAGAGGGAGGAGGACCGGGGAGCGCGGGAAACTCTCTCCCTTCGTGAGAATCAGTCGGCAGCACCAAGCGCCGAGGGCGACCATGAGCATGGGTTCAGTTGGCAGGAGGATTTCGCTGCCGCCGGCAAGCTCGTAGGGCACCGAGAAAGGAAAGGCAAACCAGATGAGCATCCATGCTGCTTCTGGGGAGCGCAGCGTGATCAAGAAGAAGAGCATCAACGCCGCCGCCCCGACCGCAAGAGCCAGCGATCCTGATACGAGTCCGACCGTGAGCGTCAGGATCTCGACGCCCAAGAGTATTCCCAAAGGGGCCCAGCGGCTTTGGCGATTCTCAACCAACCCGATGGGTTTCGTGCCAGCATCCATTCGGGAACCTATCGCGCGGAGGTATTGCCGTGTACCCCGCTGCCTCGCTCCGCGAACAACACATAGCCGGCACTGCCGAGAAGCCCGATCATCACCCCCCCGAGCACGACGAGCGACCGTTTCGGCCGAGACTTATGGAGCGGAGGAACGGCAGGGTCGAGCACCTGCACGGTCGGCGTGTCTCGCGTCTCGCGGATCCGGGCCTCCTCGAGTTGCCCCGTCAGAAGCTCGTAGAGCTGCTCCTGCACCTTGAGATCACGCCAGAGCCGCATGGTGGCGACGCCGGCCTGGGGCAGCGTGCCGAGCTGGCGCTCCACGGCGCTCAACTCCTCTTTCACCCGGCGAACTTCCTCGCTGGACTCCACCAACGATTGCCGGAGCACGTTGAGCTTCACCTCCAGGGCAAGCTTCTGCGCCATGATGTTCGCACCGATTTCGGCCTGGCCGCGCGCCTCCGGCGATAGGAGGGCGACACTCTTCCGTTGTTGGTAGGTGCTCAGGCTGTTCTCGGCTGCGGCGAGATCCTTCTCTACCACACCAATGCGCTCCTCGATGAATTCGCGCGTGCGTCGTGCACTGGAGGTGCGCGTGAGTCTGTTGAAGTTGTCCAGTTCCTCGATGTAGGCATTGGCCATCGCGGCGGCGATCTTCGGGTCCCGATCTTCGACTGAGATCGAGATTGTCCCTTCGTCCCCGAGGTCCAACTTGGTATGGCCCTCGAGCTCCTTGAGGGCCTTCTCCGAATCGGGCAGCCGATATCGGCGCACGAGGTCGAATCGCGTGATGAGACGGTCTCCGACGGAGCGGCTCTTCAAGACCGAGATGAAGACATCCGAGAGCGTTGGCGCGCCGGGGAGCTTGATGCCGCCCAACCCGCGCGGGATGAGCTGAGAGAGGCTCAGGTTCGATTCTTCCTCCGTGGGTGGAAGAAGCACCGCCTTGGCCGAGTACCACTTGGGCAGGATCAGGCTAACAAGGAGCGCGACCAGGGTGACGATCCCGACGTTGACCGCAATGAACCGGGCGCGACGTCGGATCAATGCGAGCACGTCCGGGGAATTGCTACCGCTCACTTGGTCGCCTGCTGGATGACGAGGTACACGGTGGCCACCTGCGCCGCTGTGGTGAGCACGTCGCGCACGGTTCCCCAGACGTTCCGAGGCGGCTTCGCCGGGACCCAGACCGTGTCCCCCGCGTGGATTCCCCCGGTTTCCCCCGGTTTCATCTGCTGACCCGTGCGCGCAACCGTGACGCGGGTGTTTCTCTTGCTCCCGCGATGGGTAAACCCACCGGCCGCGCGCACGTAGTCGTCGAGGTCATGCCCCGACTCGAAGGGGACGAGACCCGGAGAGCGAACTTCCCCCTGGACCGAAACGGAAAGGTAACGCCTGGGGATCACGATCCGGTCCCCGTCGAAGAGCGCGATGTCGGCTCCCACGGCGGCGTGGTCGCCCGGCGGATCGTCCGCGGCCGCGACCGTACCCGCGCTCGCGAGCACGCTCGACAGATCCGCCGACACCGCGTCCCGCTGGCGCGTACGCAACTTCACGTACCGCCGCTCTTCCTCGCTGAGCATGTCCTGGTGCCCGTCGGCAAGGCGAAGAAATGCCGTGTCGCGCGCCGCGGATTCGGCCCTGCGCTGGATCGTCGCGCGGCTCAGGTCGGCAAACTCGGTGAACCCGCCGGCGCGCTCGAGAATCGAACGGACACCGTCCACGCCTTCTCGAATGGAATAGGGGCCTGGATGCGCCGCTTCCCCGACCACCTCGACAACCGCACCCTCGCGATAATTTGCACGCGCCGGAATGAAAACGCGATCCAGCTCGCTCAGTTCCGGGTCCTCGGGGGCGCGAGCTAGCCCGGGTTCCGCCGAAAGCACGACCTTGCTTCGCACGGCGGCGCCCCGCGAATCGAATCGTTCCAGCTCGGCCCGGTCGAGAGCAGCTTCCGGACGCGCCCCTCCCGCGAGCGCTACGAGATCGCTCACGCGGTCTCCCGGGACCAGGTCGTAGCGTCCCTCGTGCGCCACGGCGCCGTAGATTTCGACGAAACGGCCAGCCGCTGGAACGAAAATGACGTCGGTTTCGAACACGAGGGGATTTCCGGCTAGGTCGCCAACGGTCTCGTATCGCACGAGGTCGACACGGAGCGAATCGGCGCCGCGGCGGACCACGATGCCTCGCCTGGCGCCGCCGGGGGCAATTCCCCCCGCCGCCTGGATGGCTTCCGAGGCGCGCACCGGCGCCGTCACCGTAATCACACCAGGGCGTCCCACTTCACCCAGCACCGGCAGCCGGAAGCGACGTGGGCGATAGAGTGAGAACACAAGTCCTTTTCCGCGAACGTAGGCGCGTAACGCGTCCCGGACCCGCGCATCCGCCTGGCGCAGCGTGAGACCCGCAACGGACACGGCTCCAGCGTCCGGGAACAGGATTTCCCCAGCGGGGCCCACGCGAAGAATCTTCGGATCGGTGAGGTCGGAGTGGCGGAACGCGAACTCGTCCCCTGGTCCGACCCTGTACGTGTCGGGGTCCACGCGGCCCTCGATCGGAGTGCTCTCCGGGACCGCCGGCGTCTGCGCCGCACCTCTGCTCCGCACCGTCGAAATGTCGTCATCGGTCTGAGCGCGTGCGAGAGATCCCGCACCGACAGCCGCGAGGAGGAACAGCGCTGTGATGGCCGCGACGCGGAAACGGTTGGCGTGTGAGGGCGGCAAAATCGGGGTCAGGCTGGGGTCCAAATTGCCTACCGGACGATGGCGGCCCGCACGGGCCCGGGACTCGACGCGGATTCCGCGCGAGCCCGGAACTCGGCGATCACTTCCTCCAGCGTCTGATCCAATGAGATTCGAGGCTCCCAGCCGACCAGGCCGCGGATCCTTTCGATGTTCGGGACGCGCCGGCGCATATCCTCGAAGTCGGACCGGTAGGCGCGCTCGTAGGGAATGAATTCGATCGGCGAAGAGCTTCCCGAGATCCGGAGGATCCGCCGCGCGAGATCCAGGATCGAGATCTCCTGCTCGCTTCCGACGTTGAAAATCTCCCCCTCCGCGGCAGCGCAGTGCGAAATCCCGATCAAGGCGGGGACGACGTCCCGCACATCGCAGAAACAGCGTGACTGTAGTCCGTCCTCGTAGACCGTGAGCGGACGTCCCTCCACGGCCTGCTGCGCGAGACGCGGGATGACCATGCCATAGGCACCGGTCTGCCTCGGCCCGACTGTGTTGAAGAGACGCGCGATCACGACCGGTATCCGGAATTCCTTGTGGTAGGCGAGCGCCAGGAACTCGTCGAGCGCCTTGGACTCGGCGTAGGCCCACCGGCTGCGGGTGGTCGGGCCCAGGACGCGGTCATCGTCTTCCTTGTAGGGATGATTGTCGCTCTTGCCGTAGACCTCGGATGTCGA
>DASQBE010000286.1:0-17056 GCA_035635355.1 Binatia bacterium | reverse complement strand
CGCCCTCGGCGTCATCGCCTTCGAGACCCTGACCGGATCGCCGCCGTACGAGAACGAGAACGGCTTCGAGGTGATCCTGGCCCACCTCAACAGCCCCATCCCCAAGGCGAGCGCCCGTGACGCCGACCTTCCCAAGGCCATCGACGCGGTCCTGACCCGGGCGCTGGCCAAGGAGCGCACGGAACGGTTTCCCAGCGCGACCGAATTCGTGGAGTCGCTGACCCGCGCCCTCAAGATCAAGCCCAGCGACGCGCCGTCCTCGCTCCAGTCGATGACGCAGACGATCTCGGTGGATCAGCTCAACGCGCGGCGCAAGAGCGTGCTGGGAACGGGCAGCAAGGAGTCGGACACCCCCTCCGACCAGCAGCGGCAGATGACCGCGGTGTCCGTGGATGTGAAGGACTTAGCGGAGATCCTTTACGAGAAGGGCGCGGACGCCGAGCGTGTGCGCGTCACGATGGACGCACTCTGGACCGCGCTCGGGGATATCGCGAAGGCGCACGGCGGCTCGACCCACAGCCGGGCCGGGGAGGCGGGCCTGATCCTGTGGGGTCGGGATCGTGCGCGCGAGGACGACTCGGAGAACGCCATTCGCGCCGCACTCGCCATGCGGGACCGGGTCCTGGCGGAGACGCGGAAGACCCTCGGCGCCGGATGGGTGGAGACCGAGGAGAGCCCGCTTCCCTTCGCGGCGGGAATCACGACCGGGCCGGTGCTCCTGGAGCGCGAGGGTGACAGCGGACATTACGTCGCGAGCGGCGCGCCGATCACCCTGGCGGGCCGGCTCAAGGACGCCGCGCCCCCGGGCGGGATCACCGTGGCGCACGAGACCTTCACGCTCGTCCGCGGCGTCTTCACGTTCACCCAGCGGGAGCCTCTCCGCGTTCGAGGACGAAAGGACCCGGTCGAGGTCTACCTCGTCACCCAGGTGAAGCCGCGCGCGTTCCGCCTCCGCGCGCAGGGCATCGAGGGCGTCGAGACCAAGATGATCGGGCGCGAGATCGAGCTGCGCCTTCTACAAGAAGCCCTGACCCTGACGCTGGAGGACGGCGAGACGCAGGTCGTCACCGTCGTGGGGGAGGCAGGAGTCGGAAAGTCGCGGCTCCTCTTCGAATTCAGCAACTGGACGGATTTACAGGAAGCGACCGTGTGGTTCTTCCAGGCTCGTGCCACGCAGCCCTCGATGCTCGAGCCGTACTCGCTGACGCGTGACCTCTTCTCGTTCCGCTTCCGCATCCTGGATTCCGATCCCCTGACCGTCGTGCACGAGAAATTCGTCACGGGAGTCGAGGAATTCCTGGGCCAGGGCTCCAAACGGAAGGCGCACCTCATCGGCCAGCTCGTCGGGTTCGACTTCTCCAGCAAGCCCGAGGTCGAGGCGGCGTTGAAGGATGGCGACGCCTTCCGGCGCGTGGCTCAGGGCTACCTGGGCGAGCTCTTCACGACCGCGTCGAAGGTGAACCCCGTCATGCTTCACATCGAGGACGTCCACTGGGCGGACGATCGATCGCTGGACCTCATCAACAACCTGGTCCGCGATAACACGGATCTACCCCTGTTCGTCCTGTGCATGGCGCGGCCCAGCCTCTACGAGCGTCGTCCGCAGTGGGGCGAGGGGCAGCGCTTCCACGAACGCATCCAGCTCGAGCCCCTGTCCCAGCTCTCCAGCCGGCGACTGGTGCGGGAGCTCTTGAAACATGTTCCCGAGGTTCCGGCGGCGCTCCGGGATCTGGTCGTGGATCGGGCCGACGGGAACCCGTTCTACATCGAGGAGCTGATCAAGGCCCTCATCGACGATCGCGTGATTCTGAAGGGGGAAGGGGCGTGGTCGATCGATACAACTCGCCTCTCCACCGTGAGAGTCCCGGCGACGCTGACCGGCGTGCTCCAGGCCCGGCTCGACACGCTTCCCGCGCAGCTCTATCAGCTCCTCCAGCGGGCGTCCGTGGTCGGGCGCATCTTCTGGGACGCCGCGGCGATTCACTTGAGCCGCGAGGCCGCGGGGCTGAAGCCGGCGGAGGTCCAGGCGATGCTGGAGGATCTTCGCGACCGCGAGATGATATTGCAAAGGGAGGAATCCGGCTTCGCCGGGACGGTGGAGTACGTGTTCCGCCACGCCATCCTGCGCGACGTGACCTACGAAACCGTGATCCCCCGACAGCGCCGGGCGCTTCACAAATTGGTCGGCGACTGGCTATTAGAAATCGGCGGGGAGCGCGCCGGGGAGCACACGCTCCTCGTGGCCGAGCATTACGCCCGGGCGGAGGAGGCCACGCTGGCGGCCGCTCAGCTGACCCAGGCTGGAGCGCGCGGGCTGCTGTTGGCCGCGTACGAGGAGGCCATGACGCTCTTCGACCGCGCCCACGCGATGCTGCTGGGGCCGGAACACACGGAGCAGCGGCTCGAGGTGGAGCTCTTGCGCGCGAACGTGGAGAGCATCCGAGGCCATTACGCCAAGGCGAACGAGATGATGAAGCCGGCCCTGGACGAGGTACGGGCCACCGGCAACAAGCGCCTTCTGGCGAATCTCCTCGGCCAGCTGGGGCGTGTCGCGATGTGGCAAGGCGATCTCGACGTCTCGATGAAGTACATCGGGGAGGCCCTGGAGCTCTCGCGTCAGATCGGGGACAACGCCGCCCTCGTCTTCAATCTCCGCCAGATGGGCAACATGCTCGCCCAGACCGAGCCGCACGAATCACTGAGATACACCCAGGAGAGCGTGGATCTCGCGCAACGGCTGGGTGACGAGGAGTCCCTGGCGAACGGTCTCAATTCCCTCGGCATCGCCTACCAGCTCGTGGGAGACCCGGTGAAGTCGATGGCCGCGTTCAAACGTTCGCTCGAGATCAACCGCGCGCGGGGCAACCGTCTGGGCGAGGCCATGGCGCTCGGCAACATGGCGGGGCTCTACTCGGCCGCCGGAGACCTCGAGATCGCGGAGCGTATTGCCAGGGAGAGCCTGGCGATCGCCAAGGAGATCGGGGCCACCTCCCTGTTCCCCCAGGGGGAGGTCATGCTCGCCGAGATCTGCGTCCGGGCGGGGCGCGATGCCGAAGCCAGGAAGTGGGCCCGGACCGCCACCCAGACGCTGCGGAGCATCGGGATTCCCCCCACCGAGACGACGGTGTTACACGGAATCTTGAAGGTACGGGAGGGAGACCGGCGCACGGGTCTGGCCTGGATCGGATTCGCGCGCGCCCACGACCCCAACAAGGTGGGGACGGCGCTCCTCATCCGCTCCTTCGAGAAGGAGCTTCGCGGCGATGCAACCGAGGATGAGGTGGAAGCCGCCATGCGCGCGGGCGAGGGGTTGAAGCTGGAGGAAATTCTCTCGGAGGCCGAGGGGACCTCGTGACAGCTGCGGAGGTCCTCGAGTTCTACACGACCCTCGAACGGGACGGCGTGCGGATTTGGATCGACGGCGGCTGGGGCGTCGACGCCCTCTTGGGAGAGCAAACGCGTCCCCATGGTGACCTGGACATCGCGATCCAGGAAAAGGACGTGCGCGCGGGGCGCGAGCTGCTCGAATCGCGGGGGTACCGGGAGGTGAGGCGCGACAGCGAGTGGAACTTCGTCATGGGCGACGACAACGGGCACGAGATCGACTTTCATTCCTTTGTGTTCGACGCCAGCGATCGCGTGGTGGAAGGGGTCAAGTACCCCGATGGATCCTTGACCGGTACCGGATCGATCGATGGGCAGGAGGTTCGCTGCGTTGCGCCGGAGCACATGGTCAAGTTCAGAGCCGGTTACGAGCTCCGGGAGCGGGATATCCAAGATGTGACAGCTCTCTGCGAGCGGTTCCGCCTCGAGTACCCTAAGGGATTTCGATAAGCTCGGCGCCAAGCGCTGGGGTGCAAGACGGGGGATGGCGAGGTCGCAGATCCGAATTCAACCCACCGGGTCCTCACTATGTGGGCAGCGTTCCTACTGGCGATCCTAACCGTGTCTGCTTGGTGGGCTTCGTGCGGCGCCGCACCACAGCCGTCCCGCCACGTCATTTCATACCTCGTGAGCGTCGGTGATTCGGCGGACAAAGGAACACCCGCATTTTACGGTGTCCCTTTCGTTCGAGGCGCTGACCATCCATGGCAGTGGCGGATCTTCGACCCCGTAAGCAAACGCGACACTCCCTTCATGAACCTCCCCTCATACCCGATGCGGGTACGTTGGGACTCGTCATTCACATCCGTAGAGTTCGTCGCGGGGGGCCGAATTGTTCGCGCCCCGTGGCGATGGGGCGCGAAGCTGTGCGACATGGCGGACCTGCCTCCGGACTCCCTCGTGTGCGACTTCTGGTTCGATACCAGCGGACGCCTGCATGTCCTTACTCAGACAGAGTTGGACCCGCAGAGGTCGGGAGAAGAGGTCGTCGCGAAGCGCTGGGATCGCGAGAACTCCAGCCGGTGGACAGTAGCTGTCGTGGATACGGGAAGTGAACACTACGGGGGCTGTTTCTCATCGATCCGCCTCGAGAGCGGAGCCACTCGCCCACAAGACGTAACAGTGACCGCCCTCCTCGACTCGATGCGAATAGGCAATTACGGCGATTCAGGGATTGGGTCTAGTGGCCTTGTATGGATAGCGTCGAATCTCGGACCATCCATCGGACTGGAGATGGAAACCGCGACGGGTGATACCTACCACGCGGCGGAGCCGGTCACATGGGTCGATAGCAAGCGCGGGTTGCGCAAGACGGTGTACGCGAAGGGGCAATCTCAAGACGACGAAGCGGGCCAGTTGGCATTCGGATATCGCGAGACCTTCCTGCTCGTGGTCGCGGAGTATTCGGGGGCCTATCCAGCCGTTGTGGACATGCGGTCGGGCAAGGTGCTGTTCCGAGCAGACCGCCAATCCTCGCAGGCGGTCTGGGTGCAGGCACCGCGTTAGTCAGCTTCTTGCCTTTGTGGATTTGACGGAACCGCTTCATAGTGTCGGGCGGGACGGGGCCCCTTGACAGCAGCGGCCCATACGATATACTTTGTGTAACAAAGTGCTTCGTAGGGTCGCCGCGCCGTCGCGCGCTGGCCGGGCCAGGGTGCCGAAACAGGAGGGGTATGCGATCGAATGTGCTGCTGAAGGCGTTGATCCTGGGTGCCGTGGCGATAGCCTTCGTGGTGCCGCTGACCATGATTTGGGGCGTGGTCAAGGATCGGTCTCGCTATCGCGACACGGTAACAGCCGAAGTCGCGAAGAGCACTGCCCAGAGCCAGACCCTCGTGGGTCCGCTCGTCGTCGTTCGGTACCGGGAGCGCATCCCAACGGCTTCGAAGGGTGAGGTCGAGCAGGTCCGGGAGGGCGCCGAAATCCTGCTTCCGGACTCGCTCTCGATCCGCTCCAAGGTCCATGTCGAGACGCGCCAGCGCGGGATCTACCGCGTGCCGTTGTTCCGCTCGACCACCGGGGTCGTTTCGGGATTCACGCTCCCGCCAGGGCTCGGCATCTCGGACAAACACCAGCTGGTGGGGGAGCCGACAGCCGAAATCGTGTTCGGCGTCTCCGATCCGCGCGGAATCCGCGCGGTGCCGCTGGTCCGGCTCGACGGCGCGACCCTGGAGCCGCGCCCGGGCGCCGGCCTGGGCTGGCTCAAGCAGGGGTTCAACGTGGCGCTTCCCGCCGGGGCTGCCGGACGCCGCGTGGCGCTCGACGTCGACCTCGAGCTGATGGGCACCGACCGCCTCCTGTTCCTTCCGATCGGCTCGGTCACCGACGTCGAGGTGTCGTCCGACTGGCCGCACCCGAGCTTCGTGGGGGCGTTCCTCCCCGACGAGCGCAGCGTTACCGCGCGGGGCTTCCAGGCGCGCTGGAAGCTGTCACGCTTCGCGACCGGCGTCGACGAAGCGATGACACGAATCCGGGAGAGCATGAGCGGCGCCTCTTCCCAGATGCCCGACGGCGCCGGCGGGGCCTCGGGATTCCTCAACACCGACCTCGGGATTCGCTTCGTCCAGCCGGTGGACGTCTACTCGCAGTCCGAGCGCGCGGTGAAATACGGCTTCCTGTTCGTCTTCCTGACCTTCGTGGCGTTCTTCCTATTCGAGGTGCTGCGCCGGATGGCAATCCATCCCATCCAGTACATCCTCTGCGGCGCCGCGGTCGCCCTGTTCTTCCTGCTGCTCGTCTCGCTGTCGGAGCACCTCCCGTTCGCGGGCGCGTATCTCGTTTCAAGCCTCGCGTGCGTTGGCCTCGTCGCCTTCTATGTGGGGCACGTGCTGCGAAGCGCGGGGCGGGGGCTGGTGTTCGGCGGCCTGCTCGGGACGCTGTACGGGTTCCTCTACGTGATCCTCCAGTCGGAGGACTACGCTCTGCTCCTGGGCGCCTTGCTCTTGTTCGCCGTGCTCGCGATCGTGATGATCATGACCCGGCGCGTGGATTGGTATCGCCTTTCGGAGGGGATACAGCCTGGCGCGTGACTATGGCATTATCTCCGGCCATGGGTACGAGCATGGGAACGATCCTGGTCGTCGAAGATGACCCGAAGCTCCGATTCATCATCGACTCTCAACTCTATTCTGCCGGGTTCGAGGTCGTCACAGAGGAGGGCGGCGACGGAGCCCTGACGACACTCGAGACGCTCACGCCGGACCTCGTCCTGCTGAACATCCTACTCCTGCCCGGCATCGATGGAATTGAGGTATGCAGGCGCATCCGCGCCGACGAGAGGCTGGCCCATATTCCCGTGATATTCCTCACAGGGCGGGCCAACTCCGAGTCACGAGCACAGTGCCTGAGTGCCGGAGCCAACGACTATGTCACGAAGCCCTGGAATAGCTCGGACCTGATTCTGCGCATAAACAGGGCTATCGCACTCGCACGGGGCGAACGCTGAATGGCTGCTGTGGCTTAGCGGGGCTGTGGTGTCCGCGGTTGGGCCGGCACACGGCCCGTCCGCTTCGACCGCTTGGGGCCTTTCGGCCGAGAGCGGGTTCCCCGTTTGCGCGACGTGCTCGCGCGCAGGGTTGCAGAGGCGCGACGCGCAGGAGTCTTTCGCTCGTAGGGGCGCTGGTTCCCGTCGTCGGACAGATCCGGAGCGATCTCCACCGGTGGATCGCGGCGCGTCCCCTCGACGGGGATGCGGATTCGGAATGTGCTCCCTCGGCCGATGCCGCTCTCCACTTCGAGGGTACCCCCGTGAAATTCCACGATGCCGCGCGCGATGGGGAGCCCCAGCCCGAGGCCCGCGGAGTTGAACTCCAGCGTGTCCGAGGAATGGTGGTGTTTCGAATCCCGGAGCATCACCGCGGGATCGAAGAGCGCCCTTGCCTTGTCGTCTGAGATGCCGATCCCCGAATCCGCCACCGCGATGACGAGGAAGCCCCTCTCGCGAAGCGCGCTGACTTCGACGCTCCCGCCGTCCGGGGTGAAACGAATGCCGTTGCGGACCAGGTTGGCGACCGCCTCGGTCATTCTGGGTCCATCGACGACGGCGCTTCCCGCGTGCCGCACCGAACTTAGAATCACCTCGACGGACCGTCCCTTCGCCTCGGAACGCGCCATCGTGACCGCGCTTCGCAACAGGGTGCCGATATCGTGTCTGGTGAGCGTCAGCGAAAGGCGGTCCCCCTCGATTTGAGCCAGGCGGGTCGCGTCTTCGGCGATCCGGTGCAACGTGAGGGCGGCTCGCCCGACCGCCTCGAGCGCGTCCTTCTGTGCCGATGTGGTCGGGCCCATGAGGCCTCTCGAGAGCAGATCGTTGTAGCCGCGGATCACGCTGACGGGGGTCAGAAGCTCGTGGGACGCAATGCTCAGGAACTCACTCTTCAGGCGAGCGATCTCCTGGAGGCTTCCGACGTACGCACGCTGGTGCTGGCGCATCACGTCGAAGCGGGCCGAGAGGTAGGCAATCTCGTCACCGCCCCTCGCCTCCAGGGCGGATTCGTAATTCCCGCGCTCCATCTCCTCGGCCGCGCGAACGAGCTTTCGAATCGGCGAGGTGATCTGCTGGGAGATCATCAGACCCGAGAGGAGCGCGAGGAGCGCGCCGAGGATCCCCAGCTCGGCGAGGCGCCCTTGAATTTCACGCAGAAACACCGTCTCGGCGTCGAGCGAACGCTGCATCGCGTAGTAGTTCTCGCTCCCGGGACCGGCGCCGGGCAGCTGATCGAGGAGGGTGAGGCGAACCTGGCCCCGCGTCCAGATCTCGACCACGACGCCTCCGCTCGCCAGACGGCCGCGCACGCCATCGAGCGCTCGGAGCACCGCCATCCGATCCTCATCGCTGTCCAGCGTCGTTCCCGTGATGATCCGTTTCGTGAAGAACGTCACCTCGCTGCGCGTCAGATCGCGCAGCTCCTCGGCGGTTCTCCGGCCGATACGGTCCCCCAGCACGAGGGAGCCGACCACCCGGCCACCCGCCACGATCGGAGTCGCCGCGATCTGGTGTTGGCGGTCCGCCGCCGCCGACACGGCCGATTGCGGCCGCCCCGCAATCGCGGGGAGAACGAGCGCGGCGCGAGCCCCCTTGTCCGATTCTTCGGAGCCCACGGAGGCGATCAGGCGCCCACGCGCGTCGTAGACCTCGAACAGATCGGTGTGGGTGATGCCCGCGAACGAGCGCGCGACTCCGGCCACGGTCGCCCGGGTCTGGGGATCGCGGCCCGGCAGGGTCAGGGCCGAAAAGAAACGTGGGTCCTCGGCGATGACGCGGGATGCCATGGAGAGATATTGGGCGCGCTCCGCGAGCTTGGTCGCGAACAGCGTGGAGGCGCGCTTCAGGTCGGCATCGATGTTTCGCCGCACCTCCGCGGAGACCGTTCGTTGCACCGTCCAGAACCCGGCGAGAGCGACCGCCAGGAGCGGCGGAACGGTGAAGAGGAGGATCTTCCACCGAAGCCAGAGCCTCATGACCCCATCGTCACCACGAGCTCGGACCCGGCACCGCCCGTGATGGTGACCTCGCGACGGATCGTGGGAAAGTCGGGGTGCCACACGTTGACGACGTAATGTCCCTTGGGCAGCGTGGGCAGCACGAATCGGCCCAGGGAATCCGGCCGCGTGAACGCCCGGTTCGGCACGACGAGGATGTAGGCCGCCATGTTGGGGTGGAGGTTGCAGTAGACGTTGATGAGCCCCGGCTTGTCGAAGGTCACGCGCTTGGATTCGCCTCGACCGAAGCGCCCGAGATTGAACGGTTTTGCAGGAGAAACGCTGAAGATGTTGTGGAAGAGGCTGTCATGGTTCGCGAACTCGACCCTCGTGCCGACGGGCACGACCAGGATCCGCGGGCGGAGTGTCTGATCTTTGAGCTCCACACGGGCCGACCCGTGTGCGGCGCGGCCCCCGGATCCGATTCCGGGATGCGATTCCTCGATGTAGACCACGGCATCCGCGAGGGAGCCGCGCACCAAGGCATGGCCCATACCGGGCTCTTGCGACGGAACGGCCGATTCGGTGGGCGTGCGCGTCGAAATCGTCCCATGGATCGCTCCCGTGGAAGCGCAGCCCAAGCATGAGAGGCCCAGGCAGAGGAGCGCTCGAGCGACAGGGGTACCCATATCTGGGGGTATCGGCGAAAAAGCCAAGGAGCATGAGCACAGTCCGTGGAGCACAATGCGCAGCGCCCCAGAGGCTTAGGCCTTCCGGGGCGCATTTGCTATCTGGGAAGCCTGAGGGGCATGGCTTGGATGATTTGCTTCATCGAGCAATTTGTAACAAGCCTCCGCGATATCGGCCGTTCCGCGACAGGGAAGAAGCCGAGAAATGGCTCGCGGGGTTCCCTGAGTAGGACGCACCGGACGACCCAGCTTTCGTTCGGTTCCGTTCTCAGGTAGGTTTCCGGAATGAAAGAGCACCGGATCCACCTCCGCCAGGCCAGCAGTGCGGATATGACCGGTTGCGCCCGCGTGTTCCTTCGCTCCGCGGCCGACCTCGCCCGTCGGCAAGGGGGCCAGCCGCCGCCCCTGCGAGCCCAGGACATGGCGCCCAACCTCGCCCATCTACAAAAGACTGACCCCAAGGGGTTCCATGTCGCGGTGCGGAACGGCCGGGTTGTAGCGTTCGCCACGACGATCCTGCGCGGCAGGACGCACTTTCTGTCGATGTTCTGGGCGCTGCCATCCTTGCAGAGCAGAGGAATCGGGCGGCGGTTGCTGAAGCGGGCCTTCGAGAATCCGCGGCCTCCGGCGTCGGCGATTCGCTGCGTGTACGCCTCGCTCGACTTGCGCGCCCAGGCTCTGTATCTGAAATGCGGCATGCAGCCGCGCGGACTGTTCTACCTGCTTCGAGGCGCGCCGAAGCGGTCGCCTCGTCCAAGACGGGCCGTCGAGCTGGTGCCACTCGGAGAAACCGGCGAGATCTCGCGGGAAATGCTCGCCGTGGCCGCGCGATTCGACCGCACGTTTCGCCTGGCCCGTCGGGATGAGGACATCCGGGTCCTCATGGGCCTCCCGGGGGCGCGATTCTTCCTCGTGCGGGCACGAGGCTCGGTCCAGGGTTACGCCATCGTGAACGAGAAGGGGCGCGTGGGTCCCGCCTGTGTGGTCGACCCAGCGTACAGCGCGGGCCTTGCGTGGGCGGTGAAGGAGACCGCTCGTGAAATGGGAGCCGAGGACGTCGCCATCGTCGTGCCCGGCCTGAACTCAGGCGCCCTCGAGGTGTTCTTCCGGGCCGGCTTGAGGACGGTATTCTTCGGCGCCTGGATGTCCGCCAGGCCGATCGGGGCGTTCGAGTCCTATCTCCTCGCCGGCGGGATGCTGCTCTAGCGGCACCCGGGATGGCGGCACTGGGGACATGCCCCAGGGCATGTCCCTCTATTTTCAGGAGGTCGTCCTCAAGGACGCGAAGGCGGCCGCTTCACTAGAGGCCGACCGTGATGTATCCGACCTTCGTCGCCGTAGCCTTGCCGCATGCCGTGCCGACCGTGAGCGAGACGTCATACCTGCCGGGCAACAAATAGAGATGGGTCGGGTTCTGCTCCGCGCTGGTCGCCCCGTCGCCGAAGGACCAGGACCAGGATGTGATCGGAGAGCTCCCCGGCGTCGACCGATCCGTGAATTGCGCGGTCACGAGCGTGAGCCCACTCGTGGGTGACGCGGAGAAGTCGGCCGTGGGGGGCGCGCATGCCGTTATGTAGTCCACCCGGCTCAGCGTGTCGCTCCCCACCGACGAGCCGACGATCAGTTGGACCGTGTAGCTCCCCGCGTCGATGTACGTATGGAGCGGATTCTGCTCCGTGCTCGTACCCCCGTCCCCGAAGCTCCAGCTCCACGATGTGATCGGAGCGCTCCCCGCGGTCGACTGGTCCGTGAACTGCACGGCCAATGGCCTCGCTCCACTTCGTGGCGACGCACCGAAGCCTGCCGTGGGCGCCGCGATGACCCCGATATAGCCCGCCCGGCTCAGCGTGTCCCTCCCAGCCGAGGAGGCGACGATCAATCGCACCGTGTGGGAGCCCGCGGCGGTGTACGTGTGCCTCGGGTTCTGCGCCGAGCTCGTCCCGCCGTCCCCGAAGGTCCAGCTCCACGATGTGATCGGGGCGCTCCCCGAGGTCGATTCATCCGTGAACTGCACCGCCAGGGGGGCGGAGCCGTTCGTCGGAGAGCCCGAGAACCCGGCGGTCGGCGGCACCGGACTCGAAACGGCGACGTAGTTGGTCCTCGTCTGCGTGTTCTGCCCCGCCGACGTCAGAACTTTCAACGACACGGTGTAGCTCCCCGCGGCGGCGTACACGTGGCTTGGATCCTGGGCCGTGCTCGTCGACCCGTCGCCGAAGGACCACAACCAAGCCGTGATTTGCGAGCTTCCCGGAGTCGACTGATCCGTGAACTGCACCGTGAGGGGCGCCGCCCCGCTCGTCGGAGAACCCGAAAACTGAGCCGTCGGGGCGACCGAGCTCGAAGCGTTGACGTAGCTCGTCTTGGTCTGCGTGTCCTGTCCCGCCGAGGTGGTGACGGTCAGGGACACGGTATAGCTCCCCGCGACCGTGTACGTGTGGCTGGGGCTCCGCGCCGCGCTCGTCGCCCCATCGCCGAAGGACCACGACCAAGCTGTGACGGGCGAGCTTCCCGGGGTCGACTGGTCCGTGAACTGCACCGTGAGGGGCGCCTGCCCGCTCGTCGGAGACCCCGAGAACTGAGCCGCCGGGAAGACCGAGCTCGAAACGTTGAGGTAGCTCGTCTTGGTCTGCGTGTCCTGTCCCGCCGAGCTGGTGACCGTCAGGGACACGGTATAGCTCCCCGAGACCGTATACGTGTGGCTGGGGCTCCGCGCCGTGCTCGTCCCGCCATCCCCAAAGGCCCATTGCCACGAGGTGATCGTCGCGCTCCCCGGCGTGGATTGATCCGCGAACTGCACCGTGAGGGGCGCCTGCCCGCTCGTCGGGGAACCCGAGAACTGGGCGCTCGGGGGCGTGCCTGCCGAATCCGACGCGACGACGATGTAGTCCGCCTGCCTTCTCATGTTCGACCCCGACGCGGCGGTTACCGTGAGCGAGACCGCGTAGCGGCCGGCGATGGCATAGGGGTGGCCGGGATTGCGTGAGGTGCTGGTGGTGCCGTCGCCGAAGGACCAGAGCCAGGACGTGATCGGAGACGATCCGCTCGCCGAGTGGTCGGTGAAATCGACGTCGAGGGGCCTGATTCCGCTGCGAGGAGCGGCGCTGAAATCGGCCGTGGGCGCGACCTGTGGGTTGAGGACCGCGTCGCTCTTCCTCGCGCACCCCTGAGCGAGGAGGATTGCGGCGCACGCGGCGAGAGCGAGAAGCGCGGCTAAGGGCGCCCATTCCCACGTCCGTCCCGGCCCTTCCGCGTGATGTCGTCTCAGGGCAGTTGGAGGACCGGCCTTCGCGGATGAATGAGCGCCCCGATTCCCATCGGTGCGGTATGAATGCCGCGGTTTTGCCACACCAGAGACGGTACGGCGCGGCGATTCCCGGCGCGATGGGGGAGTCCCTGATTTGGGTGTAGGAAATGGACCGTCAGGGTTCGATCAGCCCATTCCGGATCGCATAGCGAACCAGACCCGCGGTTTCGTGGATGTCGAGCTTGTCCATGATGTGGCCGCGGTGGGATTCCGCCGTCTTCACGCTCCGGCCGAGGGTGGCGGCGACCTCCTTGGTCGACTGCCCGGAAGCGATCAAGCGCAGAACCTGCCGTTCGCGATCGCTCAACGGATCCGGCGGAAGCCCGGACTTCGCGAGGTAGGCGTCCAGCACGACGCGCGACACCCCCGGGCTCAGGTAGGGCCCCTCGCCCTCGCATACCTCCCGGATCGCCCGGACGAGCTCGGTGGCCGCGTGGGTCTTCAGGATGCACCCTCGGAAACCCGCCCGGAGAGCCTCGAGAAGGTACTGCCGCTCGGTGTGCATCGTGAGGAGAATGGTCTTCGTCTTCGGGGAAACGTGGTGGATTTCCCGGCCCGCGTCCACGCCGTTGAGGCCCGGCATCGCGAGGTCGAGGACCGCCGCATCGGGATGCAGCTTGCGCGACAGCCGCACGGCTTCGACTCCGTCGGCGGCCTCGCCCACCACGTCGTAGTGCTCGCTCTCGAGGAGCGAGCGGAGTCCTTGGCGGACCATCACATGGTCGTCAGCGAGCAAGATTCGCAGGTGCATTTTGATCCTCCACGGAGACGCGGAGCCTGAGCTCGGTGCCTTGCCCGGATCGAGATTGAATGTCCAGCGTGCCGCCCAGCGAGGCGACCCGTTCGCGCATCCCGAGGATCCCGAGCCCGTGCCGCGCTCTCCGGGCTACGACTTCCTCGACATCGAACCCTCCACCGTTGTCCCGGATCGCGCAGAGCACGTCGCCGTTCTCGCGGCGGAACCGGATATCCACCCCGGTGCAACGCGCGTGCCGGATCGCGTTCGCGAGAGCCTCCTGGATGATGCGGTAGAGGGCGGTCTCGACCGGCCCCGGGAGCCTTCCCCGGGTCGAGCCCTCGACGGTGACGCGCAGGTCGGTCCTCGCGGCGACCCCCTCGGCCAGGACCTCGACCGCGGGAATCAGGCCCAGGTCGTCGAGAATCGTGGGCCTCAGCTCGTGCGAGATCCGCCGGATGCTGTCCACAGCCTGGTTCAAGGCCTCGCGGGCCCGGTCGAGCCTCGGCTGCGCGGTGGGCGGCACGTGGCGGCCGACCAGCTCGAGCGCGACGCAGGCGGACGCCAGATATTGGCTGGTCTCGTCGTGGAGCGTGTGCGCCAGCCGTTTCCCTTCGGCCTCCATCGTCTCGTTCAGCCTCCGCAGCGTCCTGACCGCGTCTCGATAGCCTCGGTGCGTCATCTCGAATGGCCCGAGGCTCTCGTAGAGAAAGGTTTGCAGCGCCGCGGCCCTGGCCTTGCCCGCGACCGGGTCCACCCCATGGGGCGGAACCTCGAGCGCGGCCTCCAGGTGGATCGCGACCATGTCCAGGATCCCGAGCTCCGCTGCGAGAGCCTCCCGACCCAGCTCGTGTGCCCGCTCGAGCGCGGATTCACCCCCTCCGGCGAGGAAGTCACCGAGCGCTGCGGCGTAGCGCATCGGGTATCCCGGAACCACGCCCCTCATGGCCTGCCCCCGAGATATCGGGCCACCAGGATCAAGGCATCGTCCGTCGCGACACGGTGGCGTTCCATGACCTCATCGGCGATCTTCTGGACCGGGTTCTTGAGCAGAATTCCCTCGGCAAAGCCCCCGCTGATTCCGTCGGTCGCGAGAAGGATGACATCCCCCAGCTCGAGGCTGATTCGATGGGGGCGGAGCGGCGGCTCCCGACGCGAGCCGACGACACCTGCCTGGAGCGGCAGCGATTGGCAGGCGGCTCGAGCTCCCGTGGTGGCCCGAACGTGTGCTCCCGCGACGTTTCCAACGCCCACCCAGCTCATGTTCCGGTCTCCAGCCTGGATCTTCGCGAGCGTCATGGTCACCCCGTGGCTGCCGACCAGGCTCTGATGACATCGACGGACGAGCGAGTCCACGGGTTCCTCGCCGTGCTGGTCGATCGTGCCGACGGCGAGGGCCGCCGCCCTCGCGGCCTCCCGCCCGTGGCCGAGGCCGTCCACGGCGCAGAGGAGGGCGCCGGTGGGGAGGGGCTTGAACAGGTAGCTGTCGCCACACACCTGCTCACCGGGGCGGTTCCGGGAGGCGACCGCCCATTCGACCCGCAGCTTCGTCAGCGCTTCCATTTCGTAGCCGATACGACGGTCCCGTCGCCGGAGCTCGACCGGACGTTGAACACATCCATGAGGCGACGCACCCCGGGGAGGCCCAGGCCCAGACCTCCGGAAGTCGAGTATCCGACTTCGAGGGCTCGTTCCAGGTCCTTGATTCCCGGTCCCTTGTCTTGCGCGACCACGGTCATCCCTTCCCGTGGTCCGTGATTCGCGTGGAGCAGAACGACCTCGCCGTGGTCCGCGTAGCGAAGAATGTTTCTGGCCAGCTCGGAGATGGCCGTCGCGATGAGCGTGCGGTCCCCACCGCCGAAGCCGAGCCTCTCCGCCATCCGGCGCCCTTCCTGGCGTGCCGCCACGAGGTCCGAATCGCTACGGATGGCGATCCGGATCTCATCCAACGGCTGGCCATTCTCAGGCGCTTGCACGCTCGACGTCTTCGACCCCATGACACTGCCTCGTCAGGCGGAACTCGGGTGGCGATGCGGTCCGGTCCGGCTCGCGCGCTGCTGGAGGAACGCCAGACCCTCTTCCAGATCGAGCGCGGTCGCCACTCCTTCGAGCGTGAGCCCGAGCTGGACCATGGCGAACGCGACCTCGGGCTGGACGCCGACGATCACGGTTTCGGCTCCGCGCAGCCGGGCCATGTGCGCGATATCTCCTAGCGTCCGCGATGCGAACGAGTCCATCACGTCCAGCGCGGTCACATCGATGATGACCCCGCGAGAACGGTACCGCCCGACCTGGGCGATCAGCGCGTCCCGCAATTCGACGAGGTCGCTGTCTCCCAGCGCGGATTGCACCGAGGCGATCAGATGCGGACCCTGCTTGAGGATCGGAACCGGCAAGACGAGCTCCTAGGCCGGGCTGTCGCCGTTCGGCGTGACCTTGAAGCCCAGCTGGCGCTCGGCCTCTTCGATTCCTCCCTGCAAATCCCCCGCCGTGTTCATCTTTCCGAGGTCCACCCCGATGTTGACCAGCGTCTGCGCGATCTCGGGGGAGAGCCCCGTGACGATCACGGTCGCGCCGAGCAGCCGCGACGCTTCGACGGTCAGCACCAGGTGGTTGGCCACATGGGAGTCCATCGCGGCCACGCCCGTGATGTCGATCACGACGACCTTGGCGCGGTTGGTCCGGATGGCGTGCAGCAGCTGCTCGGTGAGCTGCCGCGCTCGATGGGGATCGATGACGCCGATGATGGGAAGGATGAGCAGACGCTCGCGCACCTGGAGCACGGGCGTGGACAGCTCGCGGATCGCCTCCTGCTGGTCCCGAATCGTGCGCTCGCGTTCCTGGACGAAGCCGACCGCGACCGTGATCGCGATCCGGTTGGCGGCGGGCTCATAAGCATCGAGGACCCGGTTCAGGTGCGCAAAATCGGCGCGGTATTTCGCGAAGAGCGAGCGCGCCAGCACGTCGCGGAGCAGGAGCACGATCCCCACGACCTCGTGCGTTTCGACGCCACGGGGAATGACCCGCTCGGACAGGTTGCGGGCGTAGGCTTGGAGCGCCTCCAGCGTGCCGGTCTCGAGCGCCTCCACGTAGTTGTCGTAGACGGAAGTGGCCTCCGCAAAGACCTCCTCCTCCGTCATCGCCGTCAACAGCTTGGCCTCGGTAATCCTCCTGGCCCACTCCTCTCGAAGCAGCGTGCGATTCTTGCGGAGGTGGGCGACCAGCTCCCTCAGCACGGCCCGCGTGGACTCGGCGACCGGTGGGACTTCGACCGTCTCGATGGTCTGCTCGTTCATGGCCCTTCACTCCTTCAAGTTAGCCTTGTCGGACCTTGGGCTCCGGATCCCCGGGACTGCCTTTGGGCCGGCCAGGACCGAGTTATCGCCCTTAAGGGTACTCCCAGGATCAGGGCGCGACCATCAGGGTTTTCCTGATCCCGCCTAGGGGGTTGGCTCATGCCAAAACCGGACCGCCCCAATATCCCGCCCTGGCGTCCGGGCCCTAGCGTCATGGGTAGCCCGA
>DASQBE010000285.1:0-2630 GCA_035635355.1 Binatia bacterium | reverse complement strand
ACGACGGCGCCACCGCCTGCGCCGAGGCGGCGCATCTCGCCATGGGCGCCACGGGCCGGAAGGTGCTCCTCCTCTCGCACGGCGTCCATCCGCACTACCGCGAGGTGGTCCGGACCTACGCCGCCGCGGGCTCCTTCGAGGTGCGGGAGGTGCCGCTGGAGCGCGGAGCGACGCCGGTCGCCCGTCTCGCGTCCTCGCTGACCCCCGAGGTGGCCGCCTTCCTCTGGGCGCAGCCGAACTTCGAGGGCGTGGTGGAGGATGGACGCGCGATCTCCGACGCGGCCCACGCGGCGGGCGCCTATTCCATCGCGTCGGCCGATCCCGTCGCCCTCGCGGTGCTGAAGCCGCCGGGGCAAGACGGCGCGGACGTCGTCGTCGGCGAAGGGCAGCCGCTGGGGGTTCCGATGGGTTACGGGGGACCGCTGGCGGGATTCTTCTCGGTGCGGAAATCGGACGTGCGCCGGCTCCCGGGCCGTCTCGCGGGGGTCACGGTGGACCTCGAGGGGCGCCGCGGCTACGTGCTCACGCTGCAGACGCGCGAGCAGCACATCCGTCGCGAGCGCGCGACCTCGAACATCTGCACGAACCAGGGCCTCATGGCTCTGGCCAACGCGATTCACATGGCGCTCCTCGGCGCGCAGGGGATGCGGGATGTGGCGACGCAATCGATGGAGAAGACGCACTACCTGGCGCGCCGCGCGGCGCAGGTCCCCGGCGTGTCGCTGACGAACGGGGACGCGCCCTACTTCCGCGAGTTCGTCCTCCGGCTCCCGGGCCCAGCCTCCTCGTTCCTGCGCGCCGCGGAGAAGCGCCGCATCCTCGCGGGCGTTCCGCTGGTGCGCTTCGACCGCTCGCGATCCCAGGAGCTGCTGGTGGCCGTGACGGAGAAGCGGACGCGGGAGGAGATGGACCGCTACGTGGAGACGCTCGCCGAATGGGCGCGCCGCCCGGCCGAGAAGCCGGTGGAGGAGGCCGCGTGCCGGAGCTGACCCTGCGCGAGCGCTCGGTCCCGGGCCACCGGGGTCCGAGGCTTCAACCCCTGGACGTGCCGGCGGAGGGCGCGGAGAAGCACCTGCCCCGCGAGCGGCTGCGCGCGGAGGCCCCGGGACTCCCCGAGATCTCCGAGCCTGCCGCCGTGCGCCACTTCGTGAACCTCTCGGTGCTGAACCACCACATCGACAAGGCCATCTATCCGCTCGGCTCCTGCACCATGAAGTACAACCCGAAGTTGAACGATGAAATGGCTCAAATGCCGGGCTTTGCGGCGATCCACCCGTTCCAGCCCGAGGAGCTCTCGCAGGGCGCCCTGGCGGTGATCGGGGAGCTCCACGAGTGGCTGAAGGCGATCATGGGGATGCCGGCGATCACCACCCAGCCCGCGGCGGGCGCGCAATGCGAGCTGACCGCGATCCTCATGACCCGCGCGTATCACGCGCAGCGGGGGGACGCGCGCGAGGAGGTGATCGTGCCGGACTCGGCGCACGGGACCAACCCTTCGACCGCGGCCCAGGTCGGATACCGGTCGGTCACGATCCCCTCGGGGACGGACGGCTGCGTGGATATCGACGCCCTCCGGCGCGCGGTGTCGAAGAAGACCGCGGCCCTCATGCTCACGAATCCGAACACGCTCGGCATCTTCGAGCGCCAGGTGGGGGAGATCGCCCGGATCGTCCACGACGCGGGGGCGCTCCTCTATCTGGACGGCGCGAACCTGAACGCGCTGGTCGGGCTCGCGAGCCCGGGGGCCATGGGATTCGATTTCGCGCACATCAACCTCCACAAGACCTTCTCCACGCCCCACGGCGGCGGGGGCCCGGGCGGCGGCGTGCTCTGCGTCCGCGAGGAATTGGCGCCCTACCTTCCGATGCCGGTGCTCGAGCGGTCGGGCGAGGGGTACCGATGGAGCTACGACCGGCCGAGCTCGATCGGCCGCGTGCACTCGTACTATGGAAATTTCGGGATGCTGGTGCGGGCGCTCTGCTACGTGAAGAGCCTGGGGGCGGAGGGCCTCGCGGAGGTGAGCCGCGAGGCGATCCTGAACGCGAACTATCTGAAGGCCAGGCTCACCGAGGCGTACGCGCCGTCGCACGAGGGCTATTGCATGCACGAGTTCGTCCTCTCCGCCTCCCGGCAGAAGGCGCGGGGCGTTCGCGCGCTGGACATCGCAAAGCGGATCCTGGATTTCGGAATGCACGCCCCGACCACCTACTTCCCGCTGATCGTGGAAGAGGCCCTGATGATCGAGCCCACCGAGACCGAGACCAAGGCGGGTCTGGACGCGTTCGCCGAGGTTCTGCTCGCGATCGATCGGGAGTCCCGGGAGGACCCCGAGCGGGTGAAACAGGCGCCGACGAAGACCCCCGTGCGGCGGCTGGACGAGGCGCGCGCGGCCCGGAAGCTGACGTTGACCTGGCGGGACCTCGAGGCCGAGGGTGCCGACGGGTGAGGGAGGCGTCCTTGCCTCGGACGCGCGGGAGACGCTGGAGTGGTCGGTCTGGCCGGCGCGGGATCGCCCCTGGGCCGCGGCCGTGCTCCTGGCCTCGCTTCTCGTGCTGGGCGTGCTGATCGCGGAGGGAACCGGGGACCGGGTGCTGGGCGTGGCCGCGCCGGTGTTCATCCTGGTCTCGGTG
>DASQBE010000284.1:0-11587 GCA_035635355.1 Binatia bacterium | reverse complement strand
GGTCGGTGCTCTTCCCGGGGGTCCACGTCGGACCGGGCGCCGTCGTGGAGGACTCCATCGTGATGCACGACGCCCGCATCGCGCCGGGCGCGCGCCTCGTGCGCGCGATCGTGGACAAACGGGTGGTCATCGGCCGGGGCGCCACCCTGGGGCAGGCCGGCCCCGACGGGGAGGGGCTCTGCGTCGTGGGCAAGGGCTCGGTGATCCCGGCGGGCGCCACCATCCGGCCTCAAGGCGTCCGATGAGCTTCGTCTCCTACGCGATGATCCTGGCGGGAGGCCTGGGGAGCCGCCTCTGCATTCTCTCCGAGAAGCGGGCCAAGCCCGCCGTGCCGTTCGGGGGGAAGTACCGCATCATCGACTTCTCGCTCTCGAACTGCGTGAACTCGGGTCTCTTCGACGTGGGGATCCTGACGCAATACCGCCCGCTCTCCCTGCGGGACCACATCGGCATCGGCCGCGCGTGGGACCTGGATCGAAAGCGCGGCGGCGTGGAGCTTCTGCAGCCCTTCCAGGGCTGGGCGGAGACGGACTGGTATCGCGGGACCGCGGACGCGATCTACCAGAACTGGACGCGCGTCCAGGAGCGCGAGGCGGAGCACGTTCTCGTTCTGTCGGGGGACCACGTCTACCGCATGGACTACCGGCCCATGATCGAGGCGCACCTGGCGCGCGGCGCGGACGCCACGATCGCGGTCACGGAGGTGCCGCGCGAGGAAGCGCGCGGGTTCGGCATCGTGGACCTGGACCGCGAGGGCGTGGTGCGCGGCTTCCTCGAGAAGCCGTCGTCCCCGCCCTCGGGAACCATCTCCATGGGCGTGTACGTCTTCCGGACATCGGCCCTTCACGCGGTCCTGCGCGAGGATTCGGAGCGGGACACGGCGCACGATTTCGGCAGGAACATCCTTCCCGAGATGGTGCGATCGGGCTGCGTGCTGGGCTACCGTCACGAAGGGTACTGGCAGGACATCGGCACCCTGGACTCCTACTACCGCGCGAACCTGGATCTCCTGAAGCCGGATCCGCCCTTTCCGCTGGAGGACCCCCGGTGGCCCGTCTTCACGCCGAGCACCGAGTTTCCTCCCGCCCGGATCGGCGCGCGCGCCGAGGTGCGGTCCTCGATCGTGACCCACGGCTCGATCGTGAACGGCCGCGTGGAGCGCTCGGTGCTCTTCCCGGGCGCCGTGGTCGAAGAGGGGGCCACGGTCCGCGATTCGATCCTCATGGGGGAGACCTGGGTGGGTCCGCACGCGGTTCTGGACCGGGTGATCCTGGACAAGCGGGTGCACATCGGTCCCCGCGCGCGGGTGGGGTTCGGGGAGGATCGCACGCCGAACCGCTCCTGTCCCGAGCACCTGAGCTCGGGAATCACGATCGTCGGCAAGGAGACGCGCATCCCCGAGGGAACCACCATTGGACGGAACTGCCGCGTATCCGCGAATCTGATCGAGGAGGATTTCCCGGGGGACACGATCCCGAGCGGCGGGGTGATGGAGCGCGAGCTGAACGTCGCGCACTAGTTACTGGATGCGGAGTCTCTGGCCCGCGCGGAGCTGGGCTCCGTCGTCGATCCGGTTCAGGCGGGCGAGGGTCGCCGGCGCCTTCCCGTAGCGCTTCCCGATCTGCGAGAGCGTCTCGCCGCGGCGCACGAGATGCGTGTGGCTGCGGCGGTGGTGCCGGCGGCCATGATGGCGAAGCTCCAGACGCTGCGCGCGCGCCGCTTCGCGAAGCTCGGTCTTGGACAGGGGCTTCGGCTTGTAGGAGGTGAGCAGGAGCTCCTGCACCTCGTCGCCCTTGCCCTTCGGAACGCGGATCGAGGTGCCGTCGGTCCCCGCGGGCGAGCGGTGACGGACGAACATGGGATTCAGCTCCTTCAGGTCATCGAAGGGGATGGACGTGATGGACGACACCAGCTTGAGATCCACCGGCCCGCGCAACACCACCTCGTCGAAGCGGAACGGCGAATCGGTGGGAAGCTCGAACCCGTAGCGCTCGGGGTCGGAAGCGATCTCCATCGCCGCGAGGAACTGCGGCACGTAGTCCTGGGTCTCGCGCGGCAGGCGCAACGACCAGTAGTCGTCGGTGCCCTGGCGGCGGATCGCCCGCTGCACGGTCCCCTCGCCGCTGTTGTAGGCGGCGAGCGCCAGCGGCCAGCTCCCGTCGAACATGTCGTAGAGGCGGCGCAAGTAACGCGCCGCCGCGCGCGTGGCCAGCTCGGGATCGCGGCGCTGATCCACGTACGCGTTCATCTTCAGCCCGAAGAGCTTCGCGGTCCCACGGATGAACTGCCAGGGGCCCACTGCGCGCGCCATGGAGCGCGCGTGCATGTTGAACCCACTCTCGACGAAGACCAGGTTGGCCAGCTCCTCCGGGACTCCTTCCGCGCGCAGGTTGTGCGTGAGGAGGTCCATGTAGACGCCGGAGCGCGAGAGGTACAGCTGGAATTGGTCGCGTCCGCGTCCCGTGAAGAAATCGATCCACTTGTCCACGCGGTCGTTTCGCTCGGCCTTGACGGGGCCCAGCTTGCGCAGGCCGCTGCCGGCACCGTCCGCGCCGTCATCGGTGCGAAGCGGATCGTTCGAGCCGCCCATCCGGTCGCAGCGATCGCGAAGGTCGTCCAGCTTGTCGCGCACCTGCTTCACGCCGGGCCCGTCCCGGGGCACGCCGTCCAGGCTCAGGAGCGCAGCCTGGATCGCGGACTGCGCCTCCTCTTTCTTTCCCGCGTCGACCAGATCCTCGGCCTTCGCGACGTTCGCGAGCGTGCGCTCGAGCGTGTCGGAGACCTGCGTCGCCTCGGAGCTCGACTCGGAGGATCCCTTGTCCTGGTCGTGATCCGAATAGGGCTGGATGGTCCATGCGGGCATGTCGGGGCCCATCGCGGCGCGCGCAGGCGCAGATAGAGGCAGCGCGAGGGCCGGAAGGAGCGCGAGCGCCCAGAGGAAAGGGGTGGAGCGAGTTCGGATTGTCAACGGGGCCTCCGTGGTTGACGAGCACCGTGCCCGGGGACTCGAGGCCTCGTCGTGAGTCGTCCGCGGGCTATTCCGATCGCAAGAATGCGCAAGATTTGTGGGGCAGTCCGCGCACACTACGAGCCGGCCGTGCAATTTGCAAGCGCCAAGTAGCTGATTCCTGGGTTCCGAGCCCCCGCGTCGGGGACTTTGCCTTCCATGAACCCAACCCTCCTGATGTATTTGCAAGTGACATGCCATCAAGGATTAGAACGCCTGATTGACACGAGACGGATCGCGCTCCTATTGTGGGCTCTCGATGAAAACAGCGGTCTCGGCTCAGGTCCTCATCCAAGGCCTCGTGAGGAGCCCCGATCGGGAGGGAGCGCTCGCGCACCTCGATCCCGAGCGGGGCTTCGCTTTTGTGGGCCGCGGCTCCATGAGCTTTTCGGATGTGATCGATCCCACCATCTGGGTTCGGGAGAAGCTCTCGCTGTCGCTGGGGGGCGACGATGGTTCCCAGGAGCCGCACTTGCGGCGCGCGATCGCGACCCTCCGGGCGGTGCACGCCGAGCTCATGGCGCGGCCCGACGGGGAGCGGACGTGGATCTCGGTCCTCGTGGTGCTCTTCCGGGACGGCGAGGGAATGGCGCTCACCGCGGGGGATTGCCCCTGCTACCGCCTGCGCGCCGGGGTGCTCTCCCGGCTCGGACGCGCGGTCCCCCCGAGCTCGGTGACAGCGCCCGAGGGGTCCCTGGGATCCGAAGCGCAGGTGCGGCTCGAGATGGTGCCGCTCAACGCGCAACCGGGCGACTGCTACGTCCTGGCGACGCACCCTCTTCGCGAGGGAGAGCTGCGCCTCCTGGCCCGCGATCTCGCGTCCACCCGCGACGTGGGGTCGCTCCTGCGCACGGCGTGCTCGGGAGCGCCCGAGAGCGGGCGCGTCGCGATCGCGGCGCTCTCCGGAGAGCACGAGATGGGGATCCCGTCGGGCGAGGGCGAGGAGCCTCGCGAGATGGGACCGCTCGAGCTGGAGCCGATCGAGCCCACGCGGGTCGAGGTCGCCCCGATGGGATCCGAGCCGGCTGTCCTGCCGACGCAGCAGGGCGCGGCCGGGGATCTGTTCGCGCCCGAGTGGCGGCCATCCGAAGCTCGCGCGGAGGGGGTCCCGGCGTCCTTCGCGGGCGAGGGAGCGGAGGCGCCAGAGACGGTGCCCGAGGAGACGCCGGTGCAGACCGAGCCTCGCGACCTCGGGCTTCCACCGCCGCCTTCGAGGGGGGGATTCCTGGAGCGCCGCCCCTGGTACGAGTGGGTCGCGCTGTGGGGAGGCGGAGCGCTCTCGCTGATCGCGCTCGCCCTTCTGATCCGCGCGATCCTTCCGGGAATCGTGGGCACAACGCATCCGCAGCCGAAGATGCAGGAGGCGGCGGCTCCGCTCGGAACGGGCAGCAACCTGGACCTCTTCTCCGATCCGCCGGGAGCGGCCGTGAGAGTGGACGGCGTGGCGCTCCCGACCCGCACGCCCGCGACCGACATCGCGGTCTCGCCGGGGACCCATCGCGTGGACATGGACTGGGGCGTCTACGGCCAGAGACGGGACACCGTGTCGGTGGCGCGGGGCGGCCGCCTGACGCTTCGCCCCCGCGTTCTCGGCTCCGTGGGCTTTCGCTCCTCCGACGTCGCGCGCGTGCTCGACGTCTTCGTGGACGGGGCGTACGTGGGATCCACTCCGGTTGCGCTCGACAGCTTGGTGGTGGGGCGGCACCTCATCCGATTCGGCGGGCCGGGTCTGAACTCGACCGCCCAGGAGGTCGAGGTGCTGCAGGGTACCCGGGTCGAGCTGATCGGGAACGCCGGCGCGCCTCCCGAGCCGGGCAGCGTCACCGTCCGGAGCGCGATCCTGAGCGATACGGGCTTCGAGTCGGGGCGCGGCGATCCGGTGTGGGTGGACGGAGACGTGCGCGGGGTCACGCCCCTGACGGTGAACTTGAGGCCGGGCGCGCACAGCTTCCGCGTGCTGCGCCGCGGATTTCCTCCGCAGATCACGGTGCTCGAGGTGAAGCCCGGTGGAGCGCAGTTCATCTCGGCGGAATTCGGCGCGCGGTCGGAGGATCCCCTCCGCTTCACGCCGCCTTCCGCGATCTCCCTCTCCAACCTGCTTCCGGTCACCATCGCGCTGCCCGAAGGGGAATGGGATCAATCGATGACCCTCTGGGTGTACGCGTCGCCGCCCGGAGGCTCGTTCCAGGCGCGGCAGATGACCCGGCTCGACGATGCCTCGAAGCTGTTCGCGGCCCTGCTGCCCGCCGAAGTGCTCCGGAACAGCGCACGCCAGGTGAAGGTCTACTTCAAGGCCGTGGGCGCCGCCGGACGCGAGATCTACTCCGAGATCTACACGCTCCCCGTCAAGAACTGACGCGGCGCCGTTCCCCGCGCCGCGGGCCCGATCCACCCTCCCCGTGACGACGGTCGCGTGCGCCCATTCCGGTTGTCGCTTCGGATCCCGGCGACGGTGCTCCTCTGGGTGTTCCTTCTCCTCGGCCACGGGGTCTTATCCCGCGCGCCGATCCCCGCGGCGTGGGAGGACGGACTCCGCTCGGCCGCCTGGGTTGCGGCGGCGATGTCGCTCGCGGCCGCGGCGGCCGGTAGCCGCATTCACGCGCGGGTCAAGACCTCGCTCTGGCTGCGCCGCGCGGAAATCGCCTGCGGGGTCACGGCGCTCCTGGCCGCGGGAGGAGCTCTTGGCGGCGAGGTGGATCGGATGGAGCCGCCCCTCCCGGTCCACCCGCGCGCCACCCCGGTCGCCGTGGAGGGGCGCGTGCTGGACGCCGTGGCCACCGACGCCGCCCATCCCTTCATCACCCTAGAGGCGAACGCCGTGCGGGTGGGGGACACGGCTTCGCCGTGCCGCGCCGCGCTCCTCGTTCGCTTCGGGGACGACGGGCTGGCGCCCGCCTGGGCGACGCCGGGGCTCCTCCTCCGCTTCTCGGGGCGTTTCCGTCCACCCGAGGACGCGCGGAACCCGGGGAGCGGCGCTCCCGGGCGCTGGCTCGAGCGGCTGGGAATCGCCGGCGTGGTGGACGCCGATCCGACCTCGTTCGTCATCCTGGGAGACGCGCGCGAGGACGGCATCCCCTGGGGCGGGCTCCTGCGCCTTCGCCTCGCGAGGGTTCTCTCGCGCGACCTGAGCGCCCCCGTCGCCGCGCTCGCGCGCGGGATGGCGCTCGGGGACCGGTCGGGCATCGCTCCCACGGTCCGGGATTCGTTCCGGGACGGTGGAACGATCCACATTCTCTCGATCTCGGGGCTCCACGTCTGCGTGCTCGCCGGCATCGTGGCCGCGATCGCGGTCGCGTTTCGGCTGCCCCAGAGTCCGGCGGTCTGGCTCGAGCTCCTCTCGCTGTGGGGCTACGTGCTCCTGGTCGGAGCGCCGGCGTCGGCGGTTCGATCCGCCATCTTGTGGTCGGCGATGCGCGCCGGCCGGATGAGGGGAGCCTCGGTCCGTCCGTTCGCGGCCTGGGGGACCGCCGGCCTCCTGATCCACCTCATGGCTCCCGACGTGCTCGAGGACCCGGGGTTTCAGCTCAGCTTTGCCGCGGTGCTCGGGCTGCTCGCCTCCGGAGGCCTGAGGCTCAGCCTTCCCGAGGCGCCGGGATCGCCCGGGCTCCTGGCCCGCGTGCGCAGGCTGGTGAACGGGCTTCTCTCCCTCGGGCAGCAGAGCGCGTTCGCGGAGGCGGGCACCCTCGGAATCCAGGTGCTCCAGTTCGGAGCCGTTCCGGTCGCGGGTCTCTTCCTGAATCTCGCGGTCATCCCGCTCTGCGGCGCCTTCATGGCCGCGATGCTCCTCCACCTCGCGTGCGCCTTCCTCCTGCCGCCGTTCGAGCAGGCCGCGGCCGGCGCGGTGGAGGTCTCGGGCCTCCTCATGCTGCGGCTCACGTCGGCCGTCGCCACGGCGGTTCCTCCGCTTCCCGCGCGGGCCCTCCCGTCCGCCACGGCGATCGGGGCGTGCCTTGCCCTCCTCCTCCTTGCCGCGGCGGTGTGGGAGCACGCGCTCGTCGAGCGGCGGGCGGAGGACCGGCGGAACGCCCGCGCGTGCGCCCTCGCGGCGCTCCTTCTCGCGTGGGCCGTGCCGTTCCTCCCTTCGCCACGGGCGCGGGACCGATCCTCCTGGCTCCTCATGCTCGACGTGGGACAGGGAGACGCCACCCTCGCGCACGCGCCGGACGGATGGATCCTCGTGGACGCCGGGCCCGCGACCGAAACCCGCGACGAGGGACGCTCCTCGGTGGAGCCCGCGCTGCGCGCGGAGGGCGCCACGCGCCTCGACGCGGCGATTCTCTCCCACGCGCACCGGGACCACTACGGCGGGCTGGGCTGGCTCGCGGGACGGGGGTTCCTCCGCGCCCTCTACGAGAACGGGAGCGACGGCGGCGGTGCGTGGCGCGCGCCGATCGGGTCGGGTCTCCGCCGCTTCGGCGCACCCGACGTCCCCATCCGGGCGGACACGACGGTCGCGCTGGGGGAGCGCGTGGGCGCGCGGCTTCTCCGGGCCGACGACGGCGGGTTCGCGGCGGCGCGGCCGGGGAACGCGCGCGAGAACAACCGCTCCCTGGTGGCGCTTCTTGATCTCGACGGGAACACGGTCTGCTTCGCGGGGGATGTGGAGCACGACGCGGAAGTGGAGCTGCTCGCCCACGCCGGGGCAAGGGAAGCGATGGGCGCGGTCCGCGTGATGAAGGTTCCGCACCATGGGAGCCGGACCTCGAGCGACTCGGCCTGGATCGCGGCGACGCGACCCCGCATCGCGCTCATCTCGTGCGGGGAGGGAAATCGCTTCGGCCATCCGGACCCGGCGACGGTGGGGCGTTACCTCCGCGCCGGAGCGCGCGTGTACCGGACCGACCAGGAGGGAGCGATCCGCGTGACCTTCACGCGCGGAGGGGCGCTCGTCTCCACGCGCGCCCACCCCGCGCCGGAGGTGGTGTCGTGGGGCGGCGATTCGGCGGTAACTCCTTCGGGACATCCCCCTTGAGAAGGGAGCCCTCCCGATGGTATACCTTGCTGTGGTGAAGCGGTTTCGGCTGCTCGTGCTGGCTTCGGGTCGAGGGTCCCACGCGGTCAACTTGATCGAGGCCACCCGGGATGGCCGGATCTCGGGCGAGGTGGCTCGCGTGGTGAGCGACCGTCCGGACGCCGCGGTGCTCACGGAGAGCCGTGCGCTGGGGGTGCCTGTTCTGGCGCTCGCTCCGGTCACGCCGGGAGCGCGGCTCGCGCCGGAGGCGGAGCGGGAGCTGCTCCGCGTGGCGCGGGAGGACGGGGCCGATCTCGTGGCCCTGTGCGGGTTCATGCGCCTTCTCAGCGCCGGGTTCCTCGAGCAAGTCGGCGTGCCCGTTCTCAACGTGCATCCGTCCCTGCTTCCCGCGTTCCGGGGACTCCACGCCCAGCGTCAGGCGATCGAATCCGGGGCGCGCGTCACCGGGGTCACCGTTCACTTCGTCGATCCGGGCATGGATACGGGTCCGATTCTGCTCCAGGCGCCGCTCGACGTCCTGCCGGGCGACACGGAGCAGACGCTTTCCGACCGGCTCCTACCCCTCGAGCATCGTCTGTACGTCGAAGCCATTCGATGGATCCAGAGTGGGAGGAGATGACATGAAGGCGGTGGAGCGCTCCATGCGACAGATCGAGATCCCCGGAAGAAAGGCAGACTACGCGGGCAAGGTCCGCGACATCTACGAGCTCGGCGATTCGCTCTTGATCGTGGCGACCGACCGGGTCTCGGCCTACGACGTGGTCCTGGACGAGGGCATCCCCGGGAAGGGCAGGGTCCTGACCCAGATCTCGCGCTTCTGGTTCGAGTCGCTGCGCGACCTGGTGCCGAATCACTACCTCTCGACCGACGTGGCCTCGTTCCCGGCCCCGTTCTCCCGGCACGCGGCCCTCCTCGAGGGGCGCTCGATGCTGGTCCGCCGCGCCAAGCGCTACGACGTGGAGTGCGTGGTGCGCGGGTACCTCGCCGGGTCGGGGTGGAAGGAGTATCAGGCCGGCGGAGAGGTCTGCGGCGTCAAGCTCCCGCCGGGGCTCAAGCTCTCCTCGAAGCTTCCCGAGCCGATCTTCACGCCGGCCACCAAGGCCTCGGAGGGGCACGACGAGAACATCTCCTTCGAGCGGATGACCACCATCGTGGGCCGGCCGGTGGCGGAGAAGCTCCGCGATGTCTCGCTCGCCATCTACAACGCCGCGGCCGATCATGCCCGCTCGCGCGGGTTCATCCTCGCGGACACCAAGTTCGAATTCGGGGAGCGCGACGGAGGCATTCTCTGGATCGACGAGGCGCTCTCCCCGGATTCCTCGCGCTACTGGCCCGCGGCGGAGTACCGCGAGGGCGTCGCTCAGGACAGCTTCGACAAGCAGGTGATCCGCGATTATCTGGACTCCATCCGCTGGGACCGCAATCCGCCTCCGCCGCATCTTCCGGAAGAGGTGATCGACAAGACGAGCCGCCGCTACGAAGAGGCGCTCGCCGGGATCACCGGGGGTTCCCGGCCGCGGTGAGCGAGATCCAAGTCGGCCGGGCGCTTCTATCGGTCTCGGACAAGACCGGCCTGGCGGAGCTCGCGAGTGGCCTCGCCCGCCACGGGATCAAGATCGTCTCCACCGGCGGGACCGCGACGGCGCTGCGGGACGCGGGCCTCTCGGTCCGCGACGTCAGCGAGATCACGGGCTTTCCCGAGCTCTTCGGCGGCCGGGTGAAAACGCTCCACCCGGCCGTGCACGGGGGAATTCTCTACCGCCGCGGCCATCGCGTCGACGAGGAAGAGCGCCATCACCACGGCATCATCTCCATCGAGCTCGTGGTCGTGAATCTCTACCCGTTCGAGAAGACGGTGGAACGCGCGGGCGTATCCGAGGCCGAGGCCGTCGAGCAGATCGACATCGGCGGGCCGGCGCTGATCCGCGCGGCCGCCAAGAACCACGCGCACGTGCTGACGGTGGTGGATCCCGCGCAATACGCCGAGGTGATCGAGGCGCTCGACCGGGGCGGGGGCATCGTGCCCGTGGCGATGGCGAGAAAATTCGCCCGGCGCGCCTTCGAGCGGACGGCGGCCTACGACGCGTCGATCGCGCGCTACCTCCAGGCGTCGTGCCCCGATGCGACGGAGGCCCGCGGCGCGGGACGCCCTCCGGTCGCGGGGTCGCGCGGGCTTCCCGAGCGCATCGAGACCCGCTACCGGATCTTGCAGAAGCTCCGCTACGGCGAGAACCCGGGGCAGGAGGGCGCCGTCTACGCGAAGGAGGAAGCCAGCGGCGGGCTCGCGACCCTGGCGCAGGTGCGCGGGAAGACGCTCTCCTACAACAACTACCTCGACATCGAGGCCGCGCTCACGCTCCTGCACGAGTTCGAGGAGCCGGCGGCGGTCGTGGTGAAGCACCGGAATCCCTCCGGGGCCGCCGTCGCGCCGACCGTCGCCGCCGCGATCCCCCTCGCGCGGGATGGGGACGCGCTCTCCGCGTTCGGCGGGATCCTGGGCGTGAACCGGACCCTGGACGACGCGGCGCTCGAGGCCATCGGGAGTCTCTTCCTCGAGGTGGTGGTCGCGCCCTCCATCACGGCGTCCCCGGAGCGGCTCGAGAAGACACGCAAGAATCTGATTGTCTTGGAATCGCCCGATCTCCTGCGCGGCTCGGCCGACACGCTCTCGACGCGGAGCCTTCTCGGAGGGCTCCTGGCCGAGACCGCGCCGCCGGCGCCGCAGTTTCAGAGCTGGATGGCGGTCACGGCCCGGAAGCCGACCGAAGAGGAGACCCGCGACCTGCGATTCGCGTGGCGCGTCACCCGGCACGTCGTCTCCAACGCGATCGTGATCGCGCGCGACGGAAGAACGCTGGGCATCGGGGCGGGGCAGTCCTCGCGCGTGGACGCCGTGCGGCTGGCGCTCCTCAAGGCCGAGCGCGCGGGGCACGACGTCCACGGCGCGGTCCTCTGCTCCGACGCCTTCTTCCCGTTTCCCGACTCGGTCGAGATGGCCGCGAAGGCAGGCATCACCGCCATCGCCCAGCCGGGCGGGTCGGTGCGGGACGAGGAATCCATCGCCGCGGCGGAATCCCGAGGCGTGTCCATGCTTCTCACCGGCGAAAGGTGCTTCCTCCATTGAGCCACGAGCTGCTTCTCATCCTGGATTACGGGTCCCAGTTCACCCAGCTGATCGCACGGCGCGCGCGGGAGCTGGGCGTGTACGCGGAGATCGTGGACCCTCGCATGAAGCGCGCGGAGATCCAGCGCCGCGCTCCGAGGGGGATCGTGCTCTCGGGCGGCCCGATGAGCGTGCTCGAGGAAGGCGCCGTGGGGCTGGACGAAGGGGTTCTGTCGCTCGGCATCCCGGTGCTCGGGATCTGCTACGGCTTCCAGCTCCTGGCGCGCGACCTGGGCGGCCGCGTGGCCCCCAGTCAGCGCCGCGAATACGGCGAGGCGACCCTCGCGGTGGAGACGGAAGGCCGGCTTCTCGCGGGCGTGGAGCACTTGAGCCGCGTGTGGGCCAGCCACGGCGACGTCGTGGAGTCCATGCCGCGCGGGTTCACGCGCCTCGCGCACACCGATTCCGTCGAGGTCGCCGCCGTCGAGGATCCGGATCGGGGCGT
>DASQBE010000283.1:0-4857 GCA_035635355.1 Binatia bacterium | reverse complement strand
ATCGCCCAGTTCGAGGAGAAGGCCGGCACGCAGTTCGCGGCCGAAATCGTCGAGGTGATGGTGCGCTCGCTGCGCGAAGGCAGCATCCGCGTCATCAAGAACGAAGCGGCCTGGATCAACAAGGCGAACGCCGCGTCACCCTGAGGTTGACGCCGGGCGAACCCCGGCGGCCCGAACGCGTTGCGCCCCCGGGCGGCTCGGCCGCCCTCATCCCACGTCAACTCCCGTCACCGCCACCCTGAATCCAAGCCCACGCCGCGCGCCATGCTCCCGCACGCATTTCGAGACGCGCGCGGGACTTAGACGCTGGGTCCGTCCGTCGCGGGCCTCGGCACGCTGGTTGCGATGCAAGTGGCCGGCGGGACGCTCTCTGTTTGGGGGAGAGCATCGCGGAGTCGGGGCCGCGGTGTGATGATGCCGAGGAGGCAAGAGGCGTCCCGCCTTCATCTTGCCTTGGGGGCAGAGCGCGGGCTGTGGATCTGGCGGAAGCACTCGGCGCCGGTCCACCGCGATCGCGCCGCCCTCGTTTTTCGTTGACCCACGCAACCCCTTCCGCTTATCTTCGTTCGCTCGTAGTCGGCGGCGACATTTCCTCCTGCAGACATCCCAGGTGAACGGCAAGACACCGAAGAAGCTCACGGGCTGGCGGCAGGTCGGAATGCTCACGTCGATTCCGTTCATTCTCGCGCTGGCGCCGCTGATCGGACTCGCCATCGGGCTCTATCTCGACAGGCATCTCCGGACGAAACCGTGGCTCGGGATCGTCTTCTGCGTCCTGGGATTCGTGGCCGGAGTGCGCGAGACCATCAAGATCGTCAAACTCTCCCAACTGGAGGACTGACCCCCCACATGGATCACGCGACACCCGGACGCGACGTGCTGGATCGATCGCTCCGGACCTCGTGGATCGTCGCGGGGGCGCTTGCCCTTACGCTCGCGTCCACCCAACCGTACGACGCGCTCGCCCTCCTCGCGGGAGAGGTCATCTCCTCGCTTCATTTCATTTTTCTCCGGAAGATTGTGAAACTCTTCACAGAGAAGCGGGGCGGCCTCGCGCTCGCGATCATCGCCAAAGTGCTCGTGGTCTACGGCGGGCTCTTCGCGCTGATGACCTGGGATAAGATCCGCTACGCGCCGCTCTGCGCGGGATTCGCGATTCCATTCGCCGTGCTCTTCCTGAAGTCCATACTGCTCGCGTTCGGCGCGGGCCCCGCTTCGCTCACGCGGCGCGCGAAGGGCGCGATGCTCGTCCTGGCGGTCGTTGGCGCCTCCGCGCTCGCCACGACGGCGCACGCGCAGACGACCGGTTCAGCCCAGCATGAGACCTCTACTCCGCCAACGAAACTTCCCATAAATGACCCATCGCATCCTACGCCACCTCCGCCCCATTTCGAGCACGGCGCAGGACAGGCTGCGACCGAGCACGCGGCGCCGGCCGCCTCGCACGAGGCCGCGACCGAGCTTCCGAACTGGCTCGTGATCCTTCACGATTTCAACCCGGGCAACGCCGCGATCACCTGGCTGGAGAAGAACCAGATCATCGTATTCGCCTGGATCGCGGGACTCTTGTTCCTCGTGGTGAGCTGGCTCGCCATGCGCAAGCCGAAGATGGTTCCCGGCCCGTTCCAGAACGCCGTGGAGTGGATGGTGGAGAGCCTGGAGGACGTCGCCGGCGGGCTCCTCGGCAGTCACATCGAGAAACACTTCCCGATCATCGGCGCGCTCTTCTTCTACATCCTGACCATCAACCTGCTCGGGATCCTTCCCGGGATGAAGTCGGCCACGTCCTCCCTGGACCTGACCCTGGCCCTGGCCCTGATCACCTTCCTCTACGTGCAGTTCTGGGGCATCCGGAATCTCGGGATCCTGGGCTACCTGGACCACTTAGCCGGCTCGCCGCGCGACGCGATCGGGTGGATGATGCTCCCGGTGATGCTTCCGGTGCACGTGCTGGGGGAGCTGGCCAAGCCGGTGAGTCTCTCCTGCCGTCTCTTCGGGAACATCTTCGGCGAGGACACGCTGATCGTCGTATTCGTCAGCGCCACCGCGCTCTGTCTGAAGGCCGGCCTCACGGCGCTCGCGGTGCCGCCCATGGCCGGAATCACCGCGCTCTTCATGATGCTCCAGACGCTGACGAGCATCGTGCAGGCGTTGATTTTCTCGCTCCTCGCGACCGTGTACCTCTACATGATGTTGCCGCACGAGGAGCACGCGCCCGAGGAGGCGCACGCGTCCCATTGAATGAGAACCGTACACCCAAGGAGGTGAACCCATGCTTTTCCCGGCAGCGCTAGGACTCGGACTCCCGCTCGGCATCGGCTTTGCCGCCATCGGCTCGGGCATCGGCATCGGACTGCTCGGCAAGGGAGCGATGGAGGCGATGGGCCGTCAGCCCGAGATCCTTCCCAAGCTCCAGGTGGCCATGATCATCGGCTTCGGCTTCGCCGAAGCGCTCACGATCTACGCGTTCGTCACGATGTTCTTCCTTCAGGGTCGGATCGGCTAACCCGCGGACGCCGCGCTCGCAAGGCGCGGCCGCGGCAGGCCCACGAGGCTTCATGGATCAGCTCGTACACGTCAATCAGCTCATCGCCCACGCGATCAGCTTCATCATTTTCCTTTTCCTGGTCCGCGGCGCGTTCAACACGATCATCCTCCCCCCGATGCGCGAGCGCCGGGAGAGGATCCGCGCGGAGTTCGAGCGCATCGAGCAGGAGAAGGCCGAGGTCCAGAAGATTCGCCAGGAGTACGAAGCGCACCTGAAGCGGCTCGAGGCCGAGGGCCGGCAGCGGATCCAGGAAGCCGTCTCGGAGGGCCAGCGCGTGGCCGCCGAGATCCGCGAGGGGTCGCGCAAGGAAGCTCAGGAAATGATCACGCGCGCCCGCGAGGAGATCGTGATCGAGCGGGACAAGGCCCAGACCGCCCTCCGGAACGAGGTCGTGGACCTCGCCGTGGAGATCGCGGGCAAGCTGATGCGTGAAGAGCTGACCGCGGAGAAGCACCGGAAACTGGTGGATGGGTTCCTCGCCGAGGTGGAAGAGGTCAAGTGATCTCCGCCGTCCTCGCACGCCGCTACGCTCGCGCTCTTCTGGAGCTGGCCAAGAAACGAAAGGACCTCGAGGCGACGCATCAGGACCTCGAGTCGGTCTCGCGCGTCTTCGAGCGGGACCCCAGGGTGCGCCGGTTCTTCGAGGCGCCGAACATCGCGCGCACGGAGAAGGAGGCGTTTCTCCAGAAGCAGTTCAAGGCCAACCTCAATCCCAACATCTATGGGCTTCTCGTGCTCCTCCTGCGCCGGCGGAGGTACGATCATTTGATCGCGATCGCCGGCGAGTTCCACAAGCTGGCCGAGGACGCGCAGGGCATCAGCCGCGCGGTCGTCCGCACCGCCGTCCCGATCTCGGACCGCCAGGCGGACGTCCTGACGCGCGGGCTCGCGAAGCGCACCGGCCGCAAGATCACGCTCACCCGGGAAGTGGATCCCGCGCTCTTGGGCGGCGCTTCCCTTTCGCTGGATCACAAGATCATCGACGGCACGCTCGCCACACAGCTCTGGCGCCTTCGCCGGCAGCTGCGCGACGCGCGGGCCTGAACCCCGAGGTCAACGCATGGCACTGAAACCGGAAGAAGTGAGCTCGGTCCTCGAGCAGGAGCTCGAGCGGTATGAGTCCCGCCTCAAGATGGAGAGCGTCGGGACGGTGCTCCAAGTGGGCGACGGGATCGCCCGGATCTGGGGCCTGGACGACGCGATGGCGGGGGAGCTCCTGAACTTCCCCGGCGATCTCACCGGCATCGTCCTGAACCTGGAAGAGGACAACGTCGGCGCCGCCCTCTTCGGCGGCACGGACAACGTGAAGCAGGGCGACACCGTGCGCCGGACGGGGAAGATCGCGTCGATCCCCGTGGGTGAGGCGATGATCGGCCGCGTGGTGAACGCCATCGGCCAGCCCATCGACGGCAAGGGGCCGATCGTCACGACGCGAACGCGCCCCCTCGAGACCGGAGCCCCCGGCATCATCGACCGCCAGCCGGTGAACCAGCCCGTGCAGACGGGCCTCAAGGCCATCGACTCCATGATCCCGATCGGACGCGGGCAGCGCGAGCTCATCATCGGGGACCGCCAGACCGGCAAGACCGCGCTCGCGATCGACACGATCCTGAATCAGAAGGGCGGCGACCTGCACTGCATCTACGTCGCGGTCGGCCAAAAAGATTTCACGGTCGCCAAGGTGGTGAAGATCCTCGAGGACAACGGCGCGATGGCCTATACGACCGTCGTGAGCGCGGGCGCCATGGCCTTCACCACGGTCGTGATCGCCTCGGCCTCGGAGCCGGCGGCGCTCCAGTACCTGGCGCCGTACACGGGCTGTGCCATGGCGGAGTTCTTCCGCGACTCGGCGCGGCACGCGCTCGTCGTCTACGACGATCTCTCGAAGCACGCGCAGGCGTATCGCGAGATCTCGCTGCTGCTCCGACGTCCGCCGGGCCGCGAGGCGTATCCCGGCGACGTCTTTTACCTCCACTCGCGTCTGCTCGAGCGCGCGGCGAAATTGAACAACGAGCTCGGCGGCGGATCGCTCACGGCGCTCCCCATCATCGAGACGCAGGCGGGCGACCTGTCGGCGTACATCCCGACGAACGTGATTTCGATCACCGACGGCCAGATCTTCCTGGAATCGGATCTCTTCCACCAGGGCGTCCGTCCCGCCATCAACGTCGGCAACTCGGTTTCGCGCGTCGGCGGATCGGCGCAGATCAAGGCGATGCGGCAGGTGGCCGGCACGCTGCGCCTCGACCTTGCGCAGTATCGCGGGCTCGCGGCGTTCGCCCAGTTCGGCAGCGATCTCGACAAAGCGA
>DASQBE010000282.1:0-8095 GCA_035635355.1 Binatia bacterium | reverse complement strand
CCCCGCGGACGCGGAGCGCGCGGTCGCCGAGGCGGTGCGCCGCTTCGGCGGGCTCGACGCCCTCGTCAACAACGCCGGGATCGGCTACCTGGCCTCGCTCACCGAAGCCGCCGACCGGACGGTCGCGGATCTCCTCGACGTGAACGTCCTGGGAACGTTCCGGGTCACCCGCGCCGCGTATTCCGCCCTCGCGTCGCGGGCCGGAGCGACGGGTGCTGCCGGCGGGCCCGCGGGCGCCCGGAGCGGCGGCGGCGTGATCGTGAACGTCGCGAGCTTCGCGGGAAAGGTCGGCGTGCCGTATTATTCTTTCTACAACGCCTCCAAGTTCGCGCTCGTCGGGATGACCGAGGCGTGGCGGAGGGAGCTGGGACCGAAGGGGATCCGGGTGGCGCTGGTGCTTCCGGCGGCGGTCGAGACGGAATTCCTGGCCCGGCTGGATCGTGGCCGGGCCGTGGGATGGGGCCCGGCGGGAACGGTCCTCAAGCCCGAAGAGGTGGCGCGGGCGATCGTGGGCGCGCTCCGGCGGCCCAGGCCCGAGATCTTCGTTCCGCGCCGGAATCGATGGATCGGACTCCTGAACGTCGCGACGCCCAGCCTGGCGGACCGAATCGTAAACCGCCTCTTCCGCTACCCCGGGAGGGGCGCGTGACCCCATCCGCCATGGACGGCGGAAAAATCGCGCTCGGATTGACCGGCGGCGGCATGACCGGCGCCTTCTACGAGATCGGCTGCCTCGCCGCCCTCGACGACTTCTTGGGCTTCGACTTCTCCAGCACCGGCTTCCATATCTACATGGGCGTGAGCGCGGGCGCCTCCGTGGCCGCCCTCCTCGCCAAGGGAATCCCCGCGCGGAAGGTCTACTGGGGGCTTCTCCACGGATCCGAGCTCGAGTTCAAGCGGGGCGATTTCTACGTGGCGAACCGGTGGGCGATCTTGAAGTCCGTGCTCGGATGTATCGGGTCCATCCCGGGCTTCTTCATCAAGAGCGTCCGGACGAACCAGCGGCCCTCCCCGTTCGAGTTCATGCACCACATCGAGGAGCGCCTTCCCCCGGGGCTTTTCGCCCTCGACAGCTACCAGCGCTTCTTCTCGCAACTCTTGCAGTCGTACGGGAAGACGGATTCCTTCGCCGGCCTGAGCCGCGAGCTCTTCATCCCGGCGACGGACCTGGACCTGGGCACGCGGAGGATCTTCTCCAACGCCGACGGGGACCAGGTGCCGATCTCGAACGCGGTGGCGGCCTCCTCGGCCATCCCGCTCTTCTTCCGCCCGGTCCGCATCCAGGGCCGCGACTTCATCGACGGCTCGACCGGACGCGTGGCGCACATCGACGTGGCGATCAAGGCGGGCGCCACCACCATGCTCATCATCAATCCGCTCCTCAACATCATGAACGACCGGAGCTCGGTCTGCATCCCGGGGAGCGACGGCAAGTGCGCGCGGATCTCCGAGAAGGGGATGTCGTTCATCCAGGACCAGGCGTCGCGGATCGAGACGCGCGTCCGGCTGGACGGCGAGATCCGGCGCGCCCAGGCGGAATTCCCACAGGTGAAGATCTACCGCATCGAGCCCAGCTCCGCGGAGGTGATGATGTTCCTTCATCCCACGATGAGCTACGCCGAGCGGGAGCAGATCCTGCGTTACGGCTACACCTCCATGACCTCGATCTTGAAACGACGGCGCGCGGTCATCGAGGAGCTGATGCAATTCCACGGGCTGAACACGCCCGACGAAGCCGCCGCCGCCGAATGATCCACAACCCCCTGAAGAGCCGCCTGAACCGCGGCGAGCTGATCGTGCTGGACGGCGCCCTGGGCACCGAGCTCGAGCGGCGCGGGGTCCCCACGCCGCTCCCCCTCTGGAGCTCGCAGGCGCTCCTCGACGCGCCCGACACGATCCGCGCCATCCACGAGGACTACGTGCGCGCGGGGGCCGACATCATCACCGCGAACACCTTCCGCACGACGCCGCGGACGCTGGCCAAGGCGGGGCGGGCCGGGGAGGCGGAGCGCCTCACGGAACGCGCCGTGGGCCTCGCGCGCAAGGCGGCCGCGCGCACGCCCGGCGCGCGCGAGGTCCTGGTGGCGGGCGCGTTGGCGCCGCTCGAGGATTGCTATCGGCCCGACCTGGCGCCCGACCCGTCCGTGGCGGAACGGGAGCACGCCGAGCAGGCGGTGCGGCTGGCGCGTCAGGGCGTGGACTTGATCCTGATCGAGACCATGAATTCCTCGGCCGAGGCGAAGGCGGCGCTGCGCGGGGCGAAGCCCGCGGGGGTCCCCGTGCTGGTGAGCTTTCTTTGCAAGAACGCGCGCGAGATCTGGAACGGCGAGCTCCTGGCCGACGCCGTGCGGGCGGTCGAGCCGTTCAAGCCGGACGCGATCCTCGTGAACTGCGTGCCGCCGGGTGAGGTCGCCGATTGCCTGGGCGAGATGTCGCGCGTGACGCGCCTCCCGCTCGGGTGCTATCCGAACGCCGGGGCGCCGAACATGGCCGAGGGCACGTGGAGCTTCGATCCCGAGTGGACGCCCGAGCGCTTCGCCGAGGCGGCCGCAGGGTGGGTCGCGCGCGGCGCGCAGATCGTGGGCGGCTGCTGCGGCGTGGGCCCCGACCACATCCACGCGCTCAGGCTCGCGCTTCCCCCGGTCCTGGTCGAGTAGCATTGGCCCACCCGCCGCCGCTTCGCCCCGCCGCGAGCCTCATCCTCATCTCGCGGAATCCCCAGCTGCGCGTCCTCTGGGTGCACCGCGCCGAGGCCAACCCGTTCCTCGGGGGCTTTCATTCGTTCCCAGGCGGGCGGATGTCGCGGGAGGACGGGCCGACCGAGGGCGAGGAGGCCATGGAGCTGGCCATGCTCCGCTGCGCGGTGCGCGAGACCTTCGAGGAGACGGGGATCTTCGTGGGCGTGACCGGCGCCCTCCCCACGGTCGAAGGCCAGCGTGTGCTGCGCGAGCAGGTCCTGAACGGAAATGCCGAGTTCTGGCCCTCGATCGAGCGGCTTGGGCTCTCGCTCGACCGATCGGTGTTCCGGATGTCGGGGCGTTGGGTCACGCCCCCCTTCAGCCGAGCGCGGTTCGACACGATGTTCTTCCTGGCCGAGCTTTCGGAGCCGGTGGAGCCCGATGTCTGGCAGGGTGAGCTCCAGGCCGGGGCCTGGATCGAGCCGGACCAGGCCCTCTCGCTCTGGGACCAGGACTTGGTCATCCTGGCCATGCCCACGCTCCACGCGATCCGGGTCATCGCCGGGGGTACCGCGGACCTGGCGGAGCGCCTGAGCGCCGTGCCCGAGGCGAAGAGCGTTCCCTCGCGTTACGTGATCATCCACCCGGGGATCGTGATGGTGCCGCTCCGCACCGAGACGCTCCCGCCCGCGACCCACACCAACGCGGCCGTGGTCGGGGACCGCGAGGTCGTGATCGTGGATCCGGGCACCGCCGACGCGGCCGATCTGGCCCCGCTCCATGAAGTGGTGGATGCGGCCATCGCGGGCGGCGGCAGGGTGAAGGCCATCTTGTTGACCCACCGCCACCGGGACCACCTTCTCGGCGCCGATCAAGTCCGCGAGCGCTACGGCGCCCCGGTCTGGGGCGATGCCTCGATCTCGGACCGGGTGAAGCTGGACCGCGAGCTCCACGAGGGCGATTCCATCGATCTCCCGGGTCCCCACGCGCGCCGCCTCGTCGCCCACGCCTCGCCGGGACACGCGCGCTCCCACTTCGTCTTTTTCGAGGAGCGCTCGCGGACCCTGCTCGCGGGGGATCTCGTCTCGACGCTGGGCACCGTGGTCATCAACCCGCCGGACGGAAACATGGGGGACTATCTGCGGTCGCTCGAGCGGATCCAGGCCCTCGGGGCCACGGCCCTTCTGCCGGGGCACGGGCCCCCGAGCCGCGGCGTGGATCATCTCTTCGCGACCCTCCTCGAGCACCGGCGCGCGCGCGAGTCGCGGATCCTGCGTTCGCTCGAGGGAGGTCCGATGGCTTTCGAGGCGCTGCGGGCCGAGGTCTACAAGGACACGCCGGGGGCGGCGCCGGAGTGGTCCGCGCGGACGCTCGAGGCGCATCTGGAGAAGCTGGAGGCGGAGGGGAAGATTCGACGGGAGGGTGGGAAGGTCGTCGGGCCGTCGAGCTGAAAGAACATGCCCCAGGGCATGTCGAGCCGGCCAGGGGCTTCGCTAGTACGCGGCCAGCTCCCGCAGCACGCTCTCGATCCCGTCGACTTGCGGCAGGATCGCGTCCTCCAGCGCCGGGGCGTAGCCCACCGGCGTATCCAGCGCGCCGATCCGCCGCACCGGGGCGTCCAGCGACTCGAAGAGGTCCTCGGCGATCCGGGCCGCGATCTCCCCGCCCCATCCGCCGGTGCGCACGTCCTCGTGGAGCACCAGCACCCGGGAGGTCTTCTTCACGGAGCGCGCGACGGCCTCCATGTCGAAGGGCAGGATGGTGCGCATGTCGAGCACCTCGACCGAGATCCCGTTTCCCTCCAGGCGCTGCGCGGCCAGCAGGGCCCGGTTCACCGTGGCGCCCCAGGTCACGACCGTGATGTGTTTCCCCTCGCGCGCGACCCGCGCCTTCCCGAAGGGAATCATGTACTCGGGCCCGGGGTACTGGCCCTTGGCGAAGGGCTGGCGGTAGATGTGCTTGTGCTCCAGGAAGAAGACCGGATCGTCGGAGCGGATGGCGGTGCGCAGGAGCCCGTTCGCGTCCACCGCGGTCGCGGGGTAGACGATCCGAAGGCCCGGATTGTGCGCGAAGATGCTCTCGCCGCTCTGGCTGTGGTAGATGGATCCGCCCTGGAGATATCCCCCGATCGGCACGCGCACGACCAGCGGGCAGGAGAAGTCCCCGTTCGAGCGCCAGCGGAGCATCGCCATCTCGTTTCGGATCTGCATCATCGCGGGCCAGATGAAGTCAAAGAACTGGATCTCCACCACCGGCTTGATCCCGCGGGTCGCCATTCCGATCGCGCGCCCGATGATGTTGGCCTCGGCCAGCGGGGAATTGAACACGCGCTCCTTGCCGAACTGCTTCTGGAGCCCGTGGGTGACCTTGAACACGCCGCCCTTGCCGCTGACTTCCTTGAGCGCCGCCTCGCGCGTCGCGTCCGCCACGTCTTCGCCGAACACCACCACCCTCGGATCGCGCGCCATCTCGTCGCGCATGCACCGGTTGATCAGCGTGACCATCGTCTCGGGACCGCCCTCGAACTTGGGCTCGGTCTGAAACGCTGCCGAGGTGGGGTCCACTCTCGAGGAGTACACGTGGTGGAGCGCGGTCTCGGGCGCGGGCTGCGGCGCCGGCAGCGCCTCCGCCTCCGCTCTCGCGATCGTCTCCTGCACGTCCTTCTGGATCTCCTCGATCGTCTCCGGGGTGGCAAAGCCCTCCCGGATCAGGAACGCGGGGAAGGTATGGAGCGGGTCGCGCTTCGCCTCCGCCTCGCGCTCGGCGGGCGGCTTGTAGGAGAGCTCGTCGTCGGACATGGAGTGCCCGTAGGGGCGCACCACGGAAGCGTGCACCATCACGGGGCCGCGGCGCGCGCGCAGGTGCGCGACCGCCTCGGTCATAATCTGGTAGGAGGCGACCGGATCCGTGCCGTCCACCTTCATGATGCGCAGCCCCGGGATCGCGCTCACGCAGCGCGCGATGTCGCTCCCCGGCGTCTGCACCTCGACGGGAACCGAGATCGCGTACTGGTTGTCGGTGATCAGGAAGAGCACCGGGGTCTTGTTCGTGGCGGCGGTGGTGAGCGCCTCCCAGAATTCACCCTGGCTCGTCGTTCCCTCTCCCGAGGAGACGTAGACCACCTCGTCCTCGTGGAACGCGGGGCGGTCCTTGATGTCGTTCAGGACCGAGAGGAACCGGCCGCCCTCGGAGCAACCCACGGCCTGGAGGAATTGCGTGCCGGTGGGGCTGGACTGGGAGACCACGTTGGCGCGCTTCAATCCCCAGTGCGCCGGCATCTGGCGTCCGCCCGAGTTGGGATCGGTGGCCGCGGCCACCGCCTGGAGGAGCATCTCGGTCGGGGTCATGCCGAGCGTGAGCATCAGGGCCCGGTCCCGGTAATAGGGGTAGAACCAGTCGTAGCCGCTCTTCAGCGCCTTTCCGGCAGCCACCAGCACCGCTTCGTGCCCCGCGCCCGAGATCTGGAAGAAGATGAGGTTCTGCTTCTTGAGCTTGATCTCCTCGTCGTCCATCTTCCGCGACAACAAGATCAGGCGATACATGTCCAGAAGCTCGGCACGGTTCAGACCGTGCATGGTTTCCTTTTCGACACGGATGGCCACGCGAAGTACCTCCGGGAACGCGGGATTTGGTGCTTGAGCAGGTGGATTATAGCGGAGACACTCATTCAATGGAACCCTCCGTCCCCGCGGCGCGCACGGTCGGTGCGGTGGATGTTCCGGGCCCCGCCGGAAGGATCGAGGGGCTCTGGTCCGATCCGGGCGTGGGGAAGCCCGCGGCCGTGATCGGCCACCCGCATCCGGCGCACGGCGGCTCGATGCACAGCAAGGTGGTCCACACGGTATACCGGGTGCTCGACGCGGCCGGGCATCCCACGCTGCGATTCAACTTCCGCGGTGTCGGCCGGAGCCAGGGGCAGTACTCGGGCTGGAACGAGGAGGTGGGGGATTTCGGCGCGGCCGCCGCGTTCGCGAGGCAGCGGACCGGACGGAACGCGCTCTGGGCCGCGGGATTCTCCTTCGGCTCCTGGGTGGGGCTTCAGTGGGCGCTCACCGACACCGGGGTCGAGCGGTTCCTGGCGCTGGGCCTGCCGATCCAGAACCACGCGTTCGACTTTCTCGACCGCCTGCCCTGGCCGCTCGCGATCGTGCAGGGTGAGCGCGACCGGTACGGGTCCCAAGAGGCCCTGGAGGCCGCGGCCTCGGCATGGAGGCGGCTCGGCCCCGTCACGGTGAAGATCGTGAAGGGGGCGGACCATTTCTTCACCGGGAAGCTCCCCGAGCTCAAACAGGCGTTGGAGGAGATTCTATGAGCGGAAGCCTGGAAGGCAAGTCGGCGGTCGTGACCGGCAGCACCAAGGGGATCGGGCGCGCCATCGCCGAAGTCCTATTGGAGTCGGGCGCGCGCGTGGCCGTGTCGGCCCGCGACGAGCGCGAGGTCGCCGCGGCGGGGAAGGACCTCTCGCGGACCCACGCCAAGCGCGTGCTGGCCTACCGCTGCGACGTACGTCGGGAGGAAGACGTGTCGGCCCTCTTCGAGGAGACCGAGCACGCCTTCGGCGGCGTGGACATCCTGATCAACAACGCGGGGGTCGGGGTGTTCCGGAATCTCGAGGAGATGTCGCTCGAGGAATGGAACAGCGTGATCGAGACGAACCTGACCGGCGTCTTTCTCTGCTCGCGCGCCGCGATCCCTCGCATGAGAAAGCGGGGCGGCGGCTACATCGTGAACGTCTCCAGCCTGGCGGGCCGGAACGCCTTTCCCTCCGCGACCGCTTACAACGCGTCCAAGTTCGGGCTGAACGGCATGAGCGAGGCCCTGATGCAGGAGATCCGGCACGACGGCATCAAGGTGACCTACCTCATGCCGGGAAGCGTGGCCACCCATTTCAACGACCACACGCCGGGCCCCGAGGACGCGTGGAAGATCCAACCGGTGGACATCGCGCGGATCGTGCTGGACCTGGTCACGCAGGATCCGAGAACCCTCGCGAGCGCCGTGGAGATCCGGCCCTCGAAGCCGCCCCGGAAGGCGTAGGCGTCATGGCCACGCTCCGCGTCCAGAGCTTCGCGGTCTCCATCGACGGCTTCGGCGCCGGGACGAGCCAGGATCTCGAGAACCCGCTCGGCGTCCGGGGTCCCGAGCTGTTCGAATGGTACTTCAAGACGCGGGCCTGGCGCGCGATGCACGGGCTCGACGGTGGAGAGACAGGCGTCGACAACGGCATCGCAGAGCAGGGCATGGCCGGAATCGGCGCCTGGATCCTGGGACGCAACATGTTCGGTCCGGTCCGCGGCCCGTGGCCGGACGATCGATGGAAAGGCTGGTGGGGGGACGAGCCGCCGTATCACACGCCGGTCTTCGTGCTGACGCATCACCAGCGGGCGCCGCTCAGGATGGCGGGAGCTACGGAGTTT
>DASQBE010000281.1:0-4285 GCA_035635355.1 Binatia bacterium | reverse complement strand
TGGTAGGAAGAACCACTGCGGACCATCCCGCCGGATGAGGAGCAGCCCCTTCTCCGACGCCTGACCAATACACCAGGTGGAATCTAGCTCGCCGACATCTCGGCCGTCCTGCGCCAACTGCTTGGGAACCGGCCGAAGACGAACGCGGCGATCCTTCATTTTCGCTAGCTCGCCCTTGTTCAACCCGCCACTCCTCTCCCCAGCTAGGCGGTCCGCTAGGGACCCCCGGGTCGCCTCCACCATCCGACCCCGTCGAACGCCCGACGCCGACGCTTGTGGAAGCCCTTTCCGGCCGACTTCGAGTCCTCATCGAGTCTTTTCCGCGCCCGGCGAAATGGCCGCGTCCGTAACTCATTGCCCGGGGCAGGGCTCGAACCTGCATGGGGTTTCCCCCAGGGGATTTTAAGTCCCCTGCGTCTGCCTTTCCGCCACCCGGGCCCAAATTTCACGAAACGCAGCGGGCGCCTACGCCTTGGGCCGGAACCCCCACTTCGGGCGTGAGGCCCCAGGCGGCGAGCGGGTCGCGGCCGCGGCTTCCACGGCGTCGCGAACGCCGCGCACGTCGTGCTCGTCCTCGATCTCGCCGACCAGCTCCTCGATGATGTCCTCGAGCGTGATGATCCCGATGGGCTGCCCCACCGCATCCACCACGATCGCCATCTGCCGCCGGATCCGCCGGAATTCCTTGAGCTGCTCGGCGATCGAGCGGTCCGCGGGCGCCCACGTGGGCGTATACATCGCGTCCGCGATCTGGATCAGGCCGCTGGTCGTGTAGATGTAGAAGAGGTCCTTCGCGTTCACGATCCCGACGATCCGCGTGCGCTCGCCCTCGCAGACCGGGAACCGCGTGTGCACGCTGTCCTGCACCGCCGCCATGATCTGGTCGGGGGTCGCGCGGATGTCCAGCATGGACACGCTCGCCAGGGCCACCATCGCTTCCCCGGCCCGCTTCACGGGGAGCCGGAACGCGTTCTTCAACAATTCGGCCTGCTCCACGCTCATGCGCCCCGCCTCGGACACGTCCTCGACCAGAAGCTGCAGCTCCTCGACCGAGTGCACGTGCTGATGCGGCGCGGGGGCGAACCCCAGGGCGCGCGCCAGCGATCGCCCCGCGAAGCTGGTCAGGCGGATGAACGGGCGCCCCACGCGCTCGAAGGCGAGGAGCGGCGCCGCCAGCCGGATCGCGACCACGTCGGGGATCCGGATCGCGATCGTCTTCGGCGCCAGCTCCCCGACCACCACGTGGAGAAAGGTGATGCAGCCGAAGGCGACGATCGTGGCCGCCGTGTGGGCCGCCACCGGCCCCCAGGCCGCCGGCAGGAACCGGAACCAGGGCTCCATGAAATGCGCCAGCCCCGGCTCCCCGATCCACCCCAGCGCGAGGCTCGTCATCGTGATGCCGAGCTGGGTGGCCGCGATCATCTGATCGATGCGCCCCGTGGCGGAAAGCGCGAACCCGACGCCCGGCGTCCGCTTGGCCTGCAGCTCTTCCAGCCGGGTGCGCCGCACGGTGACGAGGGAGAACTCCGCGGCGACGAAGAAGGCGTTGCAGAGGACGAGCAGGGGGATCAGGAGAACCTGACCCGCATGGAGCAGCTCGCCTAGCGCGCGCGGCATGGGAGGCTCCGGATCAGGATAAGGAGGCTACGAGCTCGGCTGTGGCTTCCCCGTTCAAGTCGAACGTCACGGGAACCCGCCAGCTTGGATTCGCGGGAACGCAGACTCCTTGACCTTCGTTGCAGTAGGCGAATGAGACTTGGACATGAAGGTCGGCGGCCCCCTCGGGCTGCGCCGGAAGCTCGAACGCCAGGGGCCAGGGCTCGCCCAGGATCGTTCGCTGGAGCATGACCTCGGAGCCGCGCGCCACGCGGACGCTGGCGGGAGCCTCCTCGCTCACGTGCGCCCCCTCGGGGAGCCGGACCGCCACGCGCCAGGCGGTGGACGCGCCGGCCCTGAGCCGCGTGGTGGAGATCCGCGCGGGCTCGCCTTCGGCGGCCGTGTCCAACCCCTCGGGCGCCTCCAGCCCCTCGATCACCACCTCGCGCCACGCGCTGTCCACCAGGGAGAAGCGCACCACGCGATGGTTGTTGGTGTCCGCGATGTAGAGAACGTCCTCGGCCGCGTGGAGACCGCCCGGCTCGAAGAGCGCCAGGCGCCCTTCCCGCTCGGTCCCCGGCCGACCGTCGCCGGCCAGCGTCTTGATGGAGCGTCCCTCGACGTCGATCTCCTTGATCTTGTGGTTGTAGGTGTCCGCGACCAGGACCGTCTTCCGCCACGCCGCGACGCCCAGCGGGTGCTGCAGCCTGGCTGAAGCGAAGTCCCCGTCCTTATCGCCGAAATCGAAGAGGCCGCGGCCGACCAGGGTCTCGACCCGTTCGTCGGCGAGGTCGACGCGGCGCACCGCGCTCACCTCGGAGTCCGCGAAGTAGAGGTAGTTCCCCGAGAGCGAAAGCCCCGACGGCTGCGCGAGCGCGGCCGCCTCGGTCGGGCCGTCCACGATGTTCTCGCGGCCCGTGCCCACGAACGCGCGCGCGAAACCCATGGGGAGATCGATCCGCCAGAGCTGGTGCTGCCCCGCCATCGCGACGTAGAGGGTGCTTCCCTCGATCGCGAGATCCCAGGGGGAATTCAGGACTTGTTGTGTGCCGGTCTTCCCCCCGGAGCGGTCGTAGCCCTGGGCGCCCGTGCCCGCGACGGTGCTCACCTCGCCACTGGCGAGATCCACGGCGCGGATGGTGTGATTCTCGGTGTCGGACACGTACAGGGTCTCCCCCGAGAGCGCGAGCCCCTGGGGGTGATTGAACCCGGCGACCGTGCGGATGAGACGCGAGCGGCCGTCCCGATCGGGAAGCGTCGCCACCACGACGCGATTGTGATTCGAGTCCGCGATGAAGAGCCGGCCGCCGGCCGGATCCGCCAGCACCTTGCCCGGGAACGCGAGCCCCGTGGCGGCGCGCACCGAGCGCTCCCGCGCGATGCGCAGCGGGCCCGCGGCCAGGGTCCCCTGAGCGCGTCCCTCCTCCAGCGCCGCGGCGATCGCGCGGTCCAGAGCCTCGCGGTTTCCCTCGCCCGCGACCGCCCCCGCGATGCGCCGGTCGGCGCCCACAAGGACCAGCGTGGGCCAGGAGCGAACGGCGTACTCGCTCCAGAGCCGCATGTTCTCGTCGATGATGACCGGGTGCGCGATCTCGTACCGGCCCACGGCGGCCCGCACGGTCTGGCGCTGACCCTCGTTGGTGAACTTGGCGCTGTGGACCCCGATGACCTGGAAGGGCTGATCGCGGTATTTCTCTTCGAGATACGCGAGGTCCGGCAGCACGTGCATGCAGTTGATGCAGCAGTACGTCCAGAAGTCGAGAAGCACGACTTGGCCCTGGAGCTCGTGGCCGAACCGGAGCGGGCGGTCGGTGTTCAACCAGGCGAAACCGGCCTGGAGCTCGGGCGCGCGGGGCCGATCGTTCATGTCCCTAGAATACCTCATTTTCGGCTGGAGGAGCGGATGCTGTCGTGCTCTACTTGCAGCGTGAATGCCGTTCGGAAATCAATGCTGACACTCCTCGGATTCTGGGCCCTGGCCGCGGCTTCCACGGGACTCGCCGCCCCGGCGCCTCCCGCCAAGGCTTCCCTTCCCCGGGAGACGGCGCCGCATTTCTACGCCCCGATTTTCGAAAAAGAGCGCTACGACTCCGTGCTCTCCTTGAATGACCGCTGCCCGGTGAAGCACGGGAAGCTGAACACCAACATCCGGCCGAGCTATGTGAACCGCCAGCCGGTGGGCTACTGCTGCCACGGGTGCCCTCCCATCTTCACGGAAGACCCGGGACATTACTTGCAAGAGCTGAAGATCACCGTCACGGACCCGGTCGATCCCCGGCGCGTTGCCTCCTACGATCCGAAGCTGCGCGTCTTCCTGAACCAGGAGGCCTACTTCTTCGCGGGCCCGGACACCCGGAAGCGCTTCCTCGCCGACCCGCTCCACTACGCGGGCAGCCTCACGGATCCGGTCTCGCAGAAGCCCTTCAAGCCGACCCGGTACTCGCCCAAGACCCAGTACAAGGACCGCACCTTCTACTTCGAGTCCGCCCTCACGCAGCGCCAGTTCGCGGTCTCGCCCAAGGACTACGCCGGCCGGCGCGAGAACTGAGTTCAGGGCCCCGCGGAACCGAAGTACCTCTCCATGGCCTCCGACGCGGGCTTGTATCCGGGCCAGCGCCGGCGCACTTCCAGCCACACCACCCGGGCCGAATCCAGCTCACCCACGTTCTTGAACGCCAGCCCCAGGTTG
>DASQBE010000280.1:0-12222 GCA_035635355.1 Binatia bacterium | reverse complement strand
AGATCGCGAGCGGCGCCGAGAAGGTGATCAAGATCCGGCGCATGGTGCCGTGCTCCGAATGCAGCGCCACGGGCGCCAAGCCGGGGAGCAAGAGCAAGACCTGCACCGTCTGCGGCGGCTCGGGCCAGGTGCGCTCGGTGCAACGGTCCCTCTTCGGCCAGCTCATCAGCGTGACCACGTGCGACCGCTGCCACGGCGAGGGGACCATCGTCGAGTCTCCGTGCCCCAAGTGCTCCGGCGAGGGACGCGTGCGCCAACAGGAGGAGATCACGATCCGCGTGCCTCCCGGGGTCATGGACGGAAACTACATTCCGCTCCGGGGCATGGGTGACGCGGGGATTCGTGGCGGCCCCGCGGGAGATCTCATCGCGCACATCGAGGAAATCCCGCACCCGCTCTTCGCGCGCGAGGGCGAGGACATCATCCTCGAGCTCCCGGTCAGCTTCGCGCAGGCGTCTCTGGGCGGCAAGGTCGAGGTGCCCACGCTGGGCGGCCGCGCCAAGGTCACCATTCCTCCGGGCATCCGGTCGGGGCAGGTGCTCCGCCTGCGGGGGAAGGGGCTTCGGAGCCTGCAGCGGTCGGGCACCGGGGACCAGCTCATCCGGGTCGCGGTTCACACGCCGACGAAGTTGACCGACCGTGGAAAGAAGCTCTTCACGGAGCTCGAGACCCTTCCGGATTCCAACGTGCCTCCCCCGCATCGTCCGGATCGGAGCGCCGGCTGAGTTGGAGAAGCTGAGGCTCCCCGACACCCCGTTCTGGGTCGAGCCCGCATCCGTCCTCGAGCAGCATCTGAGATTGAGCCTCGAGGAATCACACCATCTCCTCCACGTCCACCGCGCCAAGCCCGGCACCCCCTTTCAGGCCACCGACGGGGCGGGCGGCTTCTTCGAATGCGTCCTCGAGTCCGTGGAGCGGCGCCTCGCCGTCGGCCGGATCGTGGAGCGGCGCGCGGACCAGGGAGAGCTCCCGCGTCCCATCGAGGTCCTGGTCGGCATGCCGGATCGCCGCGCCATCGAGCAGATCGTGACCCACGCGATCCCGCTGGGCGTGAGCTCGCTCGACTTCGTGGCCTGCGACCGGAGCGAGCGCGGCTCGCTCGGACCCCAGCAGCTCACGCGGCTTCAGCGCATCGCGCGGGCGGCCCTCAAGCAATCCCGCCGGAGCCGCCTTCCCGGTCTGGGTTCGTCGAGGTCGGTCGCGTCCGCGGTCAAGGCGATCGGTGTGGGGGCGGAACGATTCCTCGCCGATCCGGAGGGAAAGCCCTTCAACTTCGATTTCAGAAAAAACCCTCAAGCGACAACGCTGCTTGCGGTTGGACCTCCCGGAGGGTTCACCGAAAGCGAGCGTCAGGTTCTGCTGGGGGAGGGATTCGCTCCTATCTACTTGGGCCCCAGTAGATTAACGACCGAGACCGCCACGCTGGCCCTTCTTGGCCTCGCCCGAAATTCGTTATAGCGTCGTAAATTACCGCTATATTGACAGATCCGCCGTTCCGGGGTATCTTGATTAGTGTTAGGCGTATGCTGCCCTACACAGGCGGTAGACGGAGGAATTCGATCGGACCCCAAACCAGGGTTAGGAGGCGATTCATAGGATGCCCGGCATCAGGGTGAAGGAAGGAGAATCCTTCGAGAGTGCCCTTCGCCGGTTTAAGAAGAAGTGTGAGAAGGCAGGAGTTCTCGCCGATTTGCGACGTCATCAGCACTTCGAGAAACCGAGCGAGCGGCGGAAGCGCAAGCTAAACGCCGCGAAGAGAAAGATGATGGCCCGGATGAAGGCGGAGTAGGGGAGCATCTCCGGACATCGGTACCAAAGCGGGAAATCGGCCACGTGATGCCGGTTTCCCGCTCGCCCGCTTGGGCCGACGCAGCGTCATCATCGATAGCGCCACCACATCCGGAACGAAGGTCATCACAAACACACGAACGCGCGAGCCGCAGGGGTGTCCGATTTCTCCTGAAGCCTCAGGCCCTCCGAGTCACGCGCACCAGGTACTCGAATTCCCCGCCGTCATCGCGACGATCGCGGGCCGGACTCGTTCCGCGCCCGGACGGGGTCGTGTGCTCGGGATCCGCTGTCACACTCGTCTCGACGACGCGCGCGCGGCGCAGGATCTCTACCGGGACGTGCTGGCGCTCTGGGGAACTCCGGAGGAGCCGGCGCCCGCCGCCCCGCCCGACGTTCGCGAGCTGCTCGAGCAGCTCGAGACCGAGGGCGTGGTTCTCTCCGGCCAGGAGCTGTGGGAGATCCGCCGTCTGCTGGATCAGGCCGCGCTGGCGTACGCGTGGACCCGCAAGGACCGGAGCGGGACCCCGGGCCTGAAGCGGCTTCTCGCCGACGCGGAGCCGCTGCCCGCGCTTCACCGCGAGCTGGGCCGGTCCCTCGAGCCCTCCGGGGAGGTGCGGGACGAGGCGAGCCCCGACCTGGCTCGGATCCGCCGCTCCATCCAGACCCTTCGCGAGCGACTGGCGCAGAAGCTCGAGTCGATCGCGCGCGGCCTGGGGATCGCCGAGAGCTTCGTCACGCTCCGCGAGGGGCGCTACGCCATCGCGGTGCCCGGCTCGGAGAGGCGGCAGGTGCCCGGGGTCGCCCTGGGCTATTCCGGCAGCGGCGCGACCGTCTTCGTGGAGCCGCGGGAAGCGGCCGAAGCCAACAGCCAGCTCTCCGATCTCTTCGCCGACGAGATCCGCGAGGTGAGCCGGATCCTGCGCGAGCTGAGCGCGCTGGCGCGGCGGGATCATGGGGCCCTGGCGCTGGACCTGGAGGTCCTCGCGAGGCTGGATGCGGCCCAGGCGGTCGGAAGCTGGACGCAATCCACGGGCGGCTCGCTGCCCGCGCTGACGGAGGAGCGCTCGCTCCTTCTCCGGGGCGCGCGGCACCCCATCCTGGTCGAGCGCCACGCGCGGGGCGAGATGCCGTCGGCGCCGGTGCCCCTCGACCTGGAGCTGGACCGGGAGACGCCGCTTCTCCTCGTGACCGGGCCCAACATGGGCGGAAAGACCGTCGCGATCAAGACCGCGGGGCTCACAGCGCTCCTGGGCATGGCGGGGCTTCCCGTGCCCGCGGCGGAGGGCACCCGGATTCCCTGGTTCGACCACGTCGTGTGCGACATCGGCGACGAGCAGTCCTTGATGGAGGACGTGAGCACGTTCCTCTCGCACCTGCGCCGGGTCTCCGAGGCGATCTCGGTGGCCACGCCGGCCTCCCTCGTGCTCCTCGACGAGCTGGGGTCCGGGACGGATCCGACGGAGGGCGCGGCCCTCGGGCAGGCGATTCTCGAGGGGCTGCTGGAGCGGCGGACGCTCTGCGTGGCGACCACGCACCACGGCGCGCTCAAGTCCTTCGCGTCGGAGACCGCCGGAGCGCGCAACGCCTCGATGGCGTTCGACGAGGAAACGCTTCGGCCCCGGTTCACGCTCCTGATCGGGGTGCCGGGCCGGAGCCGCGCGATCCAGGTGGCCGAGCGCTTCGGGATGGATTCCACGGTGCTCGCCCGGGCCCGGGAGCTTCTCCCGCGGGGCGAGCGGGATCTGGGCGCCCTGATCGAGGAGCTGGGGACGCTCAAGAACGAGGTGGCCCGCGAGCGCGAGGAGCTGACGCGGACGCGGATGCGGCTCGCCGAGCGCGAGGGCGAGCTCAAGTCAGCGCTCTCGCGCCTGGAGTCGGAGAAGCGCGAGCGGAAGCAGGCCGAGCTGGCCGCCCGGCGCGATCTCCTGCGCAACCTCGAGAACCAGATCGACGAGTACCGGAAGAAGCTCCGAGCGGACAAGAAGGCCTCCGCCCAGACGCTCGACGAAGCGCGGGGGCTGGCCCGCCGCGTCTCCGAGTCGATCGACGCCGACACCGAGTGGACGCCGGCGCCCGATCGCGGCACGCCGGTGGAGCAGGCCCGGGAAGGGGACCGGGTCTATGTGCCGGCGCTCCAGGCCGAGGGCGTGGTGCTCTCCGCGCCGGACCACGACGGGCGCGTCCGCGTGAGGATCGGCGCCGCGACCACCATGCTCCCGATCGGTGGGCTGAGGCGGGATGAGGGAGAAACGAATTCGAAGCCGGATCGGTCCAAGAGGGAGCGAACGGTCCTCCGCCGCGAGGTGGAGATCCCCGAGGTTCCCCACGAGATCGACGTACGCGGGTTCGAGCCCGACGAGGCCATTCGGGCCGTGGAGGCCTTCCTGGAGAACGCCGTCATGGGCGGCGTGGACCGGGCGCGGATCATCCACGGAAAGGGGAAGGGGATCCTTCGCGAGCGGCTGAAACACTGGCTCAAGGGCCAGCCGGCGGTGAAGGAATTTCAGCTCGGCGAGCTCCGGGAGGGAGGAACCGGCGTCACCATCGTGACGCTGGAATAGCGGAATGAACGTTCGGATGGGAGAAGAAGCGCGAGAGCGGGTCCGGGACGCGACCGACATCGTCCAGCTCATCGGGGAGAGAGTCCAGCTCCGGCGGGCGGGCCGGTCCTTCAAGGGGCTCTGCCCGTTTCACACCGAGAAGACGCCCTCCTTCACGGTGACGCCCGACCGGCAGATCTGGCATTGCTTCGGGTGCAGCAAGGGAGGCGACGCGTTCGCGTTCGTGATGGAGCTGGACAAGCTCACGTTCCCCGAAGCGTTGCGACTGCTCGCGGACCGTGCCGGCATCGAGCTTCCGAAGCAGGAGCGCGGGCCGGGGGACGAGGCGTTCGACAAGCTCTACCAGGCGAACGCGCTCGCGCGGGATTTCTTCCGCGCCAGCCTGGCGTCGGCCGAGCCCGCGAAGAAAGCGCGCGCCTACATCGCCGCGCGCGGCTTCGAAGAGCCCTGGCTCACGCGCTTCGAGGTGGGCTGGGCGCCCGAGGGCTGGGACGGGCTCCTCACGGCGCTCGCGAAGCTCCTGCCGGCCGACGTGATGGAGCAGGCCGGGCTCATCGTGCGGCGCGGGGACGGAAGCGGGCACTACGATCGCTTCCGGAATCGGATCCTCTTTCCGGTCACGACGGGCGCGGGGAAGGTGGCGGGCTTCGGCGCCCGGGCGATCGCCGAGGGGGACGAGCCCAAGTACCTGAACTCCCCCGAGACCCCCGTGTTTCGGAAGGGGCGGCTCCTCTACGGGCTCCCCCTCGCGCGGCCGGCGATGCGCGAGTGCGGGGAGGCGATCGTGTCGGAGGGCTACCTCGACGTGATGCGGCTCCACGCGTGCGGGTTCACGAACGCGGTCTCGACGTGCGGCACGGCCATGACGACCGATCAGGCGCGGCTCTTGGCGAGGCTCCAGATCAAGGTCCTCCTCCTCTACGACGGCGATGACGCCGGGGTTCGGGCGGCGGATCGTGGCCTGGATCCTCTCCTGGAAGCGGGGGTGGACGTGCGCGTGCTCCTTCTTCCGGGGGGCGAGGACCCGGATTCCTTCCTCCGCAAGGAGGGGGCGGGAGCGCTACGGGACCGGATGGAATCGGCCCTCGACGTGCCGAGCTTTCTCGCGGAATCGAAGCTCGAGGGCGCGGGCAAGAGCCCGGGCCTGGAATCCCGGGTCCGGAGGCTGGTCGGGCTCCTGGACCGCATCGAGGATCCCATACGCCGGAGACTCGTCCTGAGACGCGGGTCCGAGGTATTCGGGCTCGAGGAGTCGGTCCTGCTCGAGGCCGTATCGGGAAAGGGACGCGGGCGGAAGGCGCCCCGCGCCGGGGCGGGCGCCACCGTGGGGGCCAAGACCGCGGCCCCCGAGGGAACCCCGGCCACGACGGCCGGAATGGCGAGCGGGGCCGCCGGCGAGGCCGAATCACTGCCGACGGATCCCGTGGAGCGGGAGCTGGCGGGGCGGGTATTGACGGAAGAGGGGGCCCTGGCGGAGGTGGCGGCCCAGGGAGGCGCTATCTGCTTCCGGAGCGGCACCTTGCGCAGGCTGCTCGAGCCGTGGCTTTCCCAGGACAGGATCCCGCGCGAGGACGAGCTCAAGGCGCTCGAGGCGGAGAGCCCCTTGACGCGCGAGCTTCTCTACGAGCACTTCCCCGAGCCGGGGAAGACCCTCGAAGTCTCCCGCCGCGAGGCCCGGGACCTGATCCAGCGTCTGGAGGAGCGCCGACTCAAGGCGGGCCTCCAGGTGCTCGACCAGGCCATCCGCGAGGCCGAGCGGAGCCGGGACGAGGGATCTTTGGGGAGGCTCATCGCCGAACGGCGTGATCTTGCATCGAAGTTACATACGAGGAGCAGTCAACCCGCGATCCACTAGGGATCAGGGCATGGGGCCAGGGCAGACCGGAAAGGGAGAATGAAACGAATGAAGCGGGCGAAGACGGACCGTCTCCAGGAGCTCAAAGGGCTGGCTGGCAAGCAGCAGTACCTGCTCCACGACCAGATCGAGGCGTTTCTGGACGAGAGCGCCTCGGTGGAGGACATGGACGAGGTCTACATCGCGCTCAACGATCTCAAGGTCGACGTATTCGACAGCCACGAGGAGGCGCAGCAGAAGCTGAAGATCAAGCGGCGCGAGGAAAAGCGTCCGCAAGAGAAGCAGCTCTTGCAGCACCCCATGCGGTACGACGATCCCGTGCGCATGTACCTGCGCGAGATGGGACGCGTGCCGCTCCTCGACCGCGAGGGCGAGGTCGAGATCGCGAAGCGCATCAAGGCGGGCGAGCGCCAGATCTGCACGGCCCTGTTCCGGTCGACGCCTATCATCAAGGAGCTCCTGGCCATGGGCATCAAGCTCAAGCAGAGCAAGATGCGCGTGGAGGACTTCCTCCAGATCGACTTCGGGAACTGGAACCCCGAATACTCTCCGAAGCGGGAGCGGGCCCGGGCCGTGAAGGCCATGGAGCGCGTGCGCCAGCTCCACGTGAAGCTGGTGAAATTGCAAGACAAGTCGACCGCGAGGGCCTCCGAGGACAAGCGCCGGGCGCACCACGAGAAGACCCGCGCCGCCGAAGAGGAGCTGCTGCGCGACCTGTACGCGCTCCAGTTCAACGTGCGCCTCATCGAGCGTCTGGCGACGCGCATGAAGCAGCTCTCGCTGGACGTGCGCGAGGCGGAGCTGGAAGTGCGGCAATTCGAGCGGCGCCACGCCAAGAACGGCGAGGAGCTGGTGCTGCTCCTGAAGCGCGCCCGCAAGAGCCGCAAGGACGCGAAGCAGGTCGAGAAGGAGAACCGGCTCACCCTCGAGCTCCTGCTGGAGTTCGAGAAGTCCCAGAAGAACGCCCGCCGCAAGGTCCGCAAGGTGGAGCTGGACGGCAAGATGACCCGCGAGCAGATCCGCGAGGTCAACACCGAGATCCGCTCGGGCGAGATCGCGCGCGACAAGGCGAAGCGGGAGATGATCGAGGCCAACGTGCGGCTGGTGATCTCGATCGCGAAGCGCTACACCAACCGCGGGCTGGAATTCCTGGATCTGATCCAGGAAGGGAACTCGGGCCTGATGCGCGCGGTGGACAAGTTCGACTATCGCAAGGGCTACAAGTTCTCGACCTACGCCACGTGGTGGATCCGCCAGGCCATCACGCGCGCCATCGCGGACCAGGCGCGCACCATCCGCGTGCCGGTGCACATGATCGAGGCGATCAACAAGGTGGTGCGCACCTCGCGCCGGCTGGTGCAAGAGCTGGGACGGGAGCCCACGCCGGAAGAGGTGGCCGACAAGCTCCAGCTCCCGGTGGACAAGATCAAGAGCGTGCTCAAGGCGGCCCAGGAGCCGATCTCGCTGGACCGTCCGATCGGCGAGGACGACGACTCGAACCTCGGGGACTTCATCGAGGACACGAGCGTGGTGTCGCCCGCGCAGGCGGCCGCCTTCTCGATGTTGAAGGACGAAGTGAACGAAGTGCTGGAAACGCTCAGCAAGCGCGAGGCGAAGGTGATCCGGCTCCGGTTCGGTCTGACCGACGACGGATGCCCGCGGACCCTGGAAGAGGTCGGCGCCACCTTCAACGTCACGCGCGAGCGCATCCGGCAGATCGAGGCCAAGGCGCTCCGCAAGCTGCGTCATCCGACGCGGAGCCGCCGGCTCAAGGGCTACGTGGAGATGATGTGATTGACCGGACTTCGAAGCCGGTGCTAGGGTGCCTGGCTCGGGTCCGTCGTATCGATCATCGATCAGCATACGGGCCCATAGCTCAGCTGGTGAGAGCGTCCGGCTCATAACCGGGTGGTCCTTGGTTCGAGTCCAAGTGGGCCCATTGCCCGAAGTCATGCCGTATCGGCTAGGAGAGGGAGCATTCGCATTGGTTTCGATCGCGCGGGCGGTTAGCTCAGCTGGGAGAGCGCTGGTATCACAAGCCAGAGGTCACAGGTTCAATCCCTGTACCGCCCACCATCGCGGCACGGGCCGAGACCGAGCCCCGCGTCAAGCCACGGGGAGTGCGCTCCAGCGCGCTCCCCGTTTTTTATTGGTGTCCGCGCGTCCCGGCGGGCATCTGAAGCAGGGGGGTGGGTCGCATGCTTCCTGAGATCGAAGCCCTCCTCCAGCTCCAGCGCTACGACGCGAAGCTCATGGAGATCCAGCGCCAGCGGGGTGACATTCCGAGGCGCCGGGAGGCTCTGAAATCGGCGCTCGATCAGGGGAAGACGGCCCACGAGCACGCCAAGAAGGAGCTGGAGCGCGTGCGGCTGGACCGCCGGGCCCAGGAGAAGGAGATCGAGGTCATCCAGGCGGAGGGTGCGAAGCTGGAGCGCCAGCTCCTGGACGTGAAGACCAACAAGGAATACCAGGCCATGCTGACCGAGATCCAGGCGCTGAAGGCCAGGCGCTCCGATCGCGAGACGGTGATCTTGGAGTTCTTCGAGCGCGAGGAAGCGCTCGTGGCGCAGGTGAAGCAGGCGGAGCAGCGAATCTCCGAAGAAGAGCGTAAGCTGAAAGAGGGAGAAGCGACCCTCGAGAGGGAGAGCGCCGCGCTCGATCAGTCGATCCACTCCATCAAGGTGGATCGGGATGAGATCCGCCCCAAGATCGGCAAGACGATCCTGGCGCGCTACGACCGGCTCGCGGGATCGCGGGACGGCATCGCCGTGGCCGAGGTGAAGAAGAGCGCCTGCGGGGCGTGCTTCAAGTCGCTGACCCCTCAGACCGTTCAGGAAGCGCGCCGGATGGACGCCGTGCTTCATTGCGAGTCATGTGGGCGGATCCTGATCTGGACCGAAGGGAGCGCCGCCTAGCGAAGGAGATGAGCCGATTCTAACGTTCGGGGCCCTGCGACACCTCTTCCCCTACTTGAGACGCCACCGCGTGGCGCTCTGGCTGGGCGCCGTCGCTGTTCTCTGCACGAATGTGTTCCAGGTGTGGTCTCCCTGGATCGTCCGCCAGGCCGTGAACCACCTCCAGCACGGGACCACCCGCGGCGTTCTCGCGCGGGACGCGGGGTTGATCCTGCTCGCGGTGGCGCTGCAGGGGCTCTTCCTGTTCCTCATGCGCATGACCCTGATCCGCTCCTCGCGCGTGATGGAATACGAGCTTCGAAACGACCTCTACGACCACATGCAGCGCCTGCACGCGTCCTTCTACCGGCGCACGCGCGTGGGGGATCTCCTCTCGCGCACGACCAACGACCTGGACGCGGCGCGGAACTTCCTCGGGCCCGGCATCATGTACTTCGTGAACACCATCGTGACCTTCTGCTTCGCGGTGACGCTGATGCTCCGGATCGACGTGAAGCTGACGCTCCTCGCGCTGATTCCGCTGCCCATCCTGTCGCTGACCGTGGCGCGGCTGGGCGGGAAGATCCATCACTACTATGAGGCGATCCAGGACCGCTTCGGCCGCCTGACCGCGAAGGCACAGGAGACCCTGGCCGGGATCCGCGTGGTGAAGGCCTACGTGGAAGAGGACGGGGAGTACCAGGCCTTCCGCGCCATCCACGAGGACTACACCGAGCAGAACCGCAAGATGATCCAGCTCTGGTCCATGATGGGACCCCTGATGGGGCTCCTGGGCGGGATCGCGAACGCGGTCGTGCTGTGGGTCGGCGGGAGCGCGGTCGTCCAGGGGCGCATCTCGCTGGGCGACATGGTCGCGTTCCAGATCTATCTCATGATGCTGCTCTGGCCCATGATCTCGCTGGGCTGGGTCTCGAACCTGTTCCAGCGCGGGGAGGCATCGATGAAGCGGATCCGCGCGATCATGGACGAGCCGATCGAGGAGGACCTGGACGCTCCCAGGCTGCGGCAGCCGGAGCGGCGCCAGGTTCCCATCGAGCTCCGGAACGTGGGCTTCAAGTACCCGGTCTCCGACCGCTTCGTGCTCCGCGGGCTGAATCTCACCGTGCGGCCCGGGGAGCGCGTCGCCATCGTGGGACGTACGGGCGCCGGCAAATCCACGATGCTCGCGCTGTTCGCGCGGTTGTTCGACCCCACGGAGGGCGCGGTCGTGGTGGGCGGGCGCGACGCGCGGGAGTGGACGCGCGCGGACCTGCGTCGCGTCTTCGGCATCGTGCCGCAGGAGAGCTTCCTCTTCTCGGATTCCATCCGGGCTAACGTGGCGTTCGGCTTCGAGGACTTAGACCAGGCTCCGGCGCCCGACGGGCCGGTGGCGCGCGCGGGATTGGCGAGCGACCTCGAGGGATTCGGCCGCGGGCTGGACACGGTCATCGGCGAGCGGGGGATCACGCTCTCGGGGGGCCAGAAGCAGCGCGTGGCGCTGGCGCGGGCGCTGGCGCTCGAGCGCCCCGTGCTCCTCCTGGACGATGCCTTCGCGAGCGTGGACCCGGGGACCGAGGAGACGATTCTGGAGGGGCTCTTCGACCATCCCTCGCGGCCGACCCTCCTCCTGGCGACGCACCGCCGCTCGGCGCTTCTCCGCGTGGATCGCATCGTGGTGCTGGACGAGGGCCGCATCGTGGACACCGGGACCCACGCGGAGCTGATCCGCCGCGGGGGCCTCTACGCCGATTTCTACCATCGCGAGGAGATGGTGGAAGAGCTGGAGACGCTGTGAGCCCCGCGCACGGCGTCGGCTCGGCGCACGACGAGGAGGCGGTCGGCGCGGTCTACGACCACGGCCTCGCCAAGCGCCTGGTCCGCTATCTCCGTCCGTACCTGAGAGAGATCGTCCTCTCGGTCGCGCTCCTGCTCGCGATCTCGCTGCTGGAGGTCGCGGGGCCCTACCTCACCAAGGTCGCGATCGACAACTACGTGAAGCCGATCCACGGCGTGGGCCTGATCCCCGCGGTCGCGATCCACGGCCTCATCACGCTCTCGATGCTCTACGTCCTGGTGCTGGCGGTGGCCTTCGGACTTCGCTACTGGCAGACCTACACCATGTCCATGGTCGGCCAGCGCGCGATGCAGGATCTTCGACTCGAGATCTTTCGTCACGTCGAGACCCTGACCCCGAGCTATTTCGACACGCGGCCCGTGGGCCGGATCCTGACGCGCGTCACGCAGGACGTCTCGGTGCTGAACGAGCTCTTCGCCCAGGGGGTCGTCGCGGTGATCGGCGACATCTTCCTCCTCGCCGGCATCGTGGGCGCCATGCTCTGGCTGAACTGGAAGCTGGCGCTCGTCACGTTCACGACCGTGCCGCTCTTGGTGATCGCCACGGCGATCTTCCGGGCGAAGGTGCGGGTGAGCTACCGGAAGGTGCGGACGCGCCTGGCGCGGATCAACGCCTACCTGCAAGAGCACCTGCAGGGCGTCGAGGTCGTGAAGCTGTTCAACGTGGAGGCGAAGGAGTTCCGCGGCTTCGACCGCGCCAACAAGGACCACCTCCTGGCGCACTTCCAGAACCTGTTCTATTACGCGGTCTTCTTCCCGACCGTGGAATTCATCGGCGCGATCGCGCTGGCCCTGATCCTATGGTACGGAGGGCTGGGCATCTTGGGTGGGACGGTCACGTTCGGCGTGGTCGTGGCCTTCTTGCAGTACTCCGAGCGCTTCTACCAGCCCATCCGGGACCTGAGCGACAAGTACAACGTATTCCAGGCGGCGATGGTCTCGTCGGAGCGAATCTTCGATCTATTGGACACCAAGCCCGCGGTGCCGGAGCCGGCGGGGACGGACGCGGTCGCGGAGCGGGCGGAGGCCTCGGGGCTCAAGCGGCTGCGCGGCGGCGTCGAGTTCGAACACGTCTGGTTCGCGTACAAGGACGAGGACTTCGTGCTGCGCGACATCTCCTTCAAGATCGCTCCGGGGGAGAAGGTGGCCCTGGTCGGCGCGACGGGCGCGGGGAAGAGCTCGATCGCGAACCTCGTGACGAGGTTCTACGAGTTCCAGCGCGGCACGATCCGGATCGACGGGCGCGACATTCGCGAGATCGAGGGGC
>DASQBE010000279.1:0-11279 GCA_035635355.1 Binatia bacterium | reverse complement strand
TCATCGGTCCGATGGACGAGGACCCGCGCTATGCACGTCGGTGCCGGCGCCTCGTGGCGAGGCTGGGTCTCGAGGGCGCGGCACGATTCGAAGGGGCGCAACCCATCGAGCGCGTCTACTCCGAGATCGACGTCTTGGTGCTCACGAGCTTCAGCGAGGGGCAACCGCTCGTCATTCTGGAGGCCGGCGCCGCGGGAATTCCGGTTGTCGCCTCCGATGCGGGCGCCTGTCGCGAGCTCCTCGAGGGACGTGGGGATGCCGACCGGCAGATCGGCCCGAGCGGCATCGTGACGCGGCTCGCGGCCCCCGAGGAGACCGCATCGGCGATCATTCGGCTCGCCAGGAACCCTGAGGAGCGCCGTCTCATGGGCGCCGCCGGTCGGCGACGCGTGGCCACATTCTATCGAAAGAGCGCGATGGTCTCAGCGTACCGGGCGCTCTACACAACCGGGCCATGGCCGGAATCGGGTGGCGCCTCGAGCGCCTGATCCATCAAGGGATCGTCGGAGCCACCGCGGCCTACGCCACGGGAGCGGCCGTGATGGCGCTGCCGTGGATGCTGACGACGGCGGTGCTGGTCTCGCTCCCGGCCGTCATCGGCCGAGCGAGGGCCGATCTCGCCACCGCCGGAACCGTCGTGAACGTCGCCTACGCGGCCGCGTTGCTCGTGGCCGGGCCCGTCCAGATCGTCATCTCCCGATACGTCGCGGACCGCGTGTACGAGGGACGGCCCCGCGCCATCGCCGCTCCGTTCTGTCGAGGGCTCGGCGCGACGTTCCTCCTGTGTTCCCTCCCCACCGCCGTCGTGCTTCTCGCGTTGGGCCTGCCGCCACGCACCGCCCTGTGGGGGGCCGTGCTCTCGTCCGCCGTCGGGGCCCAATGGACGGCATTGTCGGTGGGCAACGGCCTCTGCTCGCCGGCCCTCGTGCTCGGCGCGGTGGGAGCCGGATCGGCGCAGAGCTTCCTTCTGGCGACCCTGCTCGTCGCCATCGCCGGGCTGGGCGTGCCGGGATACCTCTTCGGGCTGATTTCCGGTCAAGCCCTCACGCTGGTGGTCCTGCTCGTTGGAATCTTCCGGGCGTTGCCGGAAGACTCGGACGAAGGAGCGACGCTCCTGCCCGCGCTTCGCGACTACGCGGCGCTCGCCGGGGCCGGGCTCGCCTTCAACGCTTCCCTGTGGGTAGACAAGCTCATCGCCTGGCTCCTGGTCGACGGGGAGGCGGCGTCGCTCCACGCCGGAGCTTCGACCATCGCGTGGTTCTCGACCATCCCTTGCCTCGCCTGGATCTTCGTGGAGGTGGAGACCACGTTTTACCGACGCTTTCGATCGTTCTATGCCGCCCTGGAGGACGGAGCGACCCTCCCCGAGCTCCGTCGCCGCGCGCGGGGCCTCGTGAGCGAGGCCGTACGGCTCCTCCGCGGCGCCATCTCCGTCCAGGCGGGAGTGACCGTCTTCCTGCAGCTTGCCGCCGATCCTCTGGCCCGTTGGTTGGGGCTGCCGCCGGGGGCGATCATGCCCTACCGGCTCCTCCTCATCGGCGCCGGCGCGCAAGCGATCGGCCTGCTCGGGCTCATTCTCCTCTATTACTTCGACCTCCGCCGCGAAGCCTGTCTCGCGGCCTCGAGCCTGTTCGTGACGGTCACGGCGCTCACGACGGCGGCATCCGTATCAGGGCTGCCGCCGAGCGTCGGAACGGCGCTGGGCTGCTCCATCGGGTCGATCCTAACCTGGCATTTCGTCCTACGTGGGATTGGCACGGTACTGGAGAACACCCTGCTCGGCCAGCCGTTCGGCGTGGTCGCCGCCGGACGTGACCCTTCATGAGATTCCCCGCCGGGTATCGGTGGATTTCCCGATAGACGGGGCCCGCTCGCCGGCTACCATTATCGGGACGCACCAGGTACGTCCGGTGGGCGCAGGGTCTCGACCGCGCCCCGAGGTCCTGGTTCAGATCCCCCAGGGGGCATTGCACCGTGCTTCAAATCCTGCTCGCGGATGACCACGCGATCGTGCGGGAGGGGTTGAGGGCGCTCCTCGTCGCCGCCGGGCATCACGTCGTGGGCGAAGCAGCCGACGGCCAGGAGGCCGCCCGCCTCGCCCGGAAGCACCGGCCGGACATGCTGGTGATGGACATCGGCATGCCCATCCTGAACGGCATCGACTGCGCGGCCTCGGTCCGGCGCAATTCCCCCGATACGCGCTTGATCGCGCTTACGGTCCACACGGAGGACCGCTATGTCCTCGAGGCGCTGCGTGTGGGGTTTCGGGGCTACGTCATCAAGAACCAGGCGATGGTCGATCTCGTGTCGGCCATCGACCAGGTCGTCCACGGTTCAATCTACCTGAGTCCCGGTATCTCTCAAGCCGTGCTCGAGGCCTTCCTCACAAGGCGAGAGACGGAGATCCCCTGCCTGACCCAGCGCGAGCGGGAAGTGCTCCAGCTGGTCGCGGAGGGGAAGCGATCGAAAGAAATCGCCGATCTGCTCGGGATCAGCATCAAGACCACCGAGACCCATCGCGCGCACATCATGGAGAAGCTTTCGATTCACGACACCGCCGGGCTCGTCCGCTACGCCATCCGGCTCGGAATGGTCTCTGCGTGATCCCCCGCGCCGCCGCCCCGCGTTATCCTCGAGACATCGGACAAGTCTTCGCCACCAACTTTTCGCGCCGACGCCTACCCGCGGTGGAACGTGCTCTTGGGGAAGCTGGGCTTCGAGGTCTAGGACCCACCCCTCGAAAACGAGAAGGTCCCGGCGGCTCGTGCCACCGGGACCGGTGTCCGTGATCCTCGGAGGAAGGATCAGCCGTTCGTCAGGGTCAAGCTCAGAAGGGCGGTCTTGCCGTAGCCCTTGATGGTATAACCCGTCGTGGAGCAGGGATTGGCACCGATGATGCCCGATGCCGCCGGATCCGCTGCCCATGTCCAGGCGTCATTCGCGCCCGAGAACGGGTTCTTCGGGTAGTTACCCGCCGGCATGTTCGCCTTCACCGCAGCGTCATCCGCGGCCACCGGATACGTCCCGGTGTTCTTCACCGCGAAGTCTTCGACCGCCAGCTGGAAGCTGTGCATGTTCGCCTTCACGCTGGCTTCGCGTGCGCGGTCCTGCATGGCGATGAAGTTGGGAATGGCGATCGCGGCGAGGATGCCGATGATCACCACCACGATCATCAGCTCGATGAGCGTGAAACCCCTCGAGTTTCTCATGACGCCGAACCTCCTCCTTTTGGGCCCTGGATGGGACCGGGTTGACCTCGGTAAGAAGTAAATAGCAACCCCCATGCCGGAAGAGCCAGCCCACGGTTGACGGGAGCCGGGGCGTGCCTTTACGCTGGCGCCGGAGGTCAAGACGAGATAGATCCATGGGCCCCAATGAATCGCAAAACACAACGTATGGGTACCAATACATCGCAAAACGCCGATTCTCAGAGCGCGCTGGATTCGCTGCGCCGGATCGTCCGTGCCCTCCGGGAGGCCGCACGGCTGGCCGAGCGGAGGTTCGGCTTGAGCGGCGCTCAGCTCTTCGTGCTGCACAAGCTGGCCGAGTCCTCCCCCGCTTCCTTGAACGAGCTCGCCCGACGCACCCACACCCACCAGAGCAGCGTGTCGACCGTGGTCACCCGGCTCGTCCAGCAGCGCCTCGTGCGCCGGGTGCGCTCCGAGCGCGACGCGCGCATGCTGCAGCTCACGCTGACCCCCGCGGGGGCGCGACTCGTCCAGCGGGCGCCGGATCCTCCCGCGGACCAGCTCATCGGGGCGATCGAATCCCTGCCGGCCCGGGAGCAGAAGGCCCTGGCGTCCGCGCTCGGCGCGGTCGCCAAGGCGATCGGCGCGGCCGGGAGGCCGATCCTATTCTATGAGGAGTCCCGACGGCCGAAGCGCAAGATCCCTCGCGCCTGACCGGCCTTATACGGAACGCCCATGACACCCCTCCGTGCGGCGGGCGCGATCTGGAGCGTGCTCGCCGTCGTTTGGCTGGCCACCTCCTTCGGCCGGAACCCCGCCCAAAGAAGAGAGAATCCGCTCGCCCGGCTATCGCACATGCTCTTCATGGCCGCAGCGTTCTACCTCCTGTCCTCGGCCGGTTCCACCGACGGCCTGCTCGGCCGGCGCTTCCTGCCCGAGACATCGTGGCTCCCGCCTCTCGGGGTCGCCCTCACCGCGGCCGGCGTGGCGTTCGCGATCTGGGCGCGCCTGCACCTCGGAAAGCAGTGGAGCGGCGACGTGACCATCCGGCGCGACCACGAGCTCATACGCACGGGGCCCTACACCCATATCCGCCACCCTATCTATACGGGAATCCTGACCGCCATGCTGGGAACGGCGCTCATCGTGGGCGAGGTTCGTGGGCTCGCGGCCGTCGGTATCGCCACGATCGGCTTCTGGAGGAAGGCGCTCAAGGAAGAGGCGTTTCTCGAGGAGGAGTTCGGGCCCAAATTCGAAGAGCACAAGCGCCGCACGGGATTCTTCCTCCCGCGAGTCGGCTGACATCTCCCGGGGACACTCGCCCCTACTTCCTCGCCCGCACCCCCGTGGCCACGGGGTCGCTCAGGGGATCGCTGAAGAGCGACTTCCCTCCCACCGCGGTCAGGAACCCGTAGCCCAGCAGCACGGCCATGATCCCCCACGCGAACATCGTCTGGGGCGCCACCCACGAGCTGAAGTCGAGGGTCCACGGCAGGACGTCCACGAGGAGGGAAACGAGGATGATGAAGGTCAACGCGACATAGCCGAAGCGCACCGCGACCCACACGACGCCTCCCCACGCGAAGAGAGAGACGAGGATATCGAGCCAGAGACTCTTGGAGCTGTAGTCGCTGAGGGCGAGAACGAATAATGCAAGCGCGGCGATGGCCGCCAGCCGGTTGTTCCGAAGCACGAATCGAAGAATCAGCAAGATCGTGTAGAACGTGGTCGCTCGAAAGACACCGAGGGCCAGGGCCAAGCTGACGATCGCCAGAACCGATGGGGCGCTGATCACGGTCCCGAGCAGCTCGGTCGAGAGGCGCGCGGGATCGACCTGGAACCCAAGGGCTTGTTCCATGCTATGCGCCCCTGTGAAGACGAACGGGAGGGCAGCGCCTGCGGCCGCGCCGACCAATACGTCCCGTCCGATGATCGGATCCCGCAGCCGGCCCGCGACGAGACGGGCCCAGGATACGAGCACGCTCGGCCAGAGCCGTCGGATGTAGGGCTCGATGGCCAGGTACGCGAGTAGCATCGTGACGCCACGGATCAGCGCATGCCCCAAGGACGCCGACCCGGTCGCCTCGACGAGGATCGCGAAGGGCCCCACCTCGGGGCTCATCGGGATGAGGTGATAGAGAAGGTAGAGAATCACGATCGAGATTCCGACCACCAGGGCCCCTCGAATGTCGCCCCGTTTCGCGCGAAGGTTGCGGCGCGCCAGGATGATGCTTCCGATCAGTGGGAGGACCCAGAAAAGGAGGACCTGGAACCAATCCTGGATGCCGGGGGCGGCATCGTTCGACACTACGGCGAGTCGACCGAGCGCGTTTCGGCCCGCGAAGGTCTCGACTCGAACGACGTGGCCGCGAACGGCGGCGGCCACCAGCGTGGTCTCCGGCCCTGTCGAGTCCGAAAGCCGCCACGCCGCCACGGTGTCGGCGTATGCGGCGAATGCCGCGGGGGGTCGGACGCTGACGGCGCGAGCCGGATCGCGACCTGCCACCCCGACAAGCGAGGCCCAATCGGCGCCCCGGGACGCCGAGGAGTCAGGCTTGGAGGGAGGAAGGATCTCGAGGGCGAGGAGCCGCGCTTCCGTATCGAGCAGGATGATGCCGCTCCCGGGGTAGGCCTGAGGCGGATCGATCAGGCTCGGGCTGGGGGTCCAGAACTGCTCCATCCGGAACGCGGAGGGGCTCCAGCGACGCCAGTATTGCTTCGCGGGCTCCGAATGGGCCTTCTCCTCGGGCGCGTACCGCATGCCGGCGGCGGAGTATTTCGGAGCGGCGCGCCCCGTCAGGCGGGTGAGGATCTCGTCCGCGCGGACGGAAAGGACGCCCGGCGGCTTGCCGAACCCCTTGAAGAGCGGGGTCTGGATCGCCGAGATCCCGAGCAGACTGAGGACCGCCACGAGCACGGCCAGCCCTGCGTGGAGCGGGCGGACGCTTCCCTCGACGCCGGCGTTCGCGACCAGCTCGGGCGACGGCGTCTCCCCCGCGGCGACCGCGGCCGCCAGGGGATCGCCCCCGGGGAGCGCGCCGAAGACGGCGTAGGCGGACTGTGGGCGGCGCGCGGGATCGCGCTCGAGGCAGCGGAGAATGACGCGCTCCACGGCGGGATCGACGCCGGCGACCAGGCTCGAGGGCGTTCGCGGCGAGCTGTCGCCATCGGGACGCGAGGAATCGGGACGCGGCGTCACGTCGGACGCGCGCTTCCCCGTGAAGAGCTCGTAGAGGACCAAGCCGAGCGCGAAGATGTCGCTCTGGGCGGAGGCCGCGCCCCCGCGAAGAAGCTCTGGGGCCATGTACCCCGGCGTGCCGGCGCCTCCTCCCTCCGCGGCCAGCTCTTCCACCGTCCCCGCGAGGCCGAAGTCGGTGATCCGCACGCGCCCGCGTCCGTCGATCATGATGTTCGCGGGCTTGAGGTCGCGATGGAGGACGCCGTTCTCGTGCGCCGCCCCCAGCCCGAGGCAGAGCTGCCGCGCGATCTCGAGCGCCTTGTCCGGCGTGGGACGCCCGAGGCGCCGCAGGACGGAGGCGAGGTCCTCCCCGTCGACGTACTCCATGACGACGAAGACCTGGCCGCCGGCTTCCGCGATGTCGTACGTGCGGCAGACGTTCGGGTGCGCGATCTGCCGCGCGATGCGGACCTCTTGGCGAAGCCGGGCGAGATCGGCGGCGTTTCGCGCCACCTTCTCCGGGAGGAACTTGAGCGCGACCGACTGGCTCAGCTCCAGGTCGTCGGCCCGATAGACCTCCCCCATGCCGCCGCGTCCCAACAGGCCGACCACGCGGTAGCGTGTCCCGAGGCGCGTGCCCGGCTCGAACCGTCCGTGAACCGACGAGGACGAAGGGCGCGAGGAGGGAGTGTCCGGCGAGGAGATGGTCCCGCCCTCCAGCGGCGGCGGTTCCAATGCGGCGCCGCACTCGGGACAGAAGCGCCCCGGCGCAGTGATCGCACGTTGACACGACGGGCAGACCGGCATCAGGCCGGAAAGGTAGCCGGTTACAGGCCATCGGGAAAGCGGCATTAATCGAAACGAGCCCCGGGAGCGGTTCCCGGGGCTCGTTCTGTTGCTCCAGTATTGCGAGCGAAGGCTAGGCCTTCAGAATGATCAGATGCTTTACCTTGCGGAACTCCTTCGGGTCCGTGATGCGGAGCTCCACCTCGGTCTTGGAAACGGGCTGGATCGTGTAGCTCGCGACCGGCTGCGCGCTCAACACCTGAGCTTTCTGCGCCGGGATGCGGATGACGGTCTCCTGGTCCGTATCGAGGGGCGTGAAGGAGCTCTCGTTGACCGTGCCCGAAGGCTTGGGCGTCTTGCCGAAGCCGAGAACGCCGCCCTTGGACGCGATGACCCCGGAGCGAGTCAATTCCTTCTTGGTGCCCATGGTGTAGAAGATCGTCGCGAGCTCGTGCTGCTTGTCGGTCAGCTCTTGCTGTTTCTGATCCAGATCCTGCTGCTTGGTCTGGACCTCGGTGTTCAGCCCGACAACCTGGGTCTGCAGCGTGTCGACCTGTGTGGAGAGCATCGCGATGCGGGCTTCCTTCTCGGACGCCGACTTCCGGAGCCCGGCGATCATGTGCTCCAGTCCGGCGATCTTGACGCCGCCCCTCTTCAGCTTGGCGTCCAGCTCCTCGATCCGATCCTTGGTGCGCTCGACCGAGGCCTTGAGCGTGGCGATGCGCGAGAGCACGGTGTCGTGCAGCGTCCCCGGCGCTTCGCCCTGCTGCGTCTCCGGAAGGACCGATTCGCCGCCGAGCACGATGGTATTGAGGCTGTCCTGGATCATCACGATCTCGCTCACGGCGCCGTCATAGCGCTGCCGCATGCTCTGCTCGTCCGACGTCGCCTGCGCGTAATCCGACGCGGATTTCCGGTACTTCGAATAGGTCACGATGGTTGCGCCCAGCAGCAAAAGACTGATCAGGGCGAGGACAACACCTACTGGTTTGCGCATCGCTGGCACTCCTTCTCCGCAAGGTGTCTTGGGTAGGACGGTATCCGACTTGGAGGCTCTGCCGCAAAACCTATGCCACGAGAAGGAGCTCGTCGCACATGCGGGTTCGGAAGAATTCGGAAGGGGTTTCCGGGCTTTGTCTTATGGAGCGGGCGTCGAAGCGAGCTCGCGAGAGGCTTCGCACGGCTCAGGAACCCCCGGCTGTACGGGCCGGGACGTCCGAAGCCTCTCGCCGATCACTTCAGTCGCCCTGGTCCGGCACTCGCCTCGACCAATGCCGGCGGTACTCAAGGGCGCGCGGCGCGGCGTCATCCGATCAGCTTCGCCGTCAGCGAGATCGAGGTGCCCGCCAGCGCCTTCGAGACCGGGCAGCCCGATTTCGCCTTCTCGGCCTGCGCCTGGAAGTCGGCGGGCGTGATCCCCGGAACCGATGCCTCCGTCTGGAGCGCGATCTTCGTGATCGCGAAGCCGTCTCCGGAGCGCTCCAGGCTGACCGTCGCCGTCGTGTGGATGCGTCCCGGCGGGTGACCCGCGCCCGTCAGCCCCGCGGCGAGCGCCATCGAGAAGCAGCCCGCGTGCGCGGCCCCGAGGAGCTCTTCGGGGTTGGTGCCCTTCCCGTCCTCGAACCGGTCCCGGAAGGAATACGGGCCCTGGAAGGCGCCGCTCTCCAGCTTCAAGCGTCCCCCGCCCTCCCTGAGATTTCCATTCCACTCGGCTTCGGCGCGGCGATCCGGCATCGAGTCCTCCTCTCGGCTACTTCCCCACTCCGTATCGGTCGACCAGGAGCCCGCGGTGATGAAGCTCGTGCCCGGCCATGATCCACGCGAGGGCGCGGACGCTGATCCCCTTGCCGTTCGCGGTGCCGCGGGAGAGCAGAGCCTCCCGATCCATTCCCTGAAGCAGCGCGAGGGTGGCCGCGCGAACCGCCTCGTACTCGCGGAGAATCTCGGCGAGGGGCCTCGCGTCGAATTCGCCGGCCGGAACGTAGGCCTTCTCGTCGAACCCCGAGAGCGGCGTGGCGTCGCCCCGGCCCACGCGGAGCGCGCGGTACGCGAACACCCGCTCGGAATCCGAGAGGTGCCCCACGACCTCCTTCACGCTCCATTTGCCCGGCGCGTATCGGTGAAGCGCCTTCGCCTCGTCCAGGGGTCTCAGGAGCCGGGCGGTCTCCTCGATCTGGCTCCGTAACGCCGGCAGCGCATCGTCCCCCGGGACGCGGTCGATGTACTTGCCGTAGTACTCGAAGAACTCGTCCGGCGCGGGGCGAGCGATGGCGAGCGTGGCAGGCATGGATTCTTCTCCTTATGGCTCGAGAATCGCGTCGACCGCTCGTCGGTCGCCGCGTTCCATCGCGACCTGGGCTTCGAGCGAGGGGACATCCCGGTAGATCGTGGCGATGGCGAGGGTCTTTCCCCCTTTGCGGTAAGCCACGAGACAATCGCGGTTCCCGATGCTCCCCGTGACCGCGGCTTCATCCCACGAGGAAGCGTACCCCACGTAGTTGATCGCGACGTCGTAGTGCTGGCTCCAGAAAAACGGGGCCGCGCGAAACGGCTCGCGCCTTCCCAGGATGTTGCGCGCCGCGGTCTGTCCCTGGCGCTCCGCCACGACCCAGTGCTCCACCCGGATGCGCTCGCCGCTGTAGGGGTCCGGCCAGCGGGCGATGTCGCCGGCGGCCCAGATCCCCGCTGCGCTCGTGCCCAGGTATTCGTCCACCAGGATGCCACGGTCGAGGCTCAGCCCGGCTGCTTCCGCCAGCGCCACGTTGGCCCGAACCCCCACGCCCAGGACCACGAGGTCCGCGTCGAGGAGGGTTCCGTCCTTGAGGGTGACGTAGCGTTCGCCAATTGCCGTCAGAGTCTGCCCCAGGTGGAAGTGAACGCCGTGCTGCTGGTGCAGGGTTCGCACGAACCCCCCGAGCTCGGGCCCGAGCACTCGCTCCATCGGGACGGCGTGGGGCGCCACGACGTGCACGCTCAGGCCCCGCGCGATGAGCGAGGCCGCGACCTCGAGCCCGATGAAGCTCGCCCCGACGACCACCGCCGTCTTCGAATGGCTCGCGCGATCGAGGATCGAGTCGCAGTCGGCCATCGAGCGCAAATAATGGACATGCGGCTGGCTGGAGCCCGGGATATCCAGCCGCACGGGTGAGGCCCCGGTCGCCAGGAGCAGCGCTCCGTACCCGATCGAGCCGCCCCCGTCGAGGCGGATCTCCCGCTCCCCGGGAGAGATGGCCGTCACGCGCTTCCCGAGCGTGAGCTGGACCTCGGAGTCCCGGTACCACTCCGGCGCGCGCAGTGGCATCCACTCGCTCTGCGCCGTGCCCGCCAGGTAGTCCTTGGAAAGGTTCGGGCGGTCATAGGGGGCCACCTCGTCGGCCGACACGATCGTGACCTCGCCCCCATACCCTTCCCGGCGAAGCGTCTCGGCCGCCGCGAATCCCGCGGCGCCGCCGCCCACGATAACCACGGAGGCGGGCGCCGGTGAGATCGGGCTGCGTCGGGGGGTCGCCCTCTTGGCGCCGCGGACGAAGACGCGGCCGTCCCGCTGCTCCACGGCATAGGTCTTCACGGGATCGATCGCCGGGGCGCTGGTAGCCTCTCCCGTCTCGGGGTCGAAGCAGGCGTGGTGCCAGGGGCAGTGAACGAGATCCCCGTCGAAGAGACCGTCCCCCAGGGGCCCGCCGTAGTGGGTGCATTTCCCGCCCATGGCGTGGACGACCCCGCGCTTCCGGACCAGGACCACGGGATCATCCCCGACGTGCCCTGCCAGCATGCCGCCTACGGGGATGTCGGCGATGGCCGCTCCCTCGGCGCCGAGATCGGGACCCGCGAGGGCCTGCGCCTCCGTATCGCTCATGCGCGCCTGTCGGCGGCTCCAGGCGGAACCGCGTTCTGAACCGAGAGAATGTTGCCGCCCGGATCCTTGAACCAGGCGACCCGGAAATCACCGGCCGCGTGGATATCGCCCTTCAGCGTCAGGCCGGGCATGTCGTAGTGCTCGAAGGTCACTCCCTTGGCCTTCAGCTCCTGGACGGTATTCTCGACGTCGCCCACCTCCCACAAGGCCGCGGTGCCCTTGTTGGTCCCCGCGAACTCCGACCGGTAGACGCAGAGCCTCGCGCGGCCGC
>DASQBE010000278.1:0-2035 GCA_035635355.1 Binatia bacterium | reverse complement strand
GCCAAGGGCAGCGTCAAGGCAGGGGCCAGCGCCGCGGGCGCCGGAGTGGGCGGAGGCGTGGACCTGAACAAGGGCGTGGGTAAGTAGCCACCCGAAGGGGATTTCCCGTTCTTTGCCGATGCGGAGGGCCGCCGGAGGGTCAATTCCGGCGGCCTCTCCGTAACTGCTTAAGTCACCAAATCACAGCGCATTAGCACCTCAAGCAAGCCGCCGCTCCTGCCGATACATACCCCAGACGTTTGCTCTAGGGAGGTGTGCGCCATGGATCGACGGTACTTCACCTCGCTTCTCTTTCGCCTCGCCCTGGCCGTGCTCGCGACGATGCTCTCCGTGAGGGCCATCTACGCCCTCGAGGGAACCGTCCGGGACTGGTTTCTCGCGGGCCTGTTCGGGCTGAGCGCCGCGGCGCTCCAGATCCGGCCGATGCTCGTGCCGGGTCATGGCAAGGGAGCGAGCACCGTGCTCAGCCCGGCCACCGCGTTCTTCCTCGCGGGGCTGTTCCTGATCCCCGCCGGTCCGCTGGTGTGCGCGATCGCGTTCGCCGTCGCCCTCTCCGGGCTCGTCAACGGCACCCGTCCGCACAAGGTGCTCCTTCAGCTCTCGGTCACGATCCTCTCGTTCGGCGCCTGCTCCTACTTCATGAAATTGGGGCCGAAAGCGGGAGACCCGTGGGTGCCGCCCCCGGAGCTCGTCGCGATGGAGGTGCTCGTGGGCGCGGTCGTGCTCGTCGCACAGCTCGTGGCGCGGAGCATCGCGATCCGGCTGGAGCGCGGGGAGGAGGCGCCGCACTGGGGCGCCTTCCAGCCGCACGCCATCGTGGAATCCCTCTATTGCCTGGCGCTCGCGGTCCCCATCTCGGTGCTCGCGCGGATCCACCTGGCGCTCCTCGCGGTCGTCTACGTGTACGTGGGATTCACGTGGTGGTTCCTGGAGCGCTACCGGAGCCATCTGCGGGTCTTGAATCAGGAGCTGGTGTCGATCGAGGATCAGCGGCGCTGGGTGGCCTGATCAGGGGCGCTGCGTGGTCTGAAGCCTGGCTCCGTAGTGCGTGGCGACGTACTCGTCCACCAGCTTCAGGAAATCACCCGCGAGCGCCGCGCCCTTGAGGGTGGTCACCTGCCGGCCGTCGATGAACACCGGCGCCTTGGGCTCCTCCGCCGTCCCCGGCAGGGAGATGCCGATGTTCGCGTGGCGCGACTCGCCGGGCCCGTTCACCACGCAGCCCATGACCGCGACGCGCATCTCCTCCACGCCCGGGTAGAGCGCCTTCCAGTGGGGCATGCTCTCGCGCAGATGAGCGTTCACCGCCTCCGCCAGCTCCTGGAAGAGCGTGCTCGTGGTGCGGCCGCAGCCGGGGCAGGACGTTACTTGCGGCTGGAAATGGCGGATGTCGAGCGACTGCAAGATCTGCTGGCAGACCCCGACCTCCTCGCGCCGGTCCCCTCCGGGCGTGGGCGTGAGGCTCACGCGAATCGTGTCCCCGATCCCTTCCAGGAGCAGCGTCGCCAGCCCCGCCGTGGAGGCGACGATCCCCTTGGTCCCCATGCCCGCCTCGGTGAGGCCCAGGTGGAGCGCGTAGTCGGTCTCCGCGGCCAGCCTCCGGTAGATCGCGATGAGGTCCCGGACTCCCGAGACCTTCGCCGAGAGGACGATCCGGTCGTGGGGCTGCCCGAATTCCTCGGCGAGGGCCGCGGAGCGGACCGCGCTCTGGAACATGGCGTCGAGCGTGATCTCCCGGTCGTCGAGCGGCTCGGGGCGCCGCGCGTTCTGATCCATGAGCTCGGTCAGGAGCTCCCGGTCGAGCGAGCCCCAGTTGACGCCGATGCGGACCGGCTTTCCGTGCTCCACCGCGACCTCGATGATGCGGCGAAAATGGGCGTCGTGACGGGACCCCGCGCCCACGTTGCCGGGATTGATGCGGTACTTGTCGAGCGCGCGCGCGCAGTCGGGGTACTTGGTCAGCAGCAGGTGACCGTTGTAATGGAAGTCGCCGATCAGCGGCGCGGTGCAGCCGGCGTCGAGCATGCGCTGTTTG
>DASQBE010000277.1:0-11019 GCA_035635355.1 Binatia bacterium | reverse complement strand
TGCCGACGCGCCCGATGGACGCGCACAAGGGCTCCGTCGGCCGCGTGCTCGTGGTGGGCGGCAGCGCGGGCTACATGGGGGCGATGGCCCTCGCGAGCGAGGCGGCGCTCCGCGTCGGGGCCGGCTTCGTGGTCGCGGCGGTTCCGGCGAGCTGCGTGGACGCCCTCGAGTCGCGGGTCTCCGAGGTGGTGAAACGCGGCCTGCCGGAAACCAAGGAGCGCGCGCTCGCCCTGGGCGCGCGGGATGAGATCCTGGCCGAGGCCCTCCGCGCGGACGTGGTGGCGATCGGGCCCGGGCTCTCGCGGCAGGCGGAAGCGCAGGAGCTGGCCCGCGAGCTCCTGGAGCGCGTGGAGGCGCCGATCGTTCTCGACGCCGACGGCCTGAACGCGTTCGAGGGAAGGGGCGTGCATCGCACGCACGGCCCACTGGTGCTCACGCCTCACTACGCGGAGGCGGCGCGGCTGAGTGGGCACACGATCGCCGAGATCGCGCGCGACCCGGCCGGCTGGGCCAGGCGTTTCTCCGAGGAGAGCCGGGCGCTCGTGTGCTTGAAGAGCGTTCCCATGGTTACCGCCATACCCGCCGAGCCTCTGATCCTGAACGCGACGGGAAATCCCGGGATGGCGACCGCGGGCGCGGGGGACGTCTTGACCGGAACCATCGCGGGGCTCATGGCGCAGGGCGTGGACGCGGAGGAGGCGGCCACCGTGGGCTGCTACCTCCACGGGCTCGCCGGAAACGTGGCCGCGCGGAGGCTGGGCATGCGCGGGCTCATCGCGGGGGATATCCTGCGCGCGTTGCCGGCGGCGATGCTGGCCCTGGAGAGCGGGGCCCTTGCCGAGATCTAGACCGAACCCGGGAAGCGCCGGAGACGGCGGCGCGGGGGAACGTCGCGAGCCGGGGATCGGCTCGGGCGTCGGCAAGGCCGCCGTGGCCGCGCGCATCTCGGCCCTGCGCGCCGCGCTCGCCCACGACCTCATGCGGGCCGGCCGCGTGCTCGAGCGGCGGGGCATGATCGTGGCGTCGGAGGGGAACCTCAGCGCCCGGATCACCCCCGACCGGGTGCTGATCACGCGGCGCGGGCGGAGAATCGGGGACCTGACGCCGCGCGACTTCGTGGACCTGGCCCTGGACGAGCCCCTCGATTCTCAGGGACGCGCCGCCGCGTCGACGGAGCACCGCATCCACCTGGCGGCGTACGCCGCGCGCCCCGACATGGAAGCGCTGGTGCACGCGCATCCGCCGGGGCTCGGCGCGTTCGGCGTGCGCGGCGAGGCCCCCAGCCTGCGCGCCCTCGACGAGGCGCGCGACGCCATCCACGCCCTCGCGGTCGTGCCGTACGCGCCGTCGGGCACCGAGACCCTCGCGAGATTGGTCGCGGCCGCGCTGACCGGGCAGGACGGTGCGCCCGCGTCCGACGTCCTGATCTTGCGGAGCCACGGCGCGCTCGCGGTCGGGGGTAGCGTGGAGGAAGCGCTGGCGCGCCTCGAGATCGCCGAGCACCTGGCGAGGACCCTCCTGCTCGCGGAGCGCCCCGCCACGTAAACCGCGTCCATACGCGAAATCTTTGCCGTAGCGCCCCCCACGCGATGCGCTCAGACTTTTCCCATGCCTCCGCCCCTCCAGCAGTCCCTTCGCTCCGACACCGTCGTCCGCCTGCCGCCGATCGAGATCTGGCAGGCCTTCACGCATCCGGTCCATCTATACTACTGGCTGGGGGACGCGATCGAGATCGATCTACGCGTCGGCGGCGCGTACATCGTGCGCGCCACGAACGGGATCCGGCTGGACACGACCGTGGAGAGGGTGCTGGAGGGCCGGCGGCTGGTCCTGCGTCCCACGCGCCGCGGGGACGATGCCCGGATCGAAGTGGACCTGGTCAAGCTGTCCGGCGCCGAGACCAGGGTCTCGGTCTCCGACCCCGATGCCGAGGACGCCGGGCCCTGGCGCGAGGCACTCGAGAACTTGCGCTCGGTCTGGGAGCGCGGCATCGACCTGCGCGAGTCGCGGCTGGCCGTGATGGGGATCGGCACCAAGGACCTGGGGCCGGGCGACCGGCCGGTCCGCGGCGTTCCACCCGGCGTCGGGGTGCGCCTCAACGCGGTGCTCCAGGGCGGCGCGGCGCAGGAGGCGGGGCTCCGGTCCGGAGACGTCGTGATCGCCTTCGACGGCGAAGTCGTCCGCAGCGCGGAGGAGCTGGTGCGATGCATCCACGCACGGAAGCCCGGGGACTCGGTCCAGGTCCTCGCGATCCGGGATGGCCAGGAGAACGCCCGAACGGTGGTCCTGGGCCGGCGGAGCGGGCGCGGCGAGCCGCCCCCCGCCCCCGCCCCCATGCTTCGGGGAATGTGCGAGGCGGTCATGGAAGCGGACGCCAAGCTGGAGAAGGCCGTGCAGGGACTGTCGGACGCGGACGCTTACAGGCCCGAGGGGTCCGACGCGTGGTCCGTGGCCCAGGTGCTGGCGCACCTCTCCATCACGGAGCGGATGCTCCAGTGCTGGCTGGACCAGGCCGTGCGCGGCGAGCGTCCCGTGATCGACAGCGATCCGTGCACGAACGCGAGCCGCATCGCCGGAATTCTGTCGGGCCGCCCCGCCGTCCGCGACCTCCTGGACCGCCTTCGCCGGGACGAGCAGGAGACGCTGGCGTTTCTATCGCACCTGCCGGCCGACGTCGCCGCGTTCCGGCCGCGCTGGGCGCGCGTGGCGTTCACGGCGCTCGACTACCACACCCACAGCGAGGACCACCTGGGGCAGATCGCGCGGATCCGCGCGGCGATCGGGGCGTAGGGCGCTCACTCACCGATGATCTTGATCAGCACCCGCTTGGCCCGGCGCCCGTCGAACTCGCCATAGAAGATCTGCTCCCACGGCCCGAAGTCCAGCTTCCCGGCCGTGATCGCGACCACCACCTCGCGGCCCATGATCTGGCGCTTGTGATGGGCGTCGGCGTTGTCCTCGCCCGTGCGGTTGTGCTTGTAGCGCTCCGGGTTGGGATCGTGGGGCGCCAGATCCTCCAGCCAGCGCTTGTAGTCCTCGTGCAGGCCCGGCTCGTCGTCGTTGATGAACACGCTCGCGGTGATGTGCATGGCGTTCACCAGGCAGAGGCCCTCCCGCACCCCGCTCTGGCGCACCGCCTCCTCCACCTGGGGGGTGATGTTCACGAAATCCATGCGGGCCGGGACCTGGAACGTGAGCGTCTGGCGCAGGTGTTTCATGGGAACAGTATAGCCGCGGGCCGGCGCGAACGGTATTGACGGCCGTTCGGCCGGGCGGGTATTGTTCCGCCTTGCCGCACCCCACGAACACACCGCGTAGCCCGATGCCGATCGAGATCACGGATGACCGCGCGCGAGTCGATGTCGGACAGCTGCTCGACCTCTACAAGGGCGCCTGGTGGGCGTTGGAGCGCTCCACCGACGACGTGCGCCGCGCGCTCGATTTTTCCCATCCCGTGATCTCGGCGTGGGAAGGCCGCAAGCTCGTCGGATTCACCCGGGTCATCTCCGACCGAACGTACCGGGCGACGATCTGGGACGTGATCGTCCGTCCCTCGCACCAGGGACGGGGCATCGGAGAGAAGCTCGTTCGTTTCGCGCTGGATCACCCCGATCTCAAGTCGGTTTCGAGTTTCCTCCTGCTCACGAAGGACAAGCACGGCTTCTACGAACGGTTTGGGTTCCAATCGGAGCCGGACATGGCGATGATGCTGCGTCGGTAACGTGCCGCGCGTGGTCGCGGCGCCACGGATTGAAGGAGGGAGAAAGCGGATGGAGAGCCTGAAGTCGACGAAGGAGATCGTGAAGTTCTGCGAAGAACGCGGTGTGGAGATGATCCATCTCTGGTTCGTCGACATTCTGGGTCAGCTGAAGAGCGTGGGCATCACGCTCCGCGTGCTGACCGACGCGCTCGAGGAGGGCGTGGGCATCGACGGCTCCTCCGTCGAGGGCTTCGCCCGGATCTACGAGAGCGATCTCATCGCGATGCCGGACCGGAGCACGTTCCAGATCCTCCCCTGGAAAGTGAACGGCGAGAGCGTGGGCCGGTTGATCTGCGACATCCAGAATCCGGACGGCACGCCCTACGCGGGGGACACCCGGCACGTCCTGAAGCGCGCCCTCAAGCGGATCGAGAAGCAGGGCTACACGTTCTATCTGGGCCCGGAGCTCGAGTACTTCTACTTCAAGAGCGTGAGCGATCGCACGCTGCTGGATCACGCGGGCTATTTCGACCAGGTGCCCGATGATATCGGGACCGAGCTCCGCTCCCGCACCGTCGAGGCGCTCCAGGCGATGGAGATCTCGGTGGAGGCCTCGCACCACGAGGTGGCCTCCAGCCAGCACGAGATCGACCTCAAGTACAGCGAAGCGCTCAAGATGGCGGACCAGTGCATCACCTACCGCTACGTGGTGAAGGAGATCGCGCGCCAGGGCGGTTACTACGCCACGTTCATGCCGAAGCCGGTCTACGGCGAGAACGGAAGCGGCATGCACATCCATCAGTCGCTCTTCAAAGGCGGGAAGAACCTCTTCTTCGCCGCCGGCGACAAGTACCATCTCTCGAAGGCCGGGCGCTCCTACCTGGCCGGGCTCCTGAGCCACATGCCCGAGTTCGCCTCGATCACGAATCAGTGGGTCAATTCGTACAAGCGGCTGGTGCCCGGGTTCGAGGCGCCGGTCTACATCGCCTGGGGCCAGCGGAACCGCTCCGCCCTGGTGCGGGTTCCCATGTACAAGCCCGGACACGAGAAGGCCACCCGTGTCGAGCTCCGATGCCCGGATCCGGCCTGCAACCCCTATCTCGCCTTCGCGATCTGCCTCGCGGCGGGCCTCAAGGGGATGGATGGAAACGCGACGCTCCGGCCTCCGGTCGAGGAGGACATCTACGAGATGAACGCCAAGGAGCGGAAGGAGCTCGAGATCGGAAGCCTGCCCGGAAGCCTCATCGAGGCGATCGAGCTGACCGAGAAGTCGAAGCTGGTGAAGGAGACGCTCGGCGACCACGTGTTCACGAAATTCATCGAGAACAAGCGGATCGAGTGGGACGGGTACCGCACCCGCATCACCGACTACGAACTGGAGAAATACTATCCGATCCTCTAGGCACATCCTGACGGCGCTGGCGATCGCCGTGGCCTTCTTGCTGGCCTTCGGCTGCGGTCGCCCGGGCACGGAGCAGAAGACCGCCGGCGCGGCGAAGGGCCAAGGCGCGGGCTCCATTCCGGCCAACGCGGGCGCGATCGGGTCCACGGCGCCCGACTTCGAGCTCACGGATCTCTCCGGCAAGAAAGTCCGGCTGTCCGACCTCAAGGGCAAGGTCGTGATCCTCGACTTCTGGGCCACGTGGTGCGGTCCCTGCCGCATGGAGATCCCCGATCTCGTGAAGCTCCAGAGCAGGTACGGCGAGAAGGGGCTCACGATCGTGGGGCTGACGGTGACCAGCCCGGAGAAGGACGTTCGTTCGTTCGCCCAGGCCCAGGGCATGAACTATCCGGTGCTTCTCGATGCGGACGACCTCACCAATCGGTACGGCGGCATCGTGGGGATCCCGACCACGTTCGTGGTGGACCGTCAGGGGCGCATCACGCAGAAGTTCATCGGGGTGATGAGCACCCGGACCTTCGAGGAGGCGATCCAGCCTCTCCTCGCGGGCTAGGCGCGCCGCGTGTTCGAATCGCAGGTCAATCAGGTCTCGCTCCTGGCGGCGTTCCTGGCGGGCGTGGTCTCGTTCGTTTCCCCGTGCGTGCTCCCCCTCGTCCCTTCCTACGTGACCTTCATCACCGGGGTCTCCTTCGACGAGCTGACCGCGGGGAACGCCGGGCCGCGCGTCCGCCGCCTGACCATCATCCATTCGCTCGCCTTCATCCTCGGCTTCTCCCTGGTCTTCATCGCGCTGGGCGCGACCGCCACCGTGGCGGGTCAGTTCCTGCGTCAACACCAAGATTCGCTCCGGCGCGCCGGCGGCGTGATGATCATCCTGTTCGGCGTCTACCTGACCGGGATCATTCCCATTCCCGCGCTCTCCCGCGAGCGGAAGAAGCAGCTCACCACGAAACCGCTCGGCATCCTGGGCTCGGTTCTGGTGGGCATCACGTTCGCGGCGGGATGGACCCCGTGCATCGGCCCCATCCTGGCCTCGATCCTCATCTACGCGAGCACCGCGAAGACCGTGGGGACCGGCGTCATCCTTCTCTCCGTCTACTCGCTGGGGCTGGGGGTGCCGTTTTTCCTGGCGTCGCTCGCCCTGAACTCGTTCCTGGCCGCGTCGCGCCGGATCCGAAGCCAGCTTCGCACGATCGAAATCCTGAGCGGGGTCGTGCTGATCCTCTTCGGCGTCCTCCTCGTCACCGACCTCTTCCCCAGATTTGTCTCCTTCCTCTCGCAGTTCCTCCCCGCCGTCGGCTAACCGCTAAATATTCCATCCCTTCCTGCCGATTCATCACTTCGGGGGCCATGGGGGTGTCCCCCCGGTCACGATGTTCGTTGCGGCGCACCCGATCCGACGGACGAGGCCCATGCAGACCAGGAGCGGATCGAACCAACCCCTAGCCCTTCCCGGCGAGGACAAGCTTCCCGCCCCCCTGGCCACGCTCCAGATGCTCAATCAGGTCGCGCGGTCGCTGGGGTGGGTCGAAGGCGCAGGATCGCCCTTTGTCGCGGTGGTCGAAGGGGTCGGAACCCTGCTGCGCGCGGACGGCGTCGCTGTGTTGGTCCGGAACGAAGCCGGAAGCTACGTGTTCCGCGTGGCCCATGGCGGCCTGGCCGAGTGGGCCGATTACACGCTCTCCGGCGGCGCCTCCGAGCTCCTGGATACGCTCCACTTCCGCGACAAGGTCACCCTCTTCAAGCGCTCGCAGAAAAACGCCTGGTCCCGGGAGTTCCTCCTCGCCGCCGGGATGCACTGGGGCGCCCTCGCGCCCATCCGCGTCCGCGATCAGAACGTGGGCGCGCTCTTGGTCAACAACCGCCACTCGGTGCACGTGCGGGCCGAGCACATCGAGGCCTTCGAGAACCTCGCGACCCTGGCGGGCGTGGCGGTTCAGGAGGAGCGGCTGCGGGAAGGGCTGGAGGATCTCTTCATGAGCGTCATCGTCTCGCTCACGATGGCCCTGGAAGCCAAGGATCCCTACACCGAGGGGCACTCGGTGCGCGTCGCGGCCTACTCGGAGGCGATCGGCAAACAGCTCGGGCTCACCTCCGCCGTGCTCGATCTGATCCACCGCTCCTGCCTGCTCCACGACATCGGGAAGATCGCGGTGGACGAGACGATCCTGGCCAAGAAAGGCCACCTGAACGCGATGGAGCGGGAGAAGATGGACATGCACGTCCTGATCGGCGAGGACATCCTCCGCCCGATCGCGCTTCTCCACCCGCTCCTCCCGGGGGTGCGCCACCATCACGAGCGATTCGACGGCAGCGGCTACCCGGACGGGCTCAAGGGAGAGGACATCCCGATCGAGGCGCGGATCATGGCGGTGGCGGACGCGTTCGACGCCATGACCTCCAGCCGGCCCTACCGCGAGCCCTTGCCGGAAGAGGATGCGCTGGTCGAGCTACGCCAGGCGGCCGGCGCGCAATTCGACCCGCGGATCGTCGCGGCCTTCGAGCAGATCTATCCCGCCGTGAAGAGAACCCTGGAACACCTGCGTCCCCGGCGCGAGCTCGCCGTCGACCCCTAGACCTCGGTCGTCAGGGCGCCGTGACGCGCCAGGTCTTCCGGAGGCGTACGGTGGTGCCGTGATCCGGGCGCGTCTCGAAGGTCACCTCGTCCATCAGCTCGCGCATGAGGTAGAGGCCGCGCCCGTGGGGATCCAGCAGATTCGAGGGGTCGGTGGGATTCTCGACCCGCGAGGCGTCGAAGCCCCGGCCGTTGTCGTCCACCCGCACCGCGATCTCACCCTGGCCGATGCGGAAGACGAATGTGACGGTCTTGTCCGCGGCAAAGACGTTCCCGTGCTGGATGGCGTTCGTGCCCGCCTCGATGACCGCGATCGTGAGTGCGTTCGCGGTATCCTCGTCCACCTCGAACTGGCCGGCGATCTCGGCGATCAGCCCATGGACGAGGGAGAGCAGCTCGAGGCGGCTGCCGATGGTCAGTGTGACGGTGCCGCTCTGGTCCCGCGTGGGTGTCGGCTCGGCGGCTCCCATGGAAGCTACTGTATCAGAACCCCGAAGCCCGTCACCAACGGAATGCCCGCTCCCGGACTGATCAAAGCACCTTCAGCGCGACGATGGTGATGTCGTCCGCCTGCTCCGCGCCCTGGGTAAACCGGGAAACTTCCTCCGAAATCGACTGCAAGATCTGCCCCGCGGTCAGGCTCCGGGGCAGGGTCCCCGCGAACGCGAACAGGCGCTCCTCCCCGTAGTCCTCCATCAAGCGGTTCCTCGCGTCGGTGATGCCGTCCGTGTAGAGGATCAGGGCATCGCCCCTCTGGAGCGGTGTGGTGGTCTCGCCGTAGACGCAGTCGGAGTGGATCCCGAGCGGAATGCCCCCGAAATCCAGGAGCCGGCTGCCGCCGGCGGCGGGGAGGAGGATGGGGTAGTTGTGCCCCGCGTTCGAGAAGGAGAGGCTGGGGCCCGGCGTGCCGTCCGAGCCCGCCGCGGAGACCCGCGCCAGGAAGCACGTGGCGAACCGGTCCTCGGGGGTCGCCTCGAACACGAGCCGGTTCAAGCGATCCATGATCTCGCAGATGGGCTTTCCGTCCGGCGCCTGGGTGCGCACGGAGGCTTGAACCATCGAGGCCAGGAGCGCTGCGGGCACCCCCTTCCCGGCCACGTCCGCGATGGTGACGAGGTAGTTGCCCGATCCCACGTCCACGATGTCGTAATAGTCTCCGCCGACCTGCTTGTTGGGCACGTTCATCGCCGCGATCCCGAAGCGCCCCATCTCCGGCAGCCTTCGCGGCAGGAACTGCTGCTGGATCCTCCGCGCCACCGCGAGCTCCTCCTCGAGGAGCGACTTGGCGAGGTTCTCCTCGTAGAGGAGCGCGTTCTTGAGCGCCACGCTCGTCTGGTTCGCGAGCGTCTCGAGAAGCGACGTCTCCTCGGCCGTGTACCGCATCTCGGTGATCTTCCGGCCCAGGGAGATCAGTCCCAGGAACTGGCCTCCGTGGCGCAGCGGAAGAACGAGGTAGGGCTCCGTGAGGAGAAGCGGCTTCACTTCCACGCTTCGCTCAGGCTCCGCGGTGGCGAGATCGCGGAACTCGCCCCGGCGGATGAGGGAGAAGCCCTCCGTGAGCCGGTCGAGCGTGGCGCGCGGGATGGCCGCGATCGAATCCAGATCCACCGATCCCCCGAACCCGCGCACCACGGGCTCGTGGCTCTGGGGGGCGATGAGCAGGACGGTGGTGCGCGCGGACACCCCCTCGCGCAGCGTTTCCAGGACCGCGTCCGCGAGGGAGTGGAGATCCAGAATCGTGAGCACCTCGCCGCTCATGTGGCGCAGGAGCGTGCGATGGTCGCTTCGCTCGCGGAGGAACACCCGCTCCAGAGCCTCCTCCAGCCACGACACGACGGGCTGGAAGAGAACGAGCGCGATGAGGAGGATCGCGGTCTCGAAGACGGTCACATCGACGCCGGCCACGGATTCCAGGAGGGCGTCGAGCTGGCGGATGATCGTGAGATAGACGCTGACCAGAAATCCCGACGTGAGCGCGTACAGAATGGATTTTCGAGCAATCAGCTTGGCGTCGAGGAACCGGTAGCGAACCATCGAATACGCGATTCCGGCCGAGCCCAGGACCAGGGCCGCCACGATGAGGGCCGAGCGCGTGAGGAGGGGCCAGGTGTGGTTCAGGAGCGTGGGGATGGGGACCGCGACCGCGTAGAGCCCGGCGCACGATGCGAGCCCGATGAAGATCGTCCGGAGCTGCTTCCGCAGGCGCGGGTTCGTGGCGCGGCGGTAGCTCAGCCAGAGCAGCGTGAGCGCCGCGGCGATGTAGAGAAGGTTCACCGCCGAGAAGAGGATGACGTGGAAGCCGAACAAGATCTCCGTCGGCACGCGCATCACGTGCACCAGGGTCCCGCCGATCGGGTTCTTGGCGAGCCACGCGGTCAGCGGACCGGTGACGGCGCCCTCGGTCTGGAGAATCATCAGCAACAAGTGGAACGCGTGCGGCCCGAAGATCCAGAGGGCGACGAACGGAATCCGGCGCGCGAGGCGGTTCTCGGTGGGAAACACGCACGCGAAGTAGAGCAGCGAGGGGAAGAAGAGCTCCCAGAGATAATTGAAGGAGCGGAGCAGGTCGGTGTTGCCGATCCTGGCCTTGCCCCCCGTGCCCTCGAGGATGAATCCGATCGCCCCGAGGACCGAGCCCAGCCCGCCGAAGAAGAGCATGAGGGCGGTGGCGCGGTTCGCCTTCTCCCGCGGGGCCTCGCGGAGGATCACGATCCCGAGCAGGAACACGAGCCCGCCGACGATCAGGTAGAGGGTGGCGACCGTGATACCGGCGAAGCCGTGCATGGCGGGGGTTCTCTCCTAGCGGGCCGCGGGTTCGTCCGGGAGGAGCGACGCCGGCGTGAGGAGGAGCGGCGTTCCGGGGCTCTTCACGATGCATCCCAGCGCGCGCTGCTCGTACGTCCAGGGCGTCCCGTCCGTTCGCGCGGATCCCGCCATCGTCCAGGGGAAGAGCCGCGGCAGCGCCAGGAGCCTCTGCCTCGGGTACTCCTCGATCCGGACGCGGCGGCCCTTGCGGATGCCCGCGGCTCTCTTCGCCAAGTCCAGGGTGCGGTCGAGTGTGGCGATCTCGTCCACCAGCCTCAGATCCAGGGCGGCGCGCCCCGCGTACACGTGCCCCTGCGCGATCTCGCGCACCCGGTCGACGGAGAGGCCGCGTCCCTCCGCGACCCGCTGGGTGAAGTCGTCATAGAGGGCGAGGATGCCGCCCTTCACCACGACGCGCTCGCGATCGTCCAGGTTCCGCTCCGGGATGGTCACGCCGAGGAGGGGAAGCGTCAGCCCCCCCAGGAGATCGGCGCTGCGCCCGATCTGCACCCGGTCGGACGTCATGCCGATCTTCTT
>DASQBE010000276.1:0-2993 GCA_035635355.1 Binatia bacterium | reverse complement strand
AGCGTTGTGTAATCCTTCCCTTTCAGCTCTTCCAGCTTCACCTGGGCCGACATGAGGCCCGAGGTGAGCACGCGGCTCTGGGTCACCCCGCGCGTTCCGGCCGGGATCATCGAGGCGACCGCCAGGATGCCGACCGCAAGGAACGTGAGGGCGAACACCACCTCGATCAAGCTGAAGCCGCCCGCTTCCGAGCCGCCCGCGCGTTTCATCCGGGGGGCGCTCACTGGACCGTCACCATGCCGGTCGGCCGCACGATCGAAAGCGACCGCACGTAGCCGTCCGAGTTCGTGAAGAGACAGGTGCCCGACTGGCTGGCGCTCCCGTTCGGGAAGAACGTGGTCACCGTCGAGGCAAAGGGGTTCGTCGTCGAGTTGGAAATCGTGATCCAGGCCGCGTAGGGCGTCGGATCCTTGCGTTTCTCAGTCACGTCGGCCGTCCCATTGTTGTTGTCGTCGTCGTACCAACCGAAGCCCTGGGTTGTGTTGTCCCAGTAGAGGACATAGTTGTTGTTCTCGGTGATCGCGCGCTGGCGCACGACGCGGATCATCGTCGCGGTCGATTGCACCTGGCCGTTCAGGTCCACGCTGCGCAGGAACTTGTTCAGGCCCGGGAGCGCCACCGCGGTCATGATGCCGAAGATCACGAGCACGACCATCAGCTCCATGAGGGAGAAGCCGCCGTCGTGACCGTGAGCTCTTCCCGTTTTTACGCGGGCATCGAACATGGTTGAAGCCTCCTGACCCGGGACAATCGTCCTGACCCCATGGAACGCAAGGGATATGCCAGCGCTCAAGTCGCGCTCCGATGTGCGTCTACGCCATTCCAAGCCCTCCCGCGCGCGGCTTTCACCAGCCCGATGGCTGGTTCCAACCACGGCCGGGTCCCGAGCGATGCGGGCGCCCCGTGCAGGATGCACCGAGTTCAGGGCAGGAAGGATCGATACAGGCGGAAGAGAGAATCTCCGTAGAGGCACAGCGCAATGGCGGCCGGCGCGAGGAACGTTCCGAAGGGGATCGCCGTGCGGCGCGAGCCCTTGCCGCGCGCGATGAGGAGCACGCCGAAGACCGAGCCCGCGAGGGACGCGAGGAAGATCGCGCCGAACACGCCGCCGACGCCGAGGAAGGCGCCCATCATCGCGGCGAGCTTCACGTCGCCCCCGCCCATGCCGGGCACCCCCGTGGCGCGCTCGTAGAGAGCGCCCACGAGCCAGAGGCTCACGCCGCCGCACAAGGCGCCCAGGAGCGCGGCGGCGATGCCCGGCGGGGCGAAGAGGCTCGCGGCGAGGCCCAGGCCCACGCCCGGGATCGTGACCACGTCCGGGATCGTCTGGGTGTCGAGGTCGATCCACGCCACCGCCAGGAGCGCCAGGAGAAACACCGCCTGCGGCACCAGCACGAGGGGATTCGCCGCGCGCTGGACGAGCAGGAGGAGAAGGACGCCGGACAGGAGCTCCACCACAGGGTAGCGCCACGCGATGGGCTTCCGGCACTGGCGGCAGCGGCCCCGGAGCAGGAGGTAGGAGAGCACCGGGACGTTGTCCCACGGACGGATCCGCGCCTTGCACCGAGGGCAGCGGGACGGAGGGCTCACGATCGACTCGCCGCGCGGGAGGCGCGCGATCACGACATTGAGGAAGCTGCCGAGGACGAGCCCCAGCAGAAACGCCGTCAGCTCCAGAAACGTCTTGGACTCCGTCACAGCACCCCCAGACGCGCGAGCTCGCGCCGCGCCACGTCCTGCATGTACGAGTTGCCCGTGGCGAGAACCTGCTTCCACAGGAGGATGGCCACGCCCGTATTTCCCGCCCGCGCGTGCGCGAACGCGGCGAAGCGCTCGACGAACGGATCGTGCCCCGGCATCCGGCTCGCCCAGGTGAAGAACTGCGCCGCCGTGGCATAGTCGCGCCGGCACACGTAGTGCAAGAACCCCGCCTCGAAGCAGAGCCTCCAGTTCGTGGGGTTCGCCCGGATGCCGCGCTCCAGGAGAGCCAGGCCGCGCTCCGGCTCCTTCTGCTCCTGCGCCATCACGAAGGCGCCGAACACGTACGGCTCCTGGAACGCGGGATCGAGGTCGGTCACGATGTCCATGACGTGGCCGATGAGGTCGTACTTCTGGTCGGTGAGCCGATGCTCGCCGTAGTACTGGATGCCCCGGAGCCACGCGATGTCGGCCGCCGCGGTCTCGTATCCCAGGGCGGCCTGCCGCACCGCGAAGCCCGAGGGATAGTACAGGAGCTCCTCCTCGTGGATCCTGTCGAGCCGAGGGCGCTCGGCCTTCTCCAGCCGGGCCGCGCCGGCGAGGAGAAGCCCCGCGAGGCCCAACCCCAGGAGAAGGCCGCGGTCGAGCCGCGCCGTCAACGGAACTCCCGCCGGCGGAACACGGTTCCGGCGAAGATCATGAGACCGCCGATGTAGAGGGCTCCATACGCCAGCGCGAAGATCATCCGCGCCGGCTCCACGGGAATCCCGTGGACCGCGAGACCCCGGGCGTTGAACACGCTCAGATGGGGAAGCGTCCAGTATACCGCCTCGGTGAGCGCGCGCGCCAAGGGCGGCGCGCCGTGCGAGGCGAAGGATTGAAGGTCCTCGGCGAAGTGCCCCACGATCACGGCGCAGATTCCGAAGAACGCGGTCAGCGCGGGGGTCGTGAACGAGGAGAAGAGAACCACCACGGCGGTCACGATGCCCAGCTCGATCACGCTGAGGCCGACGGGTCCCAGGATGGACCAGGGCGTGTCGCCGTAGGCGACGGTCACGACCATGGCGAGGATGACCGCCATGGCGATCAGGAGCGCCGACGTCGTGGCCCACAGCCCCAGGAACTTTCCGAGAATGAACTCCTCCCGGCCGATCGGCTTGGCGAGAATGGAATAGACCGTCCGGCGCTCCAGCTCCTTGTGGAGGAGGCTCGAGCCCAGGAACACGGCCAAGAGCGTGGTCAGGAGCATCGACCCCGCCAGCCCGAAATCGATCACGACCTTCCGGCCCTCGCCC
>DASQBE010000275.1:0-16455 GCA_035635355.1 Binatia bacterium | reverse complement strand
TTCGCGGCGGATGCAGCGCGGGTCGCTGGCGGCCACGTGCATAGCCACGTCTTTCAAGGCTTCCTTCAGCGCGTCGCCGGCAGGCTTATCGCTGTCGGCTTCGACGAGCACGCCAATCTTGCCGTGATGAACGTAGCTGGCCATCCAGCCATTACCTTCGCGCGCGAAGCGGGCGAAGCGGCGCACCACGATGTTCTCGCCCAGCCTGGAGACCGCCTGGTCCACGAGGTCCTTCACCTTGCGGTCGGGATCGCGGATGGTCGGCTGCTCCAGGAGGCAGATCTCCTCGTAGTACTTGTCGATCTTGCCGTCCACGATCTTGGCCAGGATGTTCTCCGGCTTGCCGGTGCTCCGGGCCTGCTCGATCAGGATGGCGCGCTCCCGCTCGATGATCGCCGGGTCCACGCTGGCGCGATCCACCGCCTGCGCGCCGGTGGCGGCCACCTGCATCGCCAGGTGCTTCGCCAAGTCGCGGAAGTCGTCCGTGCGCGCCACGAAATCCGTCTCGCAATCCAGCTCGAGCAGCACGCCGAGCTGGTCGCCCGGATGGATATAGCTGTAGACGAGCCCTTGCTTGGCCGCGCGGCCGGATTTCTCCGACGCGCGCGAGAGGCCCTGCTTGCGCAGCACCTCGATCGCCTTCTCGATGTCTCCCTGGGCTTCGGCGAGGGCTTTCTTGCACTCCATCATGCCCACGCCCGTCCGCTCGCGAAGGTCCTTCACGAGCGAGGCGGTGATCGTCATCGGGCTCCTTCCGTACATGAGATTCGGTGGTGTCGGTGAAACGAGAGGGTTACGCGCTCGCGACGGCGTCCGGAACCGAAGGCACCGGGGCCTCGCGCTCCGGAGGCACCACGGCCACGTCGGCGCCCTCTTGGGCCTCCTGGCGGGAGCTCAGGAGCGTATCGCTCACGAAGCGTGCGAAGAGGCGGATCGACCGGATCGCGTCGTCGTTCCCCGGCAGCGGAAAGTCCACCACCTCCGGGTCGCAGTTCGTGTCGACCACGCCGATCACGGGAATGCCCAGCCGGTTGGTCTCGGCGACCGCGATGCGCTCCTTCTTGGTGTCGATCACGAAAATGGCGGCCGGAAGCTGGGACATCTCTTTGATGCCGGTGAAGATCTTCGAGAGTCGCGTTCGTTCCTTGTCGATCTGGGATTGTTCCTTCTTGGAGAGCTTCTCCAGCGTGCCGTCGGCGTCCATCTTCTCGATTTCCTTGAAGCGGCGGATGTTCGACTTGATGGTCTTGAAGTTGGTCAGCATGCCCCCGAGCCACCGCTCGTTGACGTACGGCATGCCGCAGCGCTGGGCCTCGTCCTGGATCGCGTCCTTCGCCTGCTTCTTCGTGCCGACGAAGAGCACCGTCCCGCCCTTACGACCCACGCCTTCCAGCATGGTGCGGGCGTCGGCGAGCGACTTGAGGGTCTTCTGGAGATCGATGATGTAGATGCCGTTGCGTTCGATGAAGATGAACTTCTTCATCTTGGGATTCCATCTCCGGGTCTGATGCCCGAAGTGGACGCCCGCTTCGAGGAGCTCCTTCATACCGATTTCAGCCAATGGATCCTCCGGTCTTAGCCTCCGCTCCTTCGAATCGCGCGACGCCCGTGCAGACGGGAGACCGGTCGCGCGGCCTGGAGCGTGTGGAATGGCGGGCAGCGCCCGCTGGAACGGCTACCGCTTCGAGAACTGGAACCGCTTGCGGGCCGCGGCCTGCCCGTACTTCTTCCGCTCCTTCATGCGCGCGTCGCGCGTGAGGAGCCCTTCCTTGCCCAGGAGCCCGCGGAGCGAGATATCGACCCGCAGCAGCGCGCGTGCCGCTCCCAGCGAGATCGCTCCCGCCTGTCCCGTCGAGCCGCCCCCGCGGACGCTCGCGACGAGATCGTACTTGTCCAGGTTGTTGCTCGCGACGAGCGGCATGGTCGCGATCCGGCTCAGTGCCAAGCGCGAGAAGTACTGATCGAGATCTCGCCCGTTGACCAGGCGCTTCCCCGTGCCCGGCCGCAGGCGAACCCGCGCGATCGAGGTCTTACGGCGACCTGTTCCCAGAAAATCACTCATGGCGTTGGATTCGCCTCCCTAGGACTTGGACCCGGGCATCGCGAGCGGCCGCGGCGACTGTGCCACGTGCGGATGCTCCGGCCCGGCGTAGACGTTCAGCTTCTTGATCATGGCGCGCCCCAGCTTGTTCTTGGGGAGCATGCCCTTCACCGCGAGCCGGATGATCTCCTCCGGCTTGTCGGCCTGCACGTCGCGGAAACGGGTGAGCTTGTGCCCGCCCGGATAAAGCGAGTGCCTGAAATAGATCTTCTCATCGCGCTTCCGCCCCGTGACCCGCACCTTCTCCGCGTTGACCACGACCACGTGATCCCCGACGTCCAGATGGGTGGAGTACGTGGGCTTGCGCTTCCCCTTGAGCACGCCCGCGATCTCGCTCGCGAGCCGGCCCAGGATCTGCCCCTCGGCGTCCACGACGAACCAATCGTGCGTGATCTCCGAGGCGCGTACGGAATACGTGCCCATGAATCGAACCTCCTCTGTGCCTGTGTCCGGATGGCGTAAACGATGAAGATTACCCGTACTTGGGGGCGTTTGTCAACGCCACCCCTCCGAACTCGTTGTGGGCGCGATACTTGTGCCTGCTCAGGCCTCGTGCCGCGCCGGCGCTTCGAGGAGAAGGCGCATGGCATGCTTGAGATGCGACAGGGGCAACCCCACCACGTTCGAGTAGGACCCCTCGATCGCCTCGACGTAGAGCGCGCCGTGCCCCTGAACGGCGTAGCCCCCCGCCTTGTCCAAGGGCTCCCCCGTCGCGACGTAGCGCTCGATCTCCGAGTCGTCCAAAGACGCGAATTTCACGATGCTTCGCACCGCCTGCGTCACCGATCGTCCGTCCGCCGCGTGCACGAGCGAGAGCCCGGTCCAGACCTCGTGGACCCGCCCGGAGAGCCGCCGGAGCATGCGCGCCGCGTTCTCGGCTTGGGCGGGCTTGCCCAGGATCTCCCGATCGATCGAGACCACCGTGTCCGCGCCCAGGAGCACGGTGGGATCGGGATAGCGCTCCGCCCCCCCCTGCTCCAGCGCGGCGCGCGCCTTCGCCTCCGACAGCCTCAGCACGTGCGCCTCCGCGCGCTCCATGGGGAGAGGCGTTTCGTCCAGGTCCACCGGAACACATTCGAAATGGGCGCCCACCAGGGTCAGAAGCTCGCGTCTTCGCGCCGACCGCGAGGCGAGGACGATGAGGGGGCCCAGAGGATTGAGGAGGTTGGTTCGCATCGTGCCTTGGGTTACCTCATGACTCCAACAGGAAGGTCGCGGGACCCGTGTTCGTGAGCTCCACTTCCATGGAGGCGCCGAACTGCCCTTTCCGGGTCTCGATCCGATGGGAGGAGAGCGCTTCGCAGAACGCCTGGAACGCCCGCTCGGCCTCCTCGGGCGAAGCCGCCGGATCGAAGCTGGGGCGCCGCCCGCGCGACACATCCGCCACGAGCGTGAACTGCGGCACGACCAGCGCCTCGCCCCCGATCTCCCGGACCGATCGATTCATTCTACCCCGCTCGTCCTCGAAGATTCGAAACTCGGCGCACCGGGACGCCAGCCGCTCCGTGGCATCCGGGGTGTCGGCCGAGGCCACGCCGAGGAGGATGAGGAGCCCCGAGCCGATGCGCGCGATCTCGTTCCCGTCCACGCGCACGGCCGCCCGGCTCACGCGCTGGAGCAGCGCTCTCACGAGGCCGCGTCCGTTTCTCCCGAGCGAGGCGGCTTTCCGAAGATCTCCTCGCGCTCCACGGCTTCCACCCCTTCGACCCGCTCCATGGCGCGCATGACGACCCGGAGGTGGCTCAGGTCGCGTACCTCCACCACGAACGCGCCCTGCGCGTTCCGGTCGCGCGCCTTGATCCCGGCGGTCCGGATGTTGGTGTTCGTGGTGGAGATGGCCTTGGCGATGTCCGCCAGGAGACTCTTCCGATCCACCCCGTACACCGACAGCTTCACCACGAAGGAGTCCTCGGGAGCAGCGTCCCAATCCACCAGGAGGCGCCGCTCCGCGGGAACGCGGTCGTCGAACGTGTTCGGGCAGTCCGTCCGGTGCACGGTCACACCCCGCCCGCGGGTCACGATGCCGACCACCGGATCGCCCGGCACGGGCTGACAGCACTTCGCGTAGGTGATCATGAGATTGTCCACGCCCTGGATCCGGACCCCGCGTCCGGGCCGGCGCGTGATCGCGCGGAGGGTGTCGAGCGAGGCCTCCTTGAAGGCCTGCACCGGACCGACCCCCTGCGGGAACCATCGCTGGATCACCTGCGAGATCGAGACGCTGCCGCGTCCCAGAGCGCCCATGAGCTGATCCACGTCCCCGTAGCCCAGCGCCTGCGCCAGCTGATCGAGGGTCATCTCGGGCGGCGGCCGGAGCCTGCGGCGGCGCAGCTCGCGCTCGAGCATCTCCTTGCCCAGGGAGACGGAGTCCGCGTGCTCGGAGGCCTTGAGCCAGTGCCGGATCTTGCTCCGCGCGTTCGGGCTCTTCACGAGCTTGAGCCAATCGCGGTTCGGCTTCCCCAGCGGCGAGGTCACGATCTGGACCGTATCGCCGCTCCGGAGCTCGTAGCGCAGCGGCACGATCCGGCCGTTCACCTTGGCGCCGACGCACCGATGCCCCACCTCGGTGTGGACCAGGTAGGCGAAGTCCAGCGGCGTGGCGCCGCTGGGAAGCCGGCGCAGATCGCCGCGCGGCGTGAACACGAACACCTCGTCCTGGTAGAGCGAGGTCTTGAAGAAGTCCATGAACTCGTCCGGATCGCTGGTGGTGGATTGCCATTCCACGTTCCGGAGAACGGGCTGGAGCTTGGCCCAGAGCTCGCCGTCGGGGCCCTGGCCTCCCTCCTTGTACCGGTAGTGCGCGGCCACGCCCAGCTCGGCGGTTTGGTGCATCTCCAGCGTCCGGATCTGGAACTCGACCATGGTGCCGCCCGGAACGACGACCGTGGTGTGCAGCGACTGGTACATGTTGCTCTTCGGGGTCGCGATGTAGTCCTTGAAGCGCTCGTGAACCGGCGTGAAGAGGTCGTGGACGATCCCGAGCACGCGGTAGCAGTCGGCCTTGTCCGGCGTGATCACGCGCACCCCGAGAAGGTCGAAGATCTCCTCGAACTTACGATTCTGGGCCTCCATCTTGCGGTAGATGGAATCGAGGTGCTTGGGCCTTCCGGTGACCTCCGCCTTGATCTCGAGCTCCACCAGCCGCTCTTGGAGCGGGCGCATCACCTCCTCGATCATCCGCTCCCGCTCTTCGCGCTTCAGCTGCACCTTGCGGCGCAGGTCGTCGAACGCGTCGGGGTCCAGATACTTGAGGCAGAGGTCCTCCAGCTCCCACTTGAACCGGGCGATGCCGAGCCGGTGCGCGAGCGGCGCGTAGATTTCCCGCGTCTCGCGCGCGATCCGCGTGGCGCGCGCCAGGTCGAGGGAATGGAGCGTCCGCATGTTGTGGAGGCGGTCGGCGAGCTTGATCAGGATGACGCGGAGATCCTTCGCCATCGAGAGGAGCATCTTCCGGAAGTTCTCGGCCTGCTCCCACTCCGGCCGGTCGAAGTGCAGGCCCCCGATCTTGGTGACGCCGTCCACGAGCACCTGGACTTCGGGCCCGAACCGGGCCTCCACCTGGGCCAGATCCACGTCCGTGTCCTCCACCACGTCGTGGAGGAGCGCCGCGGTGAGGATGGTCTCGTCCGCGCGGGGTCCGAGGAGATCGGCGAGGATCACGGCGACCGCGACGCAGTGGGTCACGTACGGCTCGCCGGTGAGCCGGAGCTGGGCGCCGTGCGCCTTGGCGGCGAACTCGAAGACTGAGGCCAGCCGGCCTCGATCGGCGCGCGCCTTGGACCGCTCGAGCGTTTGGAGCAGCGGCCCCAGGATGTCGGCGGGGACCGGACCCATGGCTACCGGATCTGGACGTCGCGCAGCTTGAGCTGCAGCCGCGCGCGATTCTGCCAGACGTTGATGGTGGGGACGAACGCGATCGAGACCCGCCCGGGCTCGCTCTGGATCGGTGCGGCGAGATGCCCCATGCCGAATCCGATGCACTCGAGCTCGCGTCCGTTCTGACGGACGTTCAGCTTGAGGTGGTTCCGGCTCACCACCATCGGCGCGCCGGCGATCTGGATGTTCTCCGCGACGAAGAGAGGCTCGGTGTTGCCGATCCCGAACGGCGAGAGGCGGTCCAGGAACTGCACCAGCGCCTCGTTGCATTCCTCGAGGCGGAGCGGCCCGTCGATCGAGAGCTTGGGCACGTAGTCATCGGGCGTGAGGCGTCCGGCCACCACGCCGCAGAGCTGCTCCCGGAACGCCTGGAGGTTCTCGGAGCGGATGGTGAGCCCCGCCGCATAGCTGTGTCCGCCGAATCCGATCAGGTGCTCGCGGCACTCTTGCAATGCCTGGCAGACGTCGAACCCCGGGATGCTGCGTCCGGAACCCTTCCCCTCGTCATGGTCGGCGGCGATGAGGATGGTCGGCCGGTGGTAGCGCTCCATGAGGCGCGAGGCCACGATCCCGAGCACGCCGGGGTGCCAGCGGTCCGACCAGAGCACGATGGCCGGCGGAAGATCGGGACCCAGCGCCTGAAGCTGGTCGAGCGCTTCCTCCAGGGTGGACTCGTCGATCTTCTTCCGCATGGTGTTGTCTTCCTCGAGGCTCTCCGCGATCGTCATCGCCTCGCCCGCATCGGTGGCCAGGAGAAGGCGCACGCCGCTCTCGGCGTTTCCGAGCCTTCCGGCGGCGTTGATCCGTGGCGCCAGGATGTAGGCCACGTGCCCGCTCTCGACCCGGTTGGCCCTCAGGCCGGCCACTTCTTTCAGGGCGATGATGCCGGGCTTCGTCGAGTGGCAGATCCGGTCGAGCCCGAGCTTGGCGATGATGCGGTTCTCGCCGCGGAGCGGGACTACGTCCGCGATGGTTCCGAGCGCGACCAGATCCAGATGTTCGTCGACGAAGCCCGCGGGCAAGGATCCCGGACGGTATTGGGCCAGCCCCTGGACGAGCTTGAGCACGACCCCGACCCCCGCCAGCTCCTTGAACGCGTAGGGGCAATCCCGCCGCTTCGGGTTCAGGACGGCGTCCGCTTCGGGAAGGACCCCCAGCGGCTCGTGATGGTCCGTCACGATCACGTCGATGCCGTGCTGCTTGGCCAGCTTGACCTCGGCGGTCGCGGTGATGCCGCAGTCCGCGGTGATGACGAGACGGATGCGCCGCTTCTTGGCGACGTCCACGCCCCGGACCGAGAAGCCGTATCCGTCCCGAATCCGATCCGGGATGAAATAGGAGACCTTGGCCCCCAGCTTCATGAGGGCGGCGGTCAGGAGGCTGGTGGCCGTGATTCCGTCGACGTCGTAGTCCCCGTAGACCAGGATGGCCTCACGCTCGTCGATGGCTTTCCAGATGCGCGCCGCGGCAAGGTCCATATCACGCATCGTGAATGCGTCCAGCAGCTTATCCAGGTTTGGCTCGAGGAAGCTCTGAACGTCGCTGGAAGAGGTGAAGCCCCTGTTGGCCAGCAGGGTGGCGTACGTGTGCGAAATTCCCAGCTGAACGGCAAGCTCCTGGGCGTGCTCCGGGGCAGCCGGACTCCGGAGCACCCAGGCCTTGGGCGTGGATGCGCGCAATTGGAAGCCTTCTGTAAGGGTCAGGGCAGGGGAACGATTGCCTACAAGCCTAACATCTTGAAATTTCGAGTGTCAACGGCTGCCGCTAGAGGAGATATCCGCCCGACAGGGTCAGCGCCGAGCCGGTGATGTAGCCGGACTCGTCGGCGAGGAGGAACAGCGCGGCCCGCGCCACCTCCTGGGGGGTGCCCAGGCGCCTCGCCGGTATGCGCCGGGCCAGGAGGGCCGCCCGGCGCGTGGGGATCCCGGTCCGGATCACGCCGGGCAGGATCATGTTCACGGTGATGCCGTTCGCCGCCTCTTCGTGCGCCACGCTCCGCGCCAGGGTAAGGAGCGCCACCTTCGCCGCCCGGTACGCGTGCGCCCGGGGCGCGGCCCGCGGCGCGTCCCCGCCCGCGACGCCGAAGAGCAGGATGCGCCCGTAGCGCCTTCGCCGCATTCCGGGGAGCGCCCCCTGGATGGCGTGGATGGCGCTCGTCACGTTCGAGCGGGCGAGGGCCTCCCATCGCTCCCCCGTCAGCCGGGAGACGGGCCCCTCCCAGTAGTCCCCCACCGCGTGCACCAGGAGATCCGGCCCGCCCACGCTCGTGGCGGCCCGCCGAAACGCGGCCTCGACCTGGCGCTTGCTCTCGGCATCCGAGCGGAGCGTGAGGAGGGACGTCCCGCGGGCGCGCGCAATCGCCATGAGCTCGGCGAGTGCTGCGCGGTCCCGGCCGGTGGCCAGAACGCGCGCGCCCTCGCGGGCCAGCGCGAGCGCCACGGCACGTCCCAGACCGCGCGAGCCTCCGATGACGAGCGCGGAACGGTGGATGAAGGATCCCTCGGAGCCGAGGGCGGTTGTGCGGCGCACAGGGTGTGCTACTATAGTCGGCTTCGAACGCAAGTCAACCAACCGACGGGAGACGCATGAACGACCAGCGCTGGGAGGAAGTCCTGCGCCGGCTGGACCGGCAATTCGGCGATCTCGAATTCGACGAGGTCGAGGACGAGGAGACCCACGCGGTGGCCGAGTCGGTGGCCTGGAAGAGCCCCATGGGGCGTATGAAGCTCACCCGCACGACCAAGCCCCTCGTGGTGGACAAGAAGCTCCACTACTCCAATCGCGCCGGCGGCGGCTCGTTCATCGAGTACGTCTACTCCGAGACCGAGACCACCAGCCGCATCCGCCTCTACCGCTGGTCCGATCCCCTGAGCGACTGGGAAGAAATCGACGCGAGCGCGTTCGGCGACCCTCCGAGCCGCTGACCTCCCGCATGGACCACAATCTCGGACTGGAGCTGGTGCGCGTCACGGAAGCCGCGGCCCTCTCCTGCGCGCGCTGGATGGGGCGCGGGGACAAGAACGCCGCGGACCAGGCGGCGGTCACCGCGATGCGGCGCGTCTTCGACATCGTGGACATCCGCGGCACCGTGGTGATCGGCGAAGGCGAGCGGGACGAAGCGCCGATGCTCTACATCGGCGAGACGGTCGGGTCCGGAAAGGGGCCCGAGGTGGACATCGCGCTCGATCCGCTCGAGTGCACCAACTCGGTCGCGTACGGGCGCCCCAACGCCATGTCGGTCATCGCCCTCGCCGAGCGCGGCAGCCTCCTCCACGCCCCCGACACCTATATGGAGAAGATCGCCGTCGGCCCGAAGGCGGCCTCCGCGATCGATCTCAACCGCCCGCTCGAGGAGAACCTCGCCGCGATCGCCAAGGTGAAGGGCTACGAGCTGGAGGACCTCACGGTGGTGGTTCTGGACCGGCCCCGCCACGAGGCCCTGATCCAGCGCATCCGGCGTGCCGGGGCCCGCATCCATCTGATTCCGGACGGCGACGTCGCGGCGGCCATCGCGACCGCGATCGATTCCACCGGAGTGGACGTTCTGCTGGGCATCGGCGGCGCCCCCGAGGGCGTGCTCGCCGCGGCCGCGCTCCGCTGTTTGGGCGGGGCCTTCCAGGGCAAGCTCCTCTTCCGGAGCGACGAGGAGAAGGAGCGCGCCCGGAAGATGGGCATCGAGGATCACGCCAAGGTCTACACCGAGCGGGATCTCGCGCGGGGCGACCGGATCGTCTTCGCGACGACCGGGGTCACCGACGGAGACCTGCTCTCCGGCGTGCGCTTCCGCGCGGACGGGGCGGACACGCATTCCCTGGTGATGCGCCTCCAGACCGGGACCATCCGCACCATCCGCACCCAGCACCGCTTCGATCACGAGCCCACGTACCGCCTGAGCTGACCGTGGCCCTCGCCCAAACCCCGCCGCTCCAGATCCTGGCCATCGGCGCGCACCCCGACGACGTGGAGATCAGCTGCGGCGGGACGCTCGCGTTGGCCGCGCGCCAGGGATATTCCGTGGCCATCCTGGATCTGACCCGCGGCGAGCTCTCGACGAACGGCACCGTGGAGGAGCGCGCGGCGGAGGCCGCCGAGGCCGCGGGGTTCCTGGGCGTCCGAGTCCGGCCCAATGCGGGACTCCCGGACGGCGGGATCAACCCCTTCGATCCGGCGCAGGTGCGAAGCGTCGTGCGGATCCTCCGCGACCTTCGCCCCTCGATTCTCCTCACGCACGCGCCGGTGGACCGCCACCCCGATCATGTGGAGGCATCGCGCATCGTGGACCGGGCCTGGTACCTGGCGGGGCTTCGTCAATTCGACCCGGACCAAAAGGCGGCGCCGCACCGCGCGGAGGGCCGCTATCATTTCGCTTCGCGGATCGGATTCGAGCCGACGTTCGTCGTGGATGTCACGTCGACCTGGGAGGAAAAGCGGCGCGCCGTCCTGGCGCACCGTTCGCAGCTGAGCCGTGGCGCCGACTCCCGCGCCACCCCGCTCAACGATCCCGAGTTCTTCACGCGGATCGAGGCCCGGGCCCGCCACTTCGGGAGTCAGATCGGCGTGCTCCATGGAGAGCCGTTTCGCGCCACCGAGCCGATCGGGTTCCGGACGCTGGAGGCGCTGCTCCGGAGCGCGCGCCCGGAGCCCGGCGCCTTCACCGGCTGAGAAGGGCCGCGCGCTCGCGCGTCCATCGCGCCAGGCGATCCGTGTAGCGCGCTCCGCCGCCGGAGTACTTGACGGCCCGCTCCATCTCCTCGATCGCGAGGTTCAGCGAGCCGGACCGGTACTCCGCCTCCGCCAGCGTATCGCGGTACATGGGATCCCGCGGCCTCATCGACACCGCCGTCTTCGCGATCTGGACCGCCTCCCCGACCTCGAGGTCGTGGGTGGCCAGGAACCACGCGAGCTCGTTCCAGGCGTCCGAATCCTTGGGCCTCTTCGCGATCGCCGCGCGAAACCCCGCTTCGGCCCGCGCGTACTCCCAATCGGCGGAGATGGAATCCCCCCGCCGCTTCGCCTCGTCCCCGAACCGCGCGAACGCGGCCGGCAGGAACGTCGCGGCGAGCGCCACGTAGTCGCCCCGGAGCTCGGGGATCGCCTCCTGCGCGGCATCCACCCTGAGATCGATGAGGCGGTCCGAGCCTTCGTTGAGGCCGCCACCCGCCCGGACCACGAGGAGCGCCGCCGATTCCACTTCCTCCCGCACGGGGAACACCGACTCCGCCGACTCGACGGCCGCGATCAAGCGCTCCGCCAGGGTCCCGGTGGCCTTCTCGAAGGCCTGTCCCATGGCGAGGAGCGCCGTGGCGTCGCGCAGCCCCACGCCCTGGCAGACGTAGTTCCTTCCGATCCGCTGCCCGGACCACGGCGGGCAGCGATCTCCCGTGAAGGCGGCCCCTCGCCCGGAGCGGTCCAGGATCGCGATCTGGCGCTCGCCGCGCCTTAAGTCCTGGGCGAGGAGGCTGTCGAGCGCGGCCGAGGCCGGAATCCCCTGGCTCATTCGATCGAGAAGCGTGTCACCCATCCGCGGATCCGGGAGCTCGAGCGCGCACCAGGCCCCCGCGCCCGCGCGGGCCTCGAGCGAGCGCGATCCGACCGCCATCCAGCGGGAGACGGCGGCCGCGCCCCACTCCCCGCGGATCGAGTCCACGGCGACGATGGCAAACCCGGCCGGCGAGGAAGACGCGGAGGAGGCGAGCGGCGTGGTGTCGGCGTGAACGCCCGGGGGCGAGAGGATCAGGATCGCCGCGGCCGCGGCGAGGAATCGCCGCGCGACCCGCGGCATCAGCGCGTGCGCTTGCGGGAAAGCGCCCGTTCGGCGGCGCGCACGACGTCCGGCGCCTTGATCCCGAACGCGGTCATGAGCTCTTCCTGCTTCCCCGAGCGGCCGAATCGATCCTGCACCGCCACGAGCTCCATGGGAACCGGGTGCGCCTGCACCACCGATTCCGCGACGGCGCCGCCCAGGCCGCCGTGCACCTGGTGCTCCTCGGCGGTCACGATCGCCCCGCACTCGCGCGCCGCGCGCGCGATCGCTTCGTGATCGAGCGGCTTCACCGTGTGCATGTTGAGCACGCGGACGGAGATTCCGCGCGACTCCAGCTCCTGCGCGGCCACGAGGGCCTCGTAGACCATGACCCCGCACGCGATGATCGCGAGATCGGAACCCTCGCGCAGGAGATTCGCTTTCCCGATCGTGAACGGCGTGTCGGGCCCCGTCACGACCGGGACCGGTTCCCGGCCGAAGCGGATGTAGTTGGGATGGGGATCGTCCGCCGCCGCGACGGTCGCCTTGCGCGTCTCCCAGTAGTCGCAGGGAACGATCATCTTCATGTTGGGGATGGATCGGACGATCGCGATCTCTTCCATCGCCTGATGGGTCGCTCCGTCGGGGCCGACGCTGATTCCGCCGTGCGCCCCACCGATCTTCACCGGCAGGTCCGTGTAGGCGACGGTGACCCGCATCTGGTCCGCGCTCCGGCACGACGCGAAGGCTCCGTACGTCGCGAGGAAGGGGATCTTCCCCGTCGCCGCGAGGCCCGCGGCCACGCACATCATGTTCTGCTCGGCCACGCCCACCTGGATGAACCGGTCGGGGAATTTCTCCGCGAAGAAGGAGACGTTGGTCGAGCCGGAGAGGTCTCCCACCAGGACCACCACGTCGAGGCGCTTCTGCCCGAGATCCATGAGCCCGTGCCCGAACCCTTCGCGGGTACGCTTCATCTCCGGCTTCGCGAGATCGATCCCCATGGGAGCGCTGGGAGCGGCCGGGCCGGCGCCGCTCACGAACGGGCCCCCGCGCCGGGCGCGACTTCCGCCTGGGTGTGGCGTTCCAGCCGGGAGGTCCATTCCTCGAGGCTGGTTCCCATCTCCCGGAGCGCCTGATCGGCCTGGTCGCGGCTGGGGGGAATGCCATGCCACTTGTAGTCGTCCTCCATGAACGAGACGCCCTTACCCATCACCGTGTGGGCCAGGATCACCGAGGGCTTGCCCCGGGTCGTCCGGGCCGAGTCGAAGGCCGCAAGGAGCGCCGGGATGTCGTGCCCATCGGCGTCGATCACGTTCCAGTTGAACCCGCGCCACTTGTCCGCGAGCGGGGCGATGCCCATGACGTCCTGCACGTCCCCGTCGATCTGCTTTCGGTTGTAGTCGATCACGGCGCAGAGGTTGTCCAGCTTGTAGTGCGCGGCGAACATCGCGGCCTCCCAGATCTGGCCCTCCTGCTGCTCGCCGTCCCCCATCACGCAGTAGACGCGCCGCTCGATCCCGTCCATCTTGGATCCGAGCGCCATGCCGCACGCGACCGAGAGGCCCTGGCCGAGGGATCCGGAGGAGACCTCGATCCCGGGGGTGTCGTGCTTGCTGGGATGCCCCTGCAAGTGGCCCTGCATCTGCCGGAACCCGAGCAGGTCCACCAGGGGGAAGTACCCTCGCTCACCCATGAGGGAATAGATCACCGGCGTGACGTGGCCGATCGAGAAGTGCCACATGTCGCGCGCGGGATCGTCGAGGCGGCGTGGATTCACGTTCATCTCGTGGAAGAAGAGCACCGTGCCGAAGTCCGTGGACGAGAGCGGCCCCCCGCTGTGCCCCGACTGGGACCGCGCGAGGAGGGCCACGATATCGCGGCGCACGAACAGCGCGCGCTCTTGCAACTCCCGGACGGTCATTCCGAGCCGCGGCATCGAGTCCTCTCGGGTTGGGTGGCAGGCGAACGCAGCCCCGGCGGTCGCAACTCTTTTACGCTACCGGAAGGGATGGTCCGGCCGCAACCAGAATCCCGGTCAGGCGTTGTAGTAACGGCGGTCGCGCGGATCCGCGATGACGCCCGAGCGCACGGCCCGGGCGACCTCCTCGATCCCATCCCCCACGCGGCGCGAGGCCCTGAACCCCCACTCCCGCTCGATCCGATCGAAGCGCACCCGGTACGTCCTCCGGTCCTCCATCTCGGGCTGGATCACCACCCGAACGCCGGGAACGTGCGTCTCCAGCTCCTCCTTGAGATCGCGGAGCTGGTAGTTCTCGAGGTTGTCGCCGAGGTTCAGGATCGGGGGAACGTCCGGGGGCAAGGGGCCCTCGAGCGCGAGGATGATCCCCCGCGCGATGTCCACGACGTGCACGAACGGACGCCACTGGGAGCCGCCGAAGATCGAGACCTGCCCCTCGCGGACGGCCTGCTGCGCCAGGAAATTCACGGCCAGATCGAAGCGCATGCGCGGCGAGAGGCCGTACACCGTGCCGAAGCGCAGGATCACCGGCTCAAATCCCGAGTCGCGCGGGATCTCGAGAATGCCGCGCTCCGCGTGCCACCGGGTCTCGGCGTAGAGGGAGAGCGGGTTGGTCGGAGAATCCTCGTCGAGGGTCTCGTCGCGCCCCTCTCCGTACACGCTGCACGTGCTGGCGAACACGAAGCGGCGCACGCCGCTCGCCCGCGCCCTCCGGGCCAGCGCGACGGTGGCGCTCCAGTTCGTCTGGACCGCCAGCTCCTCGTCCAGCGCGCAAGCCTTGTCCCCCACGATCGCGGCCAGGTGGATCACGGTATCCGTTCCCTCCAGCGCCTCCTCGTGCACCCGAGGATCGCGCAGGTCGCGCCGCAGCACGGTCAGGTTCCCGTCGTGCGCCAGATCCTCGAGACCATGCCCGCCGTGCAGCAGGCGGTCGAGGACGCGCACCGGGCGCCCTGCCTCGAGGAGCCGGCGCACCAGGACCGAGCCGATGTAGCCGGCGCCGCCTGTGACGAGGATGGGAGGACGGCTCATCGCCGCACCAGGAGATGAAGATGGTGGTCCGCGGCCGCGTCCGCGAGCGGACCGACGGGGCGGAGGACCACATCCCACGCCGCGGCCCACGCGAAGAAGGGGCGCAAGCGCTCCGAGCGGCGGGCCTCTTCCGGAAGCCGCCGCGCCGCGTGGCGGTGGAGCGAGTAGAAGAGGTTCGAGCCCAGCGTCCGGTCCTCGAAATCCCGTTCCGTCTCTTCCGCCAGAGTGCCGCCGCCGACGATCGCGCAGTAGTAGCCGCTCGCCTCCTGGCGTCCCACGCGGAGGGGATTGTCGGAAGGATCGCGCAGGAACCGGCTCGCCTCGTTGTTGATCGCGAGCGCCAGAACGCCGCCCCGCGTCAGGACCCGCGCGCACTCGCGGAGTGTGGCGCCGCGCGAGGAGGGCGGGAGATGCTCCAGGAGCCCGAGGCAGGCCACGAGGTCGAACGAGGCGTCGGGAAACGGGAGCCCGTCGGAGCGGAGCCGAACCATGTCCAGATTCCGGATCGAGGCGGAGCGGGCGTTCCCCCGGGCCCGCTCCAACATCCCCGGTGCTAAATCCGCCGCCACGAGGCGCGTCACGCGCCCCGCCAGCCGGAGCGCGACACGGCCGACACCCGTCCCCAAGTCCAGGCCGCGCCGGAAGACGCGTCCCTCGATCGCGCGGAGGAGAAGGCCCGTCTCCCAGGCGTCGTACGCCTCGTTCACGGAGCGCGGCTCGCCCAAGCTCAGGACCGCGGCCAGCTCGTCCCCGCGTTGGTGGCGGGCGTCGCTCCAGTAGGAGGCGGCGCGGAGGGGATCGTACGCCGGATCCTGGCTCATCGCGCGCGACCCTGGACGGCGCGGCGCTCCCTCCGTACAATGACGCCTCGAGAATCGGGCGCCCGGAATCGCTCCGCGCCCGGCCATGTTCCGGAGGAGAACCGACGATGCCCGAGATGGAGGAGCTGGTCAGCAACCCCGCCGTGGAGTGCCTTCGGTGCTCGAAGCTGTTCGGTCCGGTCCAGATCTTTCATTGGAAGGAGGACCCTCGCCGGTCCTACGTGCGCTGTCCGCATTGCGGCGGGAAGAACGAAGTCCGGGCCGAAGACCGCTTCTGCATTCGGCTCGTCGGGCTCATTCCCGAGCCGACGTCCGACCGGCCCGGCGGCGAATACCGCGCCTGAAAAACTTCGGGTCCTCTTCCGATGTGGAAGAGGACCCCTGAAGCCAAAAAGTGGTGCCCGGGGCGAGATTTGAACTCGCACGGGGTTACCCATACGCCCCTCAAACGTACGTGTCTACCAAGTTCCACCACCCGGGCTGAAATCGGATCACTTGCCGCCGGTCGCGGGCGCTGCGGTCGGGGGTGACGGAGACTGGACCGGTGGAGCTTGTCCCGCGGGCGAGGCACCCGGCGCTCCCGCGCCCGTGGGCGCCTGCGGACCGCTCGTCACCGGCGCCTGGGACGAGCCCGGCCCCGGACCCTGCGGCGCGCCGCTGGTCGGGCCTTCGGCTCCCTGCTGCTGTCCCCGACGGCGCGCATCCTCCTGAATCAAACTCCTCCGCGCCGTGCCGCCGGCGCGGGAAGCGTTCACCCCGAGGGTCAGGGAGGTCAGGAAAAAGGTCACGGCGAGGGCCGTGGTGGCCCGGCTCAGAAAGGTCGCCGCCCCGCGGCCTCCGAAGAGGGTCTGGCTCGAGCCCGCTCCAAACGTCCCCGCGAGCCCGCCCCCCTTCCCCGATT
>DASQBE010000274.1:0-3563 GCA_035635355.1 Binatia bacterium | reverse complement strand
CGAGACGGAGCGCACGGAATCCACGTGCTCCCCGATCACGGTGAGTCCGGACGGGAGGACGATCCGTCGAAACTGGTCGCTCTCTTCCAACGAAACCTCCTCATACCAGAACGGAGGCCCCGGGGCCTCCGCTGGAACATGCTCGACTCTAACTTACTTGAACCCCGCTACCGGCGCGAGTGCTCCGGCCTGCGCCGGGGCCGATCGCCGCCGCCCGAGGGCCTGCCGCCGCCCGTGGCCGCCGGTTCCCCGGTGTCCACGTAGCCGGGGAGCGCCTGCTTGCGGCTGAGCTTGATCTTTCCCTCCCGGTCGATGCCGATGACCTTGACCAGGACCGTGTCCCCCTCGTTGATCACGTCCTCGACGCGCTCGACGCGCTGGGGCTCCAGCTCGGAGATGTGAACCAAGCCGTCCTTGCCCGGGGAGATCTCGACGAAGGCGCCGAACGGCACCACGCGCCGCACGGTTCCCGAGTAGATGCGGCCGATCTCGGGGTCTTCGGTGATGCCGCGGATGATGTCCCGCGCGCGGTCCCCGTCCGCTCCGCTGAAGGCGGCGATGCGAACTTCGCCCGAATCCTCGATGTCGATCTGGGTGCCGGTCTCGGCGCTGATCTTCTTGATCATCTTGCCGCCGGGTCCGATGACCTCGCGGATCTTGTCCGGGTCGATCATCATGATGTAGATCCGGGGCGCGTACGGCGAGAGCTCCGGCCGCGGCTTCGCGATGGCGCTCTCCATCTTCTCCAGCACGTGCATCCGCGCCACCCGCGCCTTCTCCAGCGCGCGGGTCATGATGTCCATCGAGAGCCCTTCGATCTTGATGTCCATCTGGAACGCGGTGATGCCTTCGCGCGTGCCGGTCACCTTGAAGTCCATATCGCCAAGGTGATCCTCCACGCCGAGGATGTCGGTCAGGATCGCGATGTCGTTCCCTTCCTGGATCAGACCCATCGCGATGCCCGCGACGTGGGTCTTGATGGGAACGCCCGCGTCCATCAAGGAGAGGCTACCCCCGCACACCGTCGCCATCGACGAGCTGCCGTTTGACTCGAGAATTTCCGAGACGACGCGAATGGTGTAGGGGAAGTCGATGTCGGAGGGAATCAGAGGCTCGATCGCGCGTTCCGCGAGCGCGCCGTGGCCGATCTCGCGCCGGCCGGGCCCGCGCATGGGCCGCACCTCGCCCACGCTGAACGGCGGGAAATTGTAGTGGAGCATGTAGCTCTTCCAGGACTGCCCTTCCAGCTCCTCCACCCGCTGCTCGTCCACCTTCGTGCCGAGGGTGGCGACCACCAGGCTCTGGGTTTGGCCGCGGGTGAAGAGCGCCGACCCGTGGGTGCGCGGCAGCACGCCCACCTCGCACGTGATCGCGCGGATGTCGTCGTGGCCGCGGCCGTCGGCGCGCCGCTTGTCCTTGAGGATGCGCCGGCGCAGGTCCTGGCTCTCGATGTGCTCCAGCATACCGGGGAGCTGCTTGACCGTGTCGGGATGGCTCTCCTTGAAGCGCGGCATCGCCTCTTCCTTGATATGGTCGAGCTCCTCCTGCCGCTCTTCCTTCACCTGGATCTCGTTCGCCTTCCGGATCCGGGCGCCGTAGTCCTTCTCCACGAGCGACTCGAGCGCGCTGTCCCGCGTGGGCAGCGTGATCTCGCGCTTCGGCTTTCCGATCCTCTTCTTGAGGTCGTGCTGCAGCCGGTTCAGCTCCACGATGTGCTTGTGGGCGAACTGGAGCGCCTCCACCACCGTCGCTTCCGGGACCTCGCGCGCGCCGCCCTCGACCATGACGATCGAGGAATCGGTGCCCGCCACGACCATGTCCAGCGCCGACTGTTCCAGCTCCTGGAAGGTGGGATTCAGGACCAGCTTCCCGTCGACGAGCCCGACGCGAACACCCGAAACCGGCTCCGGAAACGGAATGTCGGAGACCATGAGCGCCGCGGACGCGCCCGTGATGCCCAGGACGTCCGAGTCGTTCGCCTGATCGGACGAAACGACGGTCGCGGAGATCTGGATCTCGTTCCGGAATCCATCGGGGAACAGAGGACGCAGCGGCCGGTCGATGAGGCGGCTGCTCAGAATTTCCTTCTCGGTGGGACGTCCCTCGCGCTTGAAGAAGCCGCCGGGGATCTTTCCCGCGGCATACGTCTTCTCGCGATACTCCACGCTCAAGGGAAAGAAGTCTTTGTCGATCGGGTACTTGGACGCGACCGCGGCGACAAGGACTACCGTGTCCCCGTAGCGGACCCACGCCGACCCGGAGGCCTGCTTCGCGACCTTGCCGACTTCGATGCTGAAGGGTCGGCCTCCCAGGTCAAGGCTTACTGTCTCGGGCATTCTCTTCTCCTTCCATCATTCAATCGCTTCATGACGCTTCGACACAACGATGCGCTCGCACGGCGGCCATGGGGCCGGGCGAAGGCGCAGGGAGTTTTGGGGGAATGGTCAAGATTTGCGTCGGCGCGGGCGTATCTCTGGCCCGGGCAGGAGCTTATTTGCGGAGCCCCAGCTCCTTGACAACCATCCGGTACCGCTCGACGTTGGAGGTCTTCAGATAGTCGAGCAGCCTACGCCGTTGACCGACCATGCGGAGCAAGCCGCGACGGCTGTGATGGTCGCGCTTGTGCACCTTGAAATGCTCCGTCAGGTACTTGATGCGTTCGGTCAGGAGCGCGATCTGAACCTCCGCGGACCCCGAATCCGTCTCGTGGGTCCTGAAGTGATCGATGACTTCGCGCTTCCTCTCAGGTGTCAACGGCACCGGTGGCCACCTCCCATGACTTTTCCCTCTCTCTCTGGACGGACCGCACTGTACACCAGACTCGAAGAGCGTTGCAACGGGCAATCTCCGCGGGCTCCGCGGTCAGCCGCCGCCGCCCTTCTCCTTCTCGGAACTCCAATATTCGGCGGCCCTTGCGCGATCCTGGTCCATGGCCGAGACCAGCTCCTCGGGAGAGCCGAAGACCTGGTCCCCGCGCAGGCGCTTCACCAGATTGGTGACGAGCCACTTCCCCCGGAGCGGCTCCCGGCCCGGGTGATCCAGCAGATGCACCTCCACGCGGACGGGGCCCGGCCCGAACGTTCCCGCGCTCCCCACGTAGGTGAGCCCGCGGCTCCCCCGGTCGAGGAAGCGGTTCTCGGAAACATAAATGCCCGGCGCGGGCAGAAGTTTCTCCGGATGGACCTCGAGATTCGCGGTGGGATACCCCAGCTGCGTGCCACGCCCCGCGCCCGAGCCGATCCGTCCGCGAAGGGCGTACGGGCGGCCCAGCATCCGCTTGGCCTCCTCGACGTTGCCCTGCTCGAGGAGCCGGCGCAAGAGCGTGCTCGAGAGCTTGGTGCCGCCCGGTTGGGTGAGAAAAGGGATCTCGCGGACCGAGAATCCTCGCCTCAATCCGAGCGATTCGAGATACGCCCGGTCGCCCACCCGATCTTTCCCCATGCGGAAATCCGGTCCGATCACGAGGACGCGGAGCGGGGCGCCGGCCCCCAGCACCCGGTCGATGAAGCCCTCCGGATCCAGCGCCTGGACGCTCCGGTCGAAGCGCTCCACGTGGACCCGGT
>DASQBE010000273.1:0-2862 GCA_035635355.1 Binatia bacterium | reverse complement strand
CCACGGACTTCTGCGGGCTCACCCCGGGCGCCAAGCGGTGCCGTCCCCAGGCGCGCCCCACGAGGTAGGCCACGGTGTCGCACGTCCAGGCGAGGAAGAACGGGAGAAGCGCGAAGGACATCCCGACCCCGTAGGGCAGGTGGAGCGTGGCGGGCAGCTCCCTCAGGGCGACGACGTGCGACCCCAGCCATCCGATGTAGAGGGCGCCGAGCAGGGTGGAAGAGGTGTTGACCAGAGTCTGCTTGCTCGCCCCGCGGCGAAGCTCGGCCAGGAGCATGCCGACGAGGAGGACGGTCAGGAGCCCCGCCACGTGCCACTCCTCCGTGCGGTGGGTCCGGAGCCGCGCGTAGATCCCCACCGGAAAGAGCAGCGCCGCCAGGAACCCCGACTTCCAGTGCGGCGAGAGTCCCTTGGCCGCCATCATGAGATAGAACTCGCGGAGGGCGAGTCCGATGAACAGGAGCGTGAAGCCCAGGTACAGGAGCCCGCCCACGCGGGCCATCAGGACCAGAAGGGGAAGGAAGATGACCGCGCTCGCGACGCGGAGGATGAAGCTGGGATCGCGCGGGCGAGCCGCCGTCTTTGCCTCCATCGCCTTCACGACACCCCGCGACTCAGCGCGTTCGGCCGAAGCGACGGCTTCTGCGTTGGAAGTCATAGACCGCCTGGTAGAGGTGTTTGCGTCTGAAATCGGGCCAGAGAACGTCGGTCACCCAGAACTCCGCGTACGCCAGCTGCCAGAGCAGGAAGTTGGAGACGCGCAATTCGCCGCTCGTCCGGATCAGAAGATCCGGATCGGGCAGCCCGTCCGTGTCGAGCATCCGCGCGAAGAACTCCTCGTCGATCCGCTCCGGGGACACGCCGTTCGCGCGCGCCTCGGTCAGAATGCGGCGGACCGCGTCCACGATCTCGGCGCGTCCGCCGTAGGAGAGCGCCAGGACCAGGATCATGCCGTCGTTCCCCTCCAGATACGCGCGCGTGTCCTCGAGAATCTTGCGGCTCCTCTCGGGCAGGAGATCCACGCGGCCGATCGTGCGGAGGCGGACGTTGTTCTTCTTCAGCTCCGCGCGTTCCTCGCGAAGCACCTGTTCCAGGATGCGCATGAGCCCGCTCACTTCGCGCGCCCCGCGGTCCCAATTCTCGAGGGAGAAGGTGTAGAGGGTCAGCACGCGGATGCCCAGCTCCACCGCGCCCTCCACCGCCTCGCGCACCGAGCGGCGGCCGGCCCGGTGCCCCATCAGCCGGGGCAGCCCCCGCCGTTCCGCCCAGCGGCCGTTTCCGTCCATGATGATCGCGATGTGCGAGGGAACGGGGCGCTTGAGCACCTGCTCGAGCGTCGGCGCGGACTTCACCGATGCGGGTTTCACGGCGCTCATCGGAACGAGACGCATGGCAAAGAAAAAGGGCCCGCGGACGCAGGGTCCGTTAGCCCGTTCCTGATCGAACTGCGTCCCGCGGCGTCCGGTAGCCGGTCGAGCCCGGCGCGGCGAGGATCCAGGGGTTAGACCTCCATGACTTCGGCCTGTTTTTTCCCGAACAGTTCATCCAGCATCGCGATGTGGCGGTCGGTCAGCTTCTGGATCTCGGCCTGAGCCTTCTTGGAGTCATCTTCCGAGATTTTGTGTTCCCTTTCCAGCTTTTTCAGCTCGTCGTTCGACTCCCTCCGGACCGTCCTCACGCGCACGCGTCCGTCCTCGATGATCTTGCCCAGGTGCTTGACCAGGTCCTTGCGGCGCTCCTCGGTGAGCGGGGGCAGCACCAGGCGCACCACCGCGCCGTCGTCGGTGGGATTCAGGCCGAGATCCGAGCGCTGGATCGCCTTCACGATCTCCGGAAGCACGCCGCGCTCCCAGGGCTGGATGGTGATCAGGCGGGGCTCCGGCACGCTCAGGCTGGCCACCTGCTGCAGCGGAACGGGGTTTCCGTAGTACTCCACCTTGATTCCGTCGAGAAGCGAAGTCGTCGCCTTGTTCGTCCGGATGCTGGCGATCTCGTGCCGGATCGTCTCGACGGCTTTCTTCATTCGCTCTTCGGCGTTCTTGACCCTCGGGTCCATCCTAGACCTCCACGAGGACGCGCGTTCCCACGATCTCCCCGCGCAACGCGCGCGCCAGGTTCCCGGGAACGGTGACGTTGAACACGACGATCGGAAGCCGGTTGTCCATGCCCATGGTGAAGGCCGTCATGTCCATGACTTGGAGCCGGCGGTCGATGGCCTCCGGATAGCTCAGGGAATCGTAGCGCACGGCGGCGGGATTGCGCACCGGATCTTCGGAGAACACGCCGTCCACCTTGGTGGCCTTGAGGAGGACGTCGGCCCCGATCTCCACGGCGCGGAGCACCGCGGCGGTGTCGGTGGTGAAATACGGGTGGCCCGTGCCCGCCGCCAGGAGGACCACGCGGCCTTTCTCGAGGTGGCGCACGGCGCGCCTGCGGATGTAGGGCTCGGCGAGCGCGCGCATCTCGATCGCGCTCAGGACGCGCGTCACCAACCCGCGGCGCTCCAGCGAATCTTGCAACGCGATCGCGTTGATCACGGTCGCGAGCATGCCCATCGAATCGGCGGCCGCCCGATCCACACCGTCGGTGCTCTGGGTCGCGCCGCGGATGATGTTGCCCCCGCCGATCACGATCCCCAGCTCCGTGCCGTCCCGCACCCCTTCCTGGATCTCCTCCGCGAGGCGTGCCAGCGCCTTGGCCTGGATCCCGTGGCCCTGGTCGCCGGAAAGAACCTCGCCGCTCAGCTTCAGGAGCACGCGGCGACGGGAGGGCGTCACGGCCTCAATTTTCCCCGATCCGGAACTTGGCGAAGCGGCGGACCACGATGTTCTCCCCCAGCTTCGCGACCGCCTGGTCCACGAG
>DASQBE010000272.1:0-3749 GCA_035635355.1 Binatia bacterium | reverse complement strand
GGTCGGATTCCTTGACGCGAAGCTCGTCCGCGCCGTGCACGACGGTGGTGCCCTCGGCAAACGCGGCCAGCACGGCCACGAGCGGCAGCTCGTCGATGAGCCGGGGTGCCAGCTCGGCGACGATGCGCGCGCCGCGAAGCTTTCCGGCCCGGACGCGAAGGTCCGAGACGGGCTCCCCGGAGATCATCCGCTCGTTCCCCCGCTCGAGCCCGGAGCCGACCCTGGCCAGATGATCCAGGAACGCGATCCGCGTGGGGTTCACCCCCACCCCCTTGAGCACGATGTCGGAGCCGCGGACGATCGCGGCCGCGGCGAGGAGGAAGGAGGCCGCCGAGAAATCCCCCGGCACGTCGATCTCGGCCGCCTGGAGCACTGCGGGACCCCGCACGCGCGTGGCCGTTCCGTCGCGCTCGACCGGGACGCCGAACCGGGGCAGCATCCGCTCGGTGTGGTCGCGCGTCGGCTGCGGCTCCCGGACCGAGGTGACCCCGTTCGCCTGGATTCCGGCGAGGAGCACCGCGCTCTTGACCTGCGCGCTGGGCACCGAGGTCTGGACCGCGGCGCCCTGGAGGGGCCGCCCGCGCACCACGATCGGCGGAAGGCGGTCTCCCTGCCGCGCGGTGATGTCGGCGCCGAGAACGCGCAGGGGCTCGATGACGCGCGCCACCGGACGGCGCCGGAGCGAGGAATCCCCCGTGAGGATGGAGAGGAAGGGCTGCGCGGAGAGAAGCCCCGCCGCGAGGCGGAGCGCGGTTCCCGAGTTTCGCGCGTCCAGGACGCGGTCGCTCTCGCGAAGGGTTCCGCCCCGGATCAGAATTCCGTCCCGGACGGAGGCCGTGACCCGCGCTCCGAGCTGGCGCGCCATGGCGAGCGCGGCGCGCGCGTCCTCGCCCGGGTTCGCGCCGCGGATCCGCGTGACGCCGGGCGCCAAGGCCCCGAGCAGGATGGCGCGCTGCGTGATGGACTTGTCCCCCGGTACCTTGGCCTCGCCGCACAGGGGGCCCCGCGGGGCGATGCGCGCCCGGCTCACGGGGCGATCTCCCGGCGGAAGGAGGCCGCCTCCTCGAGAAGGGTCCTAAGCGCGGGGTCTCTCCGCTCGATCGCCTGGCGCAGCCCGCGCACCTCTCGCTCCAGCAGCTCGAGCGCGGGGGTCACCTTCTCCGCGTTCAGCGTGAGGATGTCGAACCAGAGGTCCGCCGGCGACGCGGCGAGCCGGGACATGTCCCTGAGGCCGGGGCCCGCTCCCTGCGCCAGGAGGGCCGTCATGTTCCCCGTGCGCCGGAGCGTGCGCACCAGGGCGGTCGAGACAACTTGTGGAAGGTGGCTCGTGAGCGCGACGAGGGCGTCGTGAAGGGTGGGCGCCGTCGGCGCCGGGACCGCTCCGATGGAGCGCCACATCGCGGCGACACGCCCGGCCGGGGATCCGGCCTCCAGGGGACCGCCCACGAGGACGGGCGCGCCCTCGTAGAGGTCGCGCCGCGCCGCCCGAAACCCGCCCTGCTCCGACCCGCGCAAAGGATGCGATCCGACGAAGCGGTCCGACGCCGTGGCACCCGCCGCGCGCAGCACCGGAAGCATCACGCTCGAGAGATCGGTCAGGAAGGCGCCCTCCGGCAAGGAGGCCAGGAGCTCGGGAACGAGCGCCGTCGCGGCACGGGGCGGGACCGCGGTCACCGCGAGCCAAAGCCCGGGAACGGCGGTCTCGGCCGTCGGGAGCAGCGACTCCACCGCGCCCCCCTCGAGGGCCGCCGCTCCCGTGGCCGGATCCGCATCGAATCCCACGACGCGCGGGGGGTCCGGGAGCGCCCGGAGCGCCAGCCCCAGCGACCCTCCGATCAGCCCGAGCCCATGGATCGCGATGGTGCCGCGCGTCACAGCACCCGGCGGAGCCCGTCGAGGAGCTTCAGGAGCTCGGCCCGGGTGCCCGAGCTGATCCGCGCGTATTCGGGCGGGAGCCCGAAGGAAGTCACCGGACGGATGATCACGCCCAGGGGCTCGAGCTTCCGCGCCGCCTCCACCGCGGAGCCGGGAAAGGAGGCCAGGACGAAATTGGCCCACGTGGGCGTGAGCTTGAGCCCGAGCCCGGGCAGCTCCGCGAAGAGGAACTGCTTCGCCTCCTCGTTCAGGGCCCGGCTGCGCGCCACTTGGTCTTTGTCCTCGAGGCTCGCGCGTGCCGCGGCCTGCGCCACGCTCGTGACGTTGAACGGGAGCCGGACGCGGTGCACGAGGGCGGCCAGCTCGGGCGAGAAGAATCCGTATCCGACGCGGAGCCCCGCGAGGGCGTAGATCTTGGAGAAGGTCCGCAGCACCGCGACCCGCTTCCCCCGCCGCAGATACTCCAGCCCGTCGGGGTAGTCCGGGTCGGTCACGTACTCGAAGTAGGCTTCGTCCAGGATCGTGAGCACGTGGTCGGGAACGCGCTCGAAATAGTCGTCGAGCTCCCGCCGCGTCACGCGGGTTCCGGTGGGGTTGTCGGGGTTGGAGAAATAGACCACGCGGGTTCGGTCGTTCACCGCCTGGAGCATCGCGGCCGGATCGTGGAAGAGATCGCGCCCGGGCACGCGGACCAGCGTTCCTCCCGCCACCCGGACCGCGATCGCGAACATCACGAACGCCGGGTCCGACATCACCGCCTCGTCGCCGGGGCCCAGGTGGATCCGGCAGAGGACGTCGATCAGATCGTTGGAGCCGGATCCGACGGCGGTCTGCTCGAAGGGCACGTTCCAGAATCGGGAGAGGGCTTCGCGGAGGTAGAAGGAGCTTCCATCCGGATAGCGATTCACGCCCCGGATGGCCGCGTCCATCGCCTGGATGGCCAGCGGCGAGGGGCCGAGCGGGTTCTCGTTCGAGGCGAGCTTGATCGCGCCCGAGATGTGGAGCTCGCGCTCCAGCTCCTCCACGGGCTTGCCCGGCACATAGGGCTCGAGCGAGCGGATTTCGGATCTAACCGGTTCCACCGTGCGCGTCGACATCGGTGTCCTCGAGAGCTTCCGCGAAGGGTCGGTCGGAGTGTACCACGATGTCAGCCACGGGCTCTCGTCTTCCCCTTGGCCCGCGCGGAGCGCTCGAGGGCGCGAATCTCCTCCCCGGTGAGGGGACGCGTCTTCCCCGACTGGAGCGTCTCCAGGCGGATGGGTCCGAAGCGAATCCGCTGGAGCCGCCGCACGTGCAGCCCCGCCGCGCGCGCGAGAAGACGGACCTCGCGCTTCTTGCCCTCGGTGATCTCGACCAGGAGCTTCCCCTCGCCGTGCTCCGCGCCCTCCAGGAGCACCCGTCCCGGCACGACCTCCACGTCCTCGACGATCGTGCCCTCGCGAAGGCGCCGCAGCGCCGCGACGTCCGGCACGGGGACGACCCAGAGGCGGTACACGCGCTCGAGGGCGCTTCGCGGGTGCAGGAGCGCCTCGGCCAGGACTCCGTCGTTGGTGAGGAGCAGGAGGCCCTCCGATTCCAGGTCCAGCCTCCCGACCGCGTGGAGTCCCCGCGCGGTGTCGCCCAGGAGATCGAAGATGGTTGGATTCCCGCCCTGGCTCCTGCGGCTCACGAGCGCACCGGCGGGCTTGTGGTAGGCGAGGTAGCGGAGGGTCTCGTCCCAGCGAAGGATCTGTCCGTCCAGCGTGACGCGGTCGTGGGCGGGATCGATGTCGGGGCCCATCCCGTCGGGGGGCGCGCCGTTCACGAGGACACGCCCCTCCCGGATCCATCCGTCCGCCTCGCGCCTCGAGGAGCCTCCCGCGCGCGCGAGGAAC
>DASQBE010000271.1:0-4046 GCA_035635355.1 Binatia bacterium | reverse complement strand
CGAAACCTCTTGCGCTGGATGAAGTCCAGTGGAAATCGCGCCTTCTCATCTGGTTTAGTAGATTTTGTGGGGTCAATGACGCAGCCGAAGGCGAGCGCCTTGTTCTCGTAGGTTTGCTCGGCCAATTGACGGAGTGCTGCCAGCCACTCACTTAACTCGAACTCCAGGTCGTGGTGCTGAGTAAGGTGGCGCCCTACGATTCTCTCATCGAAAGACGGGCGGAGTGCAGAAAGGGAAGAACGGGTATCCGGACTGTTCGGGCCTAGAGTGTGCGATAGAGACTCCAATATGCGCCTGACAATGTCCCGTTCCCGTAGGCTTATGGTTCGCGAGATGGAGCCTACGCCCGCGGGAACCCTTCGCCGTTGGAGGCTACCGCAGATCTTCCATGAGGAGTCGCCGAGTTCGAGCCCTAGGTCAAGCCTCAGCTGACGCTTGTTTGCATCGACGAAGTTAGCGACCGTTTTCGACTGTTTTTCCTCGACTTCCCACGGGCCTGTCTCGACATGAGGTAGAATTCGCGTAAGAGAGGCCAGCCCGTACTGAAGAAAATCGACGCCTACGTCGCCGAGTTGCTGGCGCAGTCGAGAAGTTTTTCGAAGGGAGAAGGCCACGGGGCTCCTGTCTCGATGGACAGCGTACAAATCCGGGTGAGGATACCGGAAAGGGATGAGGGGAGCGGAAACACCTCCGAAATTCCTCCCTATTAATCTCCCGCCTCCAGAGTCCCTCTTGACAACTGCACAAATGTGCACTATCCTAGTGTCATGAGCAAGCCCAATCCACCCAAGGCGCCGGGGGGCGCCAGGAAGCGTAAGCCCAAGCGGTTCGCCGCGGTCGAGGCCGGGGCAGACCGCGACCAGGCGGTCCTCGACATGATCGCGGGGTCCCTCCGCGAGCAGGGCAGGCCGCCCACAATTCGTGAAATCGGGGAGGCCTTCGGGATCGCCTCGACGAACGGTGTGCGGTACTACCTGGACCGGCTAGAGAAGGCGGGGAAGATCCGCCGCGACCGGTGGACCTCGCGGGGGATCGAGCTGAGCGGGCCCGTCACCGCTGCCAGACCCGCCGCTCCCAAGGCGCCCGTGATCGCGATCCCCTCCACAACCCCACGCAACGCGCTCGAAATCCCATTGCTGGGCCGCGTGGCCGCCGGCGCGCCGATTCTCGCCGAGGAAAACGTTGAGGACGTGCTCATCGTAGACGGCGCGTTCGTGCGGCCCGGCAAGCATTTCGCCCTTCGCGTGCGTGGGGACAGCATGAAGAACGCGGGGATCTTCGACGGCGACGTCGTCATCGTGCACCACGACGCGCCGCTGCGCTCCGGGGAGATCGCGGTCGCCATCATCGGCGAAGAGGCGACCGTGAAGCGCTACTTCCCGCGCCGCGACAAGGTCCTCCTCATTCCAGAGAACGAAGAATACGAGCCGATCGAGGTCCGTCCGTCCGATCCGGAATTCCGGATCGCGGGTAAGGTGGTGGGGGTTTTCCGGAGGTTGGATTGATGGTACAGAGTCCTGTCGATACGGTTCACCGGCTCGTCGCTGCGATCAACTCGGGGGACCTGGAAGCCGCGGTCGCCCTCTACGAGCCCTCGGCCGTTCTCCTCTCCCCGACGGGGGATCCGGCCCGCGGAACGGCCGAGCTGCGTGCCGCGCTCGGCGGATTCATCGCGATGAAGCCCAAGCTCCAGTCCCAGGCGGAGCGCGTCTTCGAGTCCGGGGATATCGCTCTCTACCTAAGCCGGTGGAGTCTCAACGGAACGGATCCTAACGGGAAACCGCTCGCGCTCGCCGGAGAATCCACTGACGTGCTGCGGCGTCAAGCGGGCGGGAGCTGGCTCATTGCGATCGACAATCCCTGGGGAGCCAAGACGCTGCTCGCCACGTGAGGCATTTCCGGAGGTTGGACTGATGGTCCACGCGCACTCATTTCCCAAGCCAAACGATGGGTACTTCATGATCGAATCCATTCACGACCCCATCGAAGTCATCACGATGTTCGGAAACGGAAAGATGCGCCCCATCCGTTTCCGCTGGAAGAACAAGATCGTGAAGGTCGCGAAAGTGACGGGCGACTGGGTCCGCCACGAGGGGCAGAACAAAATCCATTACTTCGCGCTGCTGGCGAACGGCTCGGACTACTACGAGATCTGCTACAACGCGAAGGACATGACCTGGCAGCTCACCCGCGTCTGGATGGAAGGGTGACCCAGGGTGCGGGTCGTCATGCACCTCGACATGGATTCATTTTTCGCCTCGGTGGAGGAGAAGCTGAACCCGCGCCTGCGCGGGCAGCCAATTCTCGTGGGCGGGACCGAGCGGCGCGGCGTGGTCGCCTCGGCGAACTACGCGGCGCGTCCGTTCGGAATCCACGCGGGCATGCCCATGGCGGAAGCCAAGCGGCTCTGTCCGCACGCGGTCTTCGTCGAGGGTAATCCCCAGAAGTACGTCCACACCTCGCTCGAGGTACTCGACACGCTGAAGAGCTTCACCCCCGCGGTCGAGCCCTTCAGCATCGACGAGGCGTTCATGGACCTGACCCAGGTGCCCTACGCGGGGAAGCCGGGCGCGGGAGAGCGGGACCCCGGGAGAATATTGGACGCGGCGATCCCCACGGCGCACGCGATCCAGCGCGCGGTGCTGCGGCGCGTGGGCTTGACGGCCACGATCGGGATCGCTCCCTGCAAGTACGTCGCGAAGATGGCGAGCGGCGTGCAGAAGCCGCGCGGGCTCACGGTGCTGACGCAGGAGCGCTATCGCGAGCGGTTCTGGGAGCGCGGGGTCCAGGAGCTGTGGGGGATCGGCGAGAAGACGCGGGTGGCGCTGGAGAAGCTGGGCATCCGCACCATCGGGCAGCTTGCGAAGTTCCCGCGCGAGTTCCTCACGTTCCACTTCGGCCTGAACGGCGAGCACATGCAGGAGGCGGCCCTCGGGAACGACGCGACCCCGGTCGTTCCGTACTACGAGGGGATCCCGGTAAAATCGATGGGCCATGAGATCACGCTTTCGGTGGACGTCTCGGACCGCGAGGCGCTCTTGGCACAGCTCTTGAGGCTGAGCGACATGGTCGGGCGGCGTTTGCGGGCGGACCACTACCTGGGAAGGATCGTCTCGGTGAAGATCCGTGACGCGAAGTTCCGCACCACCATCCGCCAACGCGCGCTCCCCTTGGTGATGGACGACGAGCACGAGATCTTCCATACGGCATCGCTTTTGTTGGGCGAGCACTGGGATGGGCGGCCACTGCGGCTGATCGGGGTGTCGGTTTCGGGGCTGGTGTCCGCTGTGGGCTACTACCAGCCGAGTTTGTTCGGCGGCGACGAGCACCGGCGGAAGATGCTGGAGGCGGTGGATTCGCTGCGTGACAAGTTTGGGGAACAGGCATTGGTGAAAGCTGGGGTGTTGCGGTGACGCGCGCAGGGGCGGGCTTTTCGGTGGGCGTGGCGCGATGATCCTCCTGGGCACTTCCGGCTATTCTTATCCCGACTGGTACGGCGTCTTCTACCCGTCGGGGCTCGAGCGATCGAAGCAGCTCGATTACTACGTCCGCCAGTTCAAGACGGTCGAGGTCAACTCGACGTACTACCGGATCCCGCCGGCCTCGACCTTCGCCGCGATGGAGCGGAAGACGCCCGCCGATTTCGAGTTCGTGGTGAAGGCGCACGGCGACATGACGCATCGGCTGTCGCGTGACCCGGCGGTGTACGAGGCGTTCCAGGCGGCGCTGGCGCCACTGCGCGCGGCGCGGAAGCTGAGCGGCGTGCTGGCGCAATTCCCCCAATCGTTCCATCGCTCGGACGACCACGAGCAATTCATGGTGGAGATGCAGGAACGTTTGGAGGGGGCGCCTCTGTTCGTGGAGTTCCGGCACAAGTCCTGGATGCACGAGGAGGTGTTCCAGTTTCTGGAGCGCGCGAACCTCGGGTACGTGAGCGTGGACGAGCCTGATCTCCCGGGGCTGATCCCGGCCGTGGCGCGCACGACGGGGCCGATGGCGTATGTGCGGTTCCATGGGCGGAACGCGAAGAGCTGGTACGCGGGGGA
>DASQBE010000270.1:0-4653 GCA_035635355.1 Binatia bacterium | reverse complement strand
GGATGGAGGAATCTTCGTGGTAGAGCAGCCGGGTCAAGAGCGAAGCCTCGGGACGGTGTCGGCCGGGAGGGATCGGTCGAAGTGTACCCGTTACGCGGTGGGCACCGCAATGCCGCGGCGCGTCAGCGCGTCAGCGCGACGTTCCGCTGCTCGACCAGGTCGGCGATCGCCTCGGTCAGCTCGCGCAGCTCCGCCAGATTCATCTCGAACTGCTCGTCGTGCTCGTAGGCCTTCTCCAGCTCGTGCACGAGACAATGCAGACGCTCGATCCGCTCCACGATGTCCCGGTCGAGCCGGCCGACCCCCTCGATCACGTCGTCGGTGAACGTGCGCTGGACGTGCTCCACCAGCACGATCGATTCCGCGAGAAACTCCAGCTTGCGCGCGTCCCCGTCCAGCTCCTCCAGGAGATCGGAGAGGTCGTCGCGGAACTGCTTGCTCTCGATCCTCTCGAGGCGATGCGCCTCGCCGTTCAAGAGCTCGGCGACGCTCGAACGGAACCGCCGGTCGTCCTCGCGTCTCAGGGAAGACTCCTGATACCCCCGGTAGCCCGGAACGTAACGTGCGACATCCTCGGTGACGTCCAGCGTTGCGATCTTTCCCTGACGCGTGCGTGGCATCCGGTGGTCCTCCTCGATTGCAGACTGCAATCCCCGCGGCCCGAATCTCGATGGCGCATGGCTCCGGCGGCAAGTTTCGCGCCGAGCTCGCCCCGAGCATCGGGAGCGGTTCTATCTGCCTCCCACAGTCGCGGATCCCCGAGTTCCCGCGGCCGGGATGGCCGGCCGACGATCGAGGATCCGCTGGGGGAGTCCGCAACTCCCATGCCACGCGACCTCAAGGGATCGTGACGCGAACCGCGTAGGGCGTCTGGAGGAGAGGCGAAGAACGGAGGGTCGCTCCCGTCCGGCTGATCTCGAGGACGCGATTGGAGCGAAGATCGGTGACCCAGCAAGAGCCGGTTCCCGGATCGATGTCGATGCCGTAGGGCTCGAGGCCGGTGACCGAAGCGAGGGTGGCCCCCGCCCGGGTGATGAGGCTGAGGCGGCCCGCGCCCAGGTTGGGCGCGCCGCGCTCGCTCATCCAGAGGTCCCCGCGCACCGGGTCGACGGCGAGATCGGCGGCGTTCAAGACCGAGGAGCGGATCAGCGTCACGGAGCTGTCGGCCGGATTCAGGTAGTAGAGGCTCCCGATCTGCGCGCGTGTGGCCACCCACGCGCCGCCCGTCGCCTCGTCCAGCGCGATCGCGCGAATGGGGTCCGGGCTCAGGGCCCATGTGTGCGTCAGCACGAGATCCTGCGCCCGATACCGGTACACCTGCCCCGTCTCGTTTCCGATCCACAGCGAAGGGTCGATCGTGCCCGCTTCCACGGTGCTCGGCTCGAACACGTCGTTGATCGATCGCTGAGGGGCGGGATCGTCCACGTTGGGCCCGTACGAGATCACCCGGCCCGAGGTCAGGGCGACCACCCAGCCGATGCCGCGGTTGCTCGACACCGAGAGGTCGCCCGGCGCGCCGATGTCGATCTCGGCGCCCACGGTCGCACCGTCGGGCGTCCTCCGGATCACGGTGCCCGCGGCCTCGGCGGCGAGCCAGATCAGGCCGCTCTTTCGATCCAGCTCCATGTCGACGTAGCTCTCGGCGGCCACCCGCTCGTAGAGAACGTCTCGTCCGTCCGGGCTCAATCTCAGGAACGAGGGGGTGCCGGCCGCGAGCACGAAGATCTGCCGCCGGCCCGGGGTCACGGTGTCCGGGGCGCTGACGACGCTGTCCCCCGATACCAGATGCGCGACCAGGCGGTAGATGTACGTCGAGTCGTTCACCACGCTCGAGTCCTCGCCCGCGATCGCGTCGGGATGGTAGTCGGAGGTCCCGAGACTCTGCGGCACACCGCCCGGAACCCACCGCTGGACGCGATAGCCCGAGATGCCCCGGACCAGGAGCTCGGGCCAGCCGAACTCGACGATGTGGTCGGCCCCGATGGCGTTGAAGCCCGTGAGCGAGCCCTGGGTTTGCGCGTTCCTGGGATCCAGCGGATTGGAGCGGTCGCGCGTGGTGCAGCCGCCGAAGCAGATCACCCCGAGGATCAGGAGGCGCGCCGCGCGGATCACCGGGGGCCGGAGCCGTTCACGAGGAGCACGAGCCCACCGGTGAAGAACGCCTGCCCGACGCCGAGCGAGACGAGCGAACGATGGTCGTAGCGCACCGCGCGATCGAAATACGTGTCCAGCACGCGGCGATCCGAGGATTCGAGATAACGGTTGTACCACCGGTCCCCGTCGCGCCGGAACACGGCGGCGGCCCCGGTCAGCGCGGCCCCGATCCCCACGAAGCTCCATTGGAGCCACCGCTTGCGGAGGAGCGGCGTCTTCCGGGGAGCGAAGGGAAGCGTCTCCGCGATCCGGCGCAGGGAGACCGCGACCCGTGCGCCCGACTGCTCGAGCGCGAGAAGGGACCTGCCTTCGAGCACGCTGTCCGCGTGGTCCCTCGCCTCGAGCCGCAGGCGATTCCCTTCCAGGAAGGCGGAGCGGAGCGAGATCGGCGTCTCGCCGAGCAGCGAGTCCCGCGCGGCCCCGGTCACGCGGTAGACGCGCGCGGGCTCGGGCACGCTCCGGAGCATCACGCTCGGCCTCAGATCCAGGAAGACGTGGGTCACCACGCCCGGCTGAAGACGCGCCTGCGCCTCATCGGAACCGGCGTCGAACCGGCGCGGATCGTCGCGGAGGGCGCGGACGCGCACGGTTTTCGCGGGGATCCAGATCGGGCCCAGCGGCGAGCGCCCCGCCTCCACCTGGTCGATCAGGATGAGGAGCCCCGGCGGAGAGGTCTCGACCGTGAGCCCGCCCGCCAGCGAATCCGGCGGGGTCAGATCGCGCTGGAGATAGGAGCCGGCGAGAAGGTGGGACGGGGACGCGAAAAGGACCGCGGCCGCCAGAGCGGCCGCGTAGCAGACCTTGCGTGCCCCGCCTCCAAGACGGGAGCTAGTAGTCGAAACCCACGTAGAATTCGCGCTCCCAACCCGGCTTGACTCTCTGGAAATCCGTTTGCCGAGCCAGATCGTAGCGCAATACGAAGTATCCGCCCAGGCTCATCCGGAGCCCGAGGCCGAAGCTTCCCTTGGGTCGAGGAACTTTCTCGAACTTCTCCCATGCGTTTCCGGCGTCCGCGAACACCGCCCCTTCGATCCCGGGCAATTCCAGGGTCCCGGGAATGCCCAGGACCAGCCGGTCGAAGAGCGGGAAGCGATACTCCGCGTTCGCCAGGTACATTCTCGTTCCGAAGATGCTCTGCCGGTCGTAGCCGCGCAGGGAGTACGACCCGCCCAGGGCGAATCGCTCCGGGTCCGCGCCCGAGCTGATGCGCGTCTGTAGGCGCAGCGCCACCGTGGTCATCTGGCTCATGCGCAGATAGCGCCTCACGTCGGCGCTCGCCATCACGTCCTCGGTGCGGCCGTTGTTCCAGTTCGTCGTGAGCGCGGTGGTCAGGTTGTAGCGTCCCCCGTCGCGGGGCCCCGTCGGGAACCAGAGCGTGTTGTCCCGGATGAGCGAGATGGAATGCGTTGTCAGGAACCCGCGCCGCGAGGTTCCGAAGTCGCGGACCTTTTCGTCGTAGTAGGCCTGGGCGGTCCCCTCGATGCGGCTGAAGCGCGAGAAGGGATAGCTCGCGAGGATCGAGCCGCCGGCCCGGCGCTCGAAGAACTGCTCTCCGATCGCGTCCTGGAAGTCCGCCGCGGTGTGGAACACCCCGACGCCGAAGTTCCACCGGTGCTGGAGATTGATGAACCACGCCCCGCCGTTCATGCGCGAGAGGATGTCGTTCGTGGACTGGGCCGTGTTGCCGAGCTGGAAGTAGAAGAGCCTGTTCCCCAGCAGGTCGCTGACCGCACCCTGGAGGCCCTCGCCCACGTTCTCCGTGGGCGCGACGCCGAGCCCTCCCTGGACCAGGTCGAGCCCGTACCGGGGCTCGTACGGTGCCGGGGTCTGCGTGGAGCGCGCCAGCGTGTCGTCCCAGCGCCACGGCGCGGGCGTGTCCGTCAGCGCGAGGGCGAAGGGATCCACCAGCGTCTCGGGCACCGCCATCTGGTAGATCCCGAACCCGCCGCGGCGGAAGCCGGTGAAGAGGACTCCCTTGCCGTTCGGGAGCCACGAGGGATCCATCGCCGAGCCCAGGAGCCGCTTGAACCGGCCGCCCTGGCCGTTCACGTCCACCGCGTAGAGATCGTAGCTGCCGTCCCGATCGGAGGCGAAGGCGATCCGGCTCCCGTCGGGAGACCAGCTCGGCGTCTGATCGGTCCACGCGCCGCACGTGAGGTAGCGGATCGCGAGGGTCTCCACATCGATCAGGAACAGGTTCTGGTGCCCATCCGCGCCGTAGCGCGTCCGGTCCGAGCAGAAGGCGATCTGCTTGCCGTCGGGCGACCACGTGGGATCCAGGTCCGTGTAGAAATCGTTCGTGAGCCGGGTCAGCGCCTTCGTCTCCCGGTCGAAGACGTAGAGATCCATCTGCCCGGAGGGCTTGAGCCCGGAGATCGCGACCTTGGTCCCCTCCCGATTCCACGCGGGCGAGGAGAGCGCGATCAGGTCGTCCAGGTATTCCCGGATCAGAACCTTCTTCGTGGCGACGTCGTAGATGAAGAGCGCGTCCCGCTCGTT
>DASQBE010000269.1:0-9890 GCA_035635355.1 Binatia bacterium | reverse complement strand
CACGCCGACTCCGGACATCAGCTTCAGCTTCGAGATGGAGATGACGGGGTATCGGAGCCCGCACCGTGCGTTGATCGAGGCGAACTTTGATCAGATCTACGAGCACAAGGCGTTCGGCGTGGGGGTGGCGACGAAGTACCTGGCGGCGGAGATCAAGGGCGCGTTCGACGATTTGCGGAAGACGGGTGCGATCAAGCTGACGCAGGTTGGGGATGACGAGAAGCTGGATGCGTTGATCACGACGGCGTACAACAAGATCACGGAGATGATGTTCTCCCCGATCGGTGGGACGGGGACTCCGGATCTGGGTAGCCTTGCGGGGACGGGCGGGCAGCCGAGCATGCTGGACAAGGCGACGAGCTATTTGAAGGAGAACCGGGCCGCGGCGAACGCGGAGAACGACAAGATCCGCGCGGACAACAAGGCCATTCGCGACGAGAAGCGGAAGGCCGAGGCGAAGTCGGTGCGGGAACGCATGGCGGCCCTCGCGTCCGCCTCGGGGCAGGGCGGAGCGGGGAACGCGTCTGCCGACAGCACCGACGACTGGGGCCCGTCGATGGCCCCGGAGGCGCGACCCTACGACCCACCGTCCAAAGACGCGAGCGCTCCGGCGGAGCGGAAGGAAGAGGACGTGCCCGGGTTCGCGGTGCTGGCGTCCTTCGAGATGAAGTCGGTGCACCAGAGCGGGGAATTCAAGATCGACCTGAACAAGTACACCACGGACAACCTGACGCTTCGTTTCGACGAGAACATCGGGGACATGCGGAGCCTGAAGGAGGGAGACAACTTCCGACAGGTGAACCTGGACGATCCCTTGTACAAGCAGCGGGAGCTGGTGGTGTTCGTGGACGGGATGAACGCGAAGGACTTCGGGGACTACATCAATTTCGCCACGGTGCAGATGCGGAAGAAGCACCAGGCGGGGGACGAGACGCAGGACGAGGTTCGGATCGACCGAGCGAACTTCAACAAGGAAGGGAACAATTTCAAGCTGTTGTACGGGTGGAAGAACGACGCGGACCGACGGAAGTGGATGGACTACGAGTACCAGACGACGTGGAGCTTCTTCGGGGGGCGAGAGGTGCAGGTGCCGTGGAAGCGAGGGAACGCGGGTGCGATCGACCTGAGTCCCCCGTTCCAGAAGCACAGCGTGGATCTGCAGGCGGACCCGGACGAGATCGCGAAGGCCGGAGTACGCTCCATTGGAGTGAAGATCTATTACATGCAGGGGGACTCAGAGCAGGTGAAGCAGGCGACGCTGAACATCGCCAAGGGCCAGCTCTCGGACCGGATCGACTTCATCCTTCCGGCCGGGAAGGTGGACTATGGCTACCAGATCGACTGGACGTTGAAGGGCGGTCGGACCGCGACCACCGGACGAAAGACCGCCAACAGCGCCGTCCTCTTCGTAGACGAGGTCCCGGCCGGATGAATCACTTCAAGCACCTGCCCACGACATCGCTAACGCTGATCGTGACCTGAGCGCAGTCGCAATCGCCCGCGCCCCGCGAGACAAACCTTGCCTTCGGGCCCGCTGGCCCAGTCAGGTCACCGCTGAGCTGCCGCGTCGAGGGAGCGTAGTGAAAGAGGATGGACCTCGCGCCAGACTTGGGATCGATATCCACGACGTCGTCATTGTCGTGGTCCAGCTCCATCAGCATCAGGCCCACCAAGAGGTCCTTCGTGGCGAGCGGGACCGCCTTGGTCATCGTCCAGGGCGCGTAGGGTGACTTGTCGAAGTTGAAGTTGTCGTGCTCGTCGATGAGCCCCGACATGTACTTCTGCCCGCCGATCTGGGATTCGCTGTACCAATCGAGCTGCCCCCCCGCGATACCGTCGTCCGCGTTCACGTTGTCGATGCGGTGGACCTTGAGCTGGACGAAGCGGAGGCTTTCGGGCGCGGCGCTGGGAAGGGTCACCGGGACGGGGCCGTGATAGGGCATCGTCCCCCACGTCCGCAGCAGATTCTCGGCCTCGGACCGCAGCGCGCTTCGATTTTTGGTGATGCACCTGCCGTCCAGATACGTATGCAGCGCGTCACCCAGGAGGTACGGCGATGTGGCCGCCGTCCTCGAGGTAACCGCGTCCAATCCCGTCGGCCCCCCGTTTCCGCCCCAGTGGCCGCCGTAGAATGAGATCTTCTTCGCGTAGTACAAGTCCCAGGAGGGATCGACGGGCCACTTCTGCATCGTGCTCCACATCACGTTGTTGTTGACGAAGGTGCGGTAGAGCCTCACCCATTGCCGGGTCGCGAAATAGGCGCAGATGTAGGCATCGGTGTGGTGCGGCCGTCCGGGCCAATCCTTGTTGAGGGCGATCGAATCGCTGTCCCAGTCGCCGTGGGTCCGTTTATCGCCGCGCAAGCGTGTGTACACGTACAGAGACTCCCGGTCCTGTCGGTCCATGGAGAGCCAGGTGGGGTGGTCGCCGTACTTGGCCAGCGGTCCGATGCCGAACGGAGGGCCGTTGGGGGGGCCCTCCGCCCAATTGCTGTGGGCATAGAAGTCCTGGACGTTGTGCAGGGACATGCCCAGGAGCACGAGCAGACCAAAGGAATCGGTCTTCTTCATTTTGTCCGCGACGGTGCTCTTGGTCGCGTCGAGCATCGCATCCCACTTGTGCGCCACATCCGTAGGCGGGTAGAGGTCGTCGAAGTGCTGCGCGTCGCCGATCTTCAGAAGCGAGCTCGCATAGCCCTGACAGTACGAGTCGAGGGGCCACTGGGGGATCTTTCCCATGAACTCGTAGAAGTCCACGAGGAAGTTGGCGGCCTGGACGGTATGAATCGCCGTCGGGGAGAATCCCTCCGAGGCGAGCACGTCCTCCGTGATGTCGAAGTGCGGCGCCGTGTCGAACGCCGAGACCGTGGTCGGAAACGCAGCCAGAGTCGCGATGAGGATTCCAGCCGACAGCGACATCCTGCCGGGGGTCACCTCGATGTCCCCGTGATGCGCTCGACGCTCATGATCACCCGAGCGCAATCGCAGTCGCCCTTGCCCTCCATGGTGAACCTCGAGTCGCTCCGCACCGTCCCATTCGCGGTGCTCACGTCGCCGCGAACCCCTCCGGTCGCGGGTGCGTAGCGTACGACGAGGCTCTTGAGGCCGGGCTTGGGATTGATGTCGATCTGATCGTCATACTTGGCGTCGAGCTCCATCAGCTGAAATGTGACGCCGATGTCGGCCGTGGAGTACGGGACCGCCTTGGTCATGGTCCACGGGGCGTAGTGCCCGGAATGGAAGTCGAATTGATCGTGCTCGTCGATGAGACCGGACCAGAACCGCTGCCCATCGATTCCCGCGCGGCTGTACCAGTCCATCTGTCCTCCCAGGAACCCGTCGTCCCCCTGAGTGGCGAAGACGCTGTGCACCTTGAGTTGGACGAACTGGAGACTCTCGGGCGAGGCGCTCGGAAGGGTCATGTCGAACGGGCCGTGATACGGCATCCTCCCCCAGCCGAGGAGCAGGTCCTCCACCCTCCGGCGCAACGGGCTCGCGTTGCCGCTGACGCAGAGGCCGTGCAGAAAGTCCACCACCGCGCCGGCCAGGAAGTACTTCGATGCGCCCGCTCCGCTCGGCGCCTCTCCGTTCCCGTTCCAGTGTCCGCCGTAGAAGGAGATCTTTCGCGCGTAATCCCAATCCCGGGCGGGGTCGAAGGACTTCGCGCTCCACTGCTGCATCTGGTTCCACGTGCCGCGCTTGTCCAGGAACATCGGAAACAATCTCACCCATTGCCGGGTCGCGAAATAGGCGCACATGTAAGCGTCGTTGTAGTGCGGGCGGCCGGCCCAATCCTTGTTGAGCGCGAGGGTATCACTGTCCCAGTCCCCGTGAGACCGCTGCATGCTGGGTCGGTTCAGGCTCGTGTACACCTCGAGCGCCTCCCGGTCCTTGCGGTCCATGGAGAGCCACGTGGGATGATCGCCATACTTGGCCAGAGCGCCCTTCCCGAGCGGGGGTCCGAGGGTGCCGCCATCCACCCAATTGCTGTGGGCATAGAAGTCCTGGACGTTGTGCAGGGACATGCCGAGAAGGGCGAGCAGGCCCAGGACGTCCCCGGCCTTTTCCTTCTCCCTGGCGGCCTTCGATGTAGCGTCCAACATCGCGTCCCACTTGTGCGCCACCTGCTGCCCGTCGATGAGGTCGTCGAAGTGTTGGGCGTCACCGATCTTGAGAATCTCGGGGAGGCTGTCGCGGCAACCCGTGGTCGGGCTCACGCGCTGAGCCCTCACCTTGGCCGAGCCCATGAATTCGTAGAAGTCGACGAAGAAATTGGCGCTCTGTACGGTTTGGATCCCGGCCGTGGAGAATCCCTCCGACCTCAGAACGTCCTCGGTGATATCGAAGTGCGGACCCGTGTCGAACGCGTACGCCGTGCTCGCGAACACGCCCATCGCCAGGACCAGAAGTCCGGCGGCTCCACTCCCATTCACTCTGTTCCGACCCATGTCGATCACCCCCCATGCCCGGTTCCGCAAAGGACCGGGGCGCATTATCGCCTATACTGCGCGGCATGCCCAGGGACTTAAGCCGGGGGAGGCAACCGAGTGGCCGTCCGGCCCCGGAACCCCGCGCCCCCGACAACCGGATCCTCCTCCTCCCGGTTCTCGTTGCGGTCGTGCTCAATCTTCCATGCCTCGGCCTCGGGTACTTCTGGGACGATTTCTACTTCCTGTTCTCCCAAGGGCACGGGGGCATGTGGGCCCATCTGCTTCCCGATCCGCAGCGTACCTTCTACCGGCCGATTCCGCTCGGCGTCTATTTTGGGATTCTCCACGTCCTGGATCCCGTGAGCGGTCTGCTCGGCCACGCTTTGAATCTCGCCGCGCTGGTCGTCACCATCGTTCTCCTCGGAACCCTCGTCTCGTGCCTGTGCGGTCCGCGCGCGGGACTCTTCTCGGGGCTGATCTTCGCGAGCTACGGCCCTGTGCCCGGTTTGGTGGCCTGGACCAGCGGCAGCCAGGATCTCTTCGCGATTCTCTTCGTGACCGCGGCCTTTCTTCTCCGGCATCGGGGCAAGGACATCGCGGCCTTCGGGTGCGCCACGGCCGCCCTCCTCTGCAAGGAACCCGCGATCGCGGCATTTCCCGTGCTGGTGCTCTGGGACAGAATTGTGGGCCGGGCGCCCCGGCGGCCATGGCTTCAGTGGCTCGCCTACGCTTCGGTCGCGCTGATCTGGGCGTGCATCCACCCCGGCGTTCATCTGCTCGCGGGGCACGGGTTCAGGAGCGGATCCACCATGTACGTGGGGATCGAGCACCCCGAGCGCTGGGGTCTCTACGTCTTCCGCTACGTCCTGACGCTGGTCAACCTGCCCCCGCCGAGAGTCGACGCGCCGTGGTGGGAGGACCGCGCCGTGTACGGTTTCGCGGCACTCGCGATCCTGATCGCGGGCCTCGGGTACCTGGATCGAACGAAGAGACCCGGCGGAACCGCGGGCTCTCTCTCGCTCGCGCGGGTGGGCTGGATCGGCGGTCTCTTCGCGCTCCCAAGCCTTCTGATGCCCGCGATCCTGGTTCGCCACTGGGCGCCGTATTTCGCCTGCCTCCCGGCTCTGGGCGTCTCGATTCTCCTGGGCGCCGCCCTTGCCAGACGGGGCACATTCGCGGCGATCGCGGCGCTCGGGACCTTCTTGCTGTTCGGAATGTGGTGCCGCGGCATCCGCGGCGAGGGGGAGTGGATTCTGAGCGAGCCCGCCATGGTCGAGGCCTCGAGCGCCGTGCGAGCCGTGCGGGCGAACTTCGAGAAGGAGTTCCCGACTCTCCCGAAGGGAAGCCAGGTCGTCGTGTCGTTCGGCACGACCGGAATTCGAGGAATTCAGAGCGCGCTCATCGACGGTCAGGCGCTTGGTTCGTGGTATCGAGACCCGACCCTCCGCACCGTACGGACGAAGGACCGCCGTCCCGGCGCCGCCGCGGAATATCTCGTTCGGATCACGGACGATCTCGACGTGATCGCGGTCGACCCGAACGCCATGCGGATCCGTTCCGCAACGCGACCCTCGCCCGACCTGGCGGAGATCCATCGCCCGGTGATCAACTATGCGCGCGCGGTCGCGGCCGGCGGCGACACGGATCGCGCGATCCGGATCTTGCGGGGGTTGAACCGCATCGAGCCCGCCGAGCTGGGCGTGTTCAACGATCGCATGATCGCGAGCATCCTCCTGGCGGCGGGCCGCCGCGGCGAAGCGGACTCGATCATGGCCGCGACGGCCCCCTTTCCCCGGGAGGTCGCCCTCCAGCTCGTGCAGGGACTCCTGGCCGAAGCGAGCACCAGCGAGAAGCTCGACGACGCGCTGTTCCCGGCCTTCGGCCTCTCGGGCGCCGACCCTCGAACCATCCGCTCGATCATGCTCGGATTCGAGAGGAACGGAGCCATGGAGCAGGCGGCGTGGTTCGCCCAGAGGCTGGAGCGGCTCTTGCCGGGCGACCGCGGGGGCGCGGAAGTTCTGAGAACGGCGGCCCGGATGGGGATCACGCCGCAAAGGGAGCCCTCGCTCCATCTCGCCACGCCCCAGGCGGACGGCTCGTAGCCGAGGTACAATCGCAGCGTCATGATGATCGGGAAGACAATCGCCCACTATCGCGTCCTCGAGCCGCTCGGCGCCGGAGGCATGGGCGAGGTGTTTCGCGCGCGCGATCTCCACCTCGACCGTGACGTGGCGGTGAAGGTGCTCCTGCGCGGCTCGCTCGCGGATCCGACGGATCGGGAGAGGTTCCGCCGCGAAGCGCACGTCCTGGCCAGCCTTTCGCACCCCGGCGTGGCGACCATCTTCGACTTCGACACGCAGGATGGCGTGGACTTCCTGGTCATGGAATACGTCCCCGGCGGCACCCTTCAATCTCGATTGCAGGAGGGTCCGCTCGGGTTGGAGGAGGTGGCCCGCCTCGGAGCCGAGATCGGCGACGCGCTCGAGGCCGCGCATCGCCTCGGCTTCCTGCATCGCGATCTCAAACCCGGGAACGTCGTTCTCACCGCGGCCGGAACTCCCAAGATCCTCGACTTCGGCCTGGCCGGCCTTCTGCACGCGTCACAGACCATGACCGATCTGACGCAGGCCGGAGCGGTCTTCGGCTCGCTTCCCTACATGGCGCCCGAGCAGCTGCGTGGCGAATCGGGCGACTCACGCACCGACGTCTATGCCTTCGGCGCGATGCTCTACCAGATGGCGACCGGCCGGCTGCCGTTCGAGAAGGATCGGCCCGAGGCGCTGATGTTCGAGATCCTGCACGGCACGACGCGACCCATCCGCTCGCTTCGCCCCGAGGTGTCGCCGGAGCTCGACCGGTTGGTCGATTCCTGCCTGAGCAAGAATCCGGATTCGCGCCCCCCGTCGGCCGGAGTCGTGAGCCAGGCGCTGCGGGGCATCGGCGAGCCCGCGCGGCGCGGCGCTCCGGCGCCGGCCCAGGACGTCATCCGTTCGCTGGCGGTGCTTCCGCTCCAGAACGTGTCACGCGACCCGGCCCAGGAGTATTTCGCCGACGGCATGACCGAGGCGCTCATCACCGAGCTCGCCCGGGTGAAAGCCCTGCGTGTGATCTCGCGCACCTCGGCCATGAAGTACAAGGGGGTCCAGAAGGCCCTTCCCGAGATCGCCCGAGAATTGAACGTGGACGCCATCCTCGAGGGATCGGCGCTCCTCGTGGGCAAGCGCGTGCGCGTCACGGTCCAGCTCGTCTCCGCGAGAGTGGAGGAGATGCTCTGGGGCGACCGCTACGACGGCGAGATCGAGGACGTGCTCGACATGCAGAGCCGGGTGGCCGAGACCGTGGCCAAGGAGATCGCGGTCCACGTGACGCCGCGCGAGGCGAAAGAGCTCGCGAAACGCCAGTCCGTGAACCCCGAGGCGCACGTCGAATATCTCAAGGGCCGCCATACGGCCTCGGGCGGCTCGCCGCAGGCCATCGAGCTGGCCCAGAAGCACTACGAGCGCGCGCTCGAGCTCGATCCGACCTACGCTCCCGCGTGGGCGGGGCTCGCGCACTGTCACAACGTCCGCGCCGGCCGAGGCATGGCCCCGCCCGCCGCGGCGAATGCGCAAGCCCGGAAGGCGGCGATGAAGGCGCTGGAGCTGGACGATTCCCTCGCCGGAGCCCATGCCGCGCTGGGGGCCATCGCGGTCGACGAGCGAGATTTTTCCGGCGCGATCCGATCCTTGCAGCGCGCCGTCGAGCTGAATCCCGGATCGCCGGGCGCGTACACCAGCCTCGGAAGCCTCTATTACTGCTCCGAGCGCCACCGGGAAGCGCAGGAGGCGATGCTGAAAGCGCTCAGCCTCGACCCGCTGTCGATGATGACCCACACGTGTGTCGGGGACGCCTACTTCTACGCCCGCGATTACGAGCGCTCCCTCGTCTACTACCGGAAAGCGGTCGAGCTGGATCCCCGCTTCGACGGCGCGCACACGGATCTGGCCCGCTCGCTCGAAATGCTCGGCCGCTTCGAGGAGTCCCGCCAGCAATACGAGGAGGGTCGGCGGGTGAGCGGCGGCGTGGCCGGACCGTCATTCGGCCTCGCGCATCTCGAGGCCAGCAGCGGGAACGAGGCTGCGGCCAGGCACATCCTCCAGGAGCTGACCGAGGCCCGCTCGCGGCGCGTGGTCTCGGCGTGGGGCATCGCCGCGCTCCACGCAAGCCTGGGTGACGTGGACGAGGCGTTCCGCTGGCTGGATATCGCGGTCGAGGAACGTGCCACGGGGCTCATGTTCCTGCGCGTCCACCCTCGTCTCGACCGGATCCGCCACGATCCGCGCTACAAGGCCCTGGTGACCAGGGTGGGACTCGAAAAGGTCTGAGGGGCGGTCACCCCACCTGTTTCAGCAGCGCCTCGTTCGTCGGGAACTGCTCCAGCGCCTTCCGCAGCTCGACGATGGCTTGCTTGGGCGGAAGCCCCAGGGCGTGCCTGCGCAGGCGATTGATCGCGTCGATCTCTTCCTTGGAGTAGAGGAGCTCGTCGCGGCGCGTTCCGCTCTTGGCGATGTTGATGGCGGGGAAGATCCGTTGATCGGCGAGGGCGCGGTCGAGCACGATCTCGCTGTTTCCCGTTCCCTTGAACTCTTCGAAGATCATGTCGTCCATGCGCGAGCCGGTCTCGATCAGCGCGGTGGCGAGGACCGTGATCGATCCGCCGTTCTCCACGTTTCGCGCCATTCCGAAGAACTTGCGAGGGATCTCGAGCGCGCGGGAGTCCAATCCGCCGCTCATCGTCCGGCCCGAGTCGGAGCCGTAGGAATTGAACGCGCGGCCCATGCGCGTGAGGCTGTCCACCAGGACCACCACGTGCCTTCCACATGTGAGCTCGCAGCGCACCTTGGCCATGCACATGGTCGCGAGCTGGACATGATCCTCCAACGACTGGTCGCTGCTGCTGGCCAGGACCTCGGCCGAGACCTTGCGCCGGAAGTGGGTCACTTCCTCGGGGCGCTCGTCCACCAGGAGCACGATCACGCTGGTGTCCGGCGCGTCGGCGAGGATCGCGACGGCGAAATCCTCGAGCAGCTGGGTCTTGCCGGCCTTGGGGGGCGAGACGATGAGCCCGCGGGTGCCCCGGCCGACGGGCGCGAAGAGGTCGATGATCCGCATCGACACGTTCCCGCCCGCGCCCAGGTGGAAGCGCCGGTCGGGGTTCGTGGCGGTGAGCTGGGTGAACGAGGCCCGCTCGCGGAACGCCTCCGGCGCCAGGCCGCATACCAGCTCGACGTTGTCGAGCCGCAGCCCCTGCTTCTCCGGCTTGGCGGATCCCGAGACGAGCGCGCCGGAGGTCAATTGGAAGCGGCTGATGATGCCCGCGGGGACGAAGACATCCTGCCGGCTGGGCGCGAAGGACCGAGCGGGATCGCGCAGAAAACCGCCGCCTCGCTCGAGGATTTCAAGAACGCCAGAGACGATCATC
>DASQBE010000268.1:0-7022 GCA_035635355.1 Binatia bacterium | reverse complement strand
GATCGACGGGATCACAGCCGACAAGGACGATCCGCGGAACGTGATCGGCGAGTACGGCTACGCGTTCCTCTACGGGGACCACCCATACGGGCGCCCCGTCGAGGGGGACGAGGCCACCAACCGCGGGCTCGTTCGGGAGGACGCGCTCCGCTATTACCGCGAGAACTACGGGGGAGACCGTCTGATTCTGAGCATGGTCGGAGACTTCAGCGCGTCCGCGATGGAGGCGAGACTCCGCGCGAAGCTCTCGGATTGGGCCAAGGCGCCCGCGCCGGCGCCTCAGGCGCCGCCGGCCGCGCGCCGCTCCGGGCGCCGCGTCCTCCTGGTCGACAAGCCGGACGCCACGCAGACGTATTTCTGGCTGGCCACGATGGGCGTGGCGCGCATGGACCCCGACCGCGTACCGCTGGACGTCGCGAACACGGCCTACGGCGGGCGCTACACCTCCATCCTGAATTCCGCGCTTCGAATCGAGGGGGGTCTGACGTACGGAGCCGCGATTCGCGGCCCCCGTTACACGCAGGCGGGGCCTCTGGCGGTCATCTCGTACACCAAGACCGAGACCACGGGGAAGGCGGTGGACCTGGCGCTCAAGACGCTGGAGTCGGTCCGGCGCACGGGGATCGACTCCACGGCCCTGGTCTCGACGAAGACCTACATGGTGGGGCAGTTCCCGCCGCGGCTCGAGACGGAGGATCAGATCGCGGGCTCGCTCGCGGACCTGGCCTTCTACGGCCTGGGGACCGATGAGGTGGAGCGCTACACGGACCGCGTGCTGGCCGCGAGGCCCGAGGACGTGAAGCGCGTCATCGAGCGCGTCTACCCGCCGCCCGAGGACATCACGTTCGTGTTCGTGGGGAAGGCCGCCGCCATCCGCGCGGTCGTGAAGAAGTACGGGCCGGTGACCGAGGTGCCCATCACCGATCCCATGCTCTCCAGGCTACGACCGGGGGCCAGGAAGGCAGTTCCCCGCTAAGGCCCTCCTCCAACCTGTACAATCGTTCCCATGAGCGCGAGCTGGGTGTTCGGGAACTGGAAGGATCCAAGCGGCTTCGGGCCGGGCTCGGACACCGGACCCCTCCGCGGCGAGCTCCTGAGCGTCGAGCACCTGGAGGAACGCGCGCGCGTTCTGGCCGCCAGCTACACGCTGGCGCGCAATCCCCGCCAGCGCCCGCGCCGCTTTCTGCCCCGGCTCCACGAGAATGCCCGCGTCCTGCGCCGGGCGTACCAGGTTCTGGCCACCGACGTGCGCCGCGGCGAGGCCGTGGCGCCCGCGGCGGAATGGCTCCTCGACAACTTCCACCTCATCGAGACCGAGATCCTCGAGGTAAGGAAGAACCTCCCGCAGCGCTACTACCTGGACCTCCCCAAGCTCGCGGTGCGCGATCTGGCGGGCATGGCCCGGGTGCACGCCATGGCCCTCGAGTTCATCCGCCACAGCGACGCGCGCTTCGATCTCCATCGTCTGACCCGATTCGTGAGCGCCTACCAGATGGTGGCCCCGCTCACCCTCGGAGAGCTGTGGGCATGGCCGAGCATGCTCAAGCTCTGCTTGATCGAGAACCTGAGACGCCTCACGGACGAGATCATGGAGAGCCGGATGGGCGAGGGGGAAGCGGACCTCTACTTCGCGCGCTTCGAGGCGACGGCCGCGGACGCGCCTCTGCCGGCGCTTCCCGAGATGCTCTCGAACGGGTTCGTGGTTCAGCTGGTGCAGCGAACGCGCGAGCTGGGCGCCCGGATCTCGGAGCTTCGGATCGAGCTCGAGCGCCGGGTTCAGGCCACCGGGTTCGGCGTGGACGAGGCCGTGCGCGCCGAACATCAGCGCCAGACCATGGGGCAGGCCTCCATGGGGAATTCGATCACCGGCCTGCGCCTGGTCTCCACCACCGACTGGAATCGCGCGATCGAGAGGGTGAGCCTGATGGAGCAGGTGCTCCAGCGCGATCCCGCCGGAGTCTACGGACGGATGGACTTCCGGAGCCGTGATCGCTACCGGCAGGCGGTGGAGGAGCTGTCCGACCCGACCGGCGAGGCTCAGCTCCGGGTGGCCCTTCGCGCGGTCGAGAGCGCGCGCCAGGTGGGGCGCGAGGAGGATCCCGCCGGCCACATCGGATATCACCTGATCGGCGGCGGGCGGCGGGACTTCGAGCTGGACGTCGCCTATGTGCCCCATCTGAAGCAGCGCATCCGACGCTTCATCTTCCGGCACAGCGTGGCTCTCTATCTCGGCTCGATCTCCCTTTTCACGGCGCTCGGCGTCTCCGGGGCCACGGTGTACGCGCGGAGTCAGGGCGCGCCCGACTCCCTGCTCCCCTGGATCGGATTGCTCGCGCTCCTCCCCCTGAGCCAGCTCGCCTCCTCCATCGTCCAGAAGGGAGTGCATCGGGTCGCGCGGCCCCGGCGCCTCCCGAGAGTGGATCTCCCGGACGGCGTGCCCGAAGAGGGCCGCACCATGGTGGTGGTGCCCACGCTGCTCGCGAGCGCCGAGAGCGCGCGGGCGCAGATCGAGCACCTCGAGGTGCAGGCGCTGGGGAACTCCGACCCGCACCTTCACTTCGCGCTCCTCACCGATTACCCGGATTCCACGGAGGCCGAGCGACCACAAGATGCGCACATCCTGACCGCGGCGATCCAGGGCATCCAGGAGCTGAATACCCGCCACGGAAACGGCCGCCAGGACCGGTTCTATCTGTTCCACCGGCCACGGCAATGGAATCCGCGGCAAGGGGTCTGGATGGGTTGGGAGCGCAAGCGCGGCAAGATCGAGGAGTTCAACGCGCTCTTGCGCGGCGCCACCAACACGTCGTTCCACATCATGGTGGGGGACCGCTCGATCCTCGAGAAGATCCGGTATGTCATCACGCTCGACGCCGACACGCGGTTGCCCCGTGACGCCGCCGCGGAGCTGGTCGGCGTCATCCGGCATCCTCTCAATCGCGCGCATTTCGATCCCAGGCTGCGCCGCGTCACCTCGGGCTACGGGATCCTCCAGCCGCGGGTGAGCGTCACCATGTCCAGCGCGGCCGGCTCGCTCTTCGCGCGCGTCTACGCGGGCCACACGGGCGTGGACCCGTACACGACCGCCGTCTCGGATACGTACCAGGATCTCTTCGGCGAGGGCATCTTCACCGGGAAGGGGTTGTACGACGTCGACGCGTTCACGGCCGCGCTGGAGGGGCGCGTTCCCGAGAATGCTCTGCTCTCGCACGATCTGTTCGAGGGCATCTACGCGCGAACCGGGCTGGTCTCCGACGTGGAGCTGGTCGACGACTTTCCTTCCAGTGTTCTGGCCCACGCGCGGCGCCAGCGCCGCTGGGTGCGCGGGGATTGGCAGATCCTGTCCTGGCTCTTCCCCTGGGTCCCCACGCGGCGGGGCCTCGAGCGAAACCGGCTCCCTCTGATCAGCCGCTGGAAGATTCTCGACAACCTCAGGCGAAGCCTCGTCGCGCCCAGCACGCTGGCGCTTCTCGCTTCAGCCTGGACCTGGCTCCCCGGGCCTCCCTGGGCCTGGACCCTCGCGGTGGTCGGAGCCATGAGCTTCCCGATCTTGCCCCAGCTCTGGCGCGGTCTGATGGGTCCGGCCGAGCATCAGCCCTGGGGCGTGTTCCTGAGAGATCTGCGCGAGGAGATCGCCGCGTCGGCCGCGCAGGTGCTGCTCGAGCTCACCCTGCTGGCGTACCACTCCTACGAGATGGCGCACGCGATCGGGCTCACGCTGGTGCGGCTGATCCTCACGCAGCGGATGCTGCTCGAATGGGAGACCGCCGCCTCCTCCGCGGCCCGATCGGCCGGGCTGACCGTCCGCCAGCGCCTGCGCGCCTTTGCCAACGGAATGTGGGCGAGCCCCGCGGTGGCCCTGACGCTCTTGGCCGCCACCCTGGCGGCGCGCCCGGCCGCCATCCCGACCGCGCTTCCGCTCCTTCTTCTCTGGCTCGTCGCGCCGCTCGTCGCGTTCTGGCTGAGCCGGCCCGCGCTTCCGCGCGCGGTCGTCCTGGATCTGCGCGACCGCGAGTACCTCCGGGAGGTGGCGCGGACCACCTGGAAGTATTTCGAGGCGTCGATGGACGACGCCGTGCACTGGCTCCCGCCGGACAACATCCAGGAGAAGCCGGCCCGCGTGGTGGCCGACCGTACGTCGCCGACGAATATCGGGATGGCCCTGCTCTCGACGCTCTCGGCGCACGATCTGGGGTTCATCGACGCGGGCGCGGCTCTGGAGCGGATCGAGCGAACGATCACCACGGTCGAGGCGCTCGAGAAGCACGAGGGGCACTTGCTGAACTGGTACAACATCAGGAGCCTGGCGCCGCTTCAGCCCCGATACGTGTCCACGGTGGATAGCGCCAATCTCGCGGGGTCGCTCCTGGCGGTCGCGGCGGGTCTGAGGCGGCTTCCGACCGGGCCCGGCGCCCCGGACGGCGAGGGTCGTCGTTTCGCGCTCGCCGATCGCGCGGTGGCGCTGGCGAACGCCATGAGCTTCACGTTCCTCTACGACCGGGACCGCCGGATGTTCTCCATCGGATTCCGGCTGCCCGACATGGAGGGCCCGGGACGCCTCGACACATCCTTCTACGACCTGCTCGCGTCGGAGGCCCGGCTGGCCAGCTTCATCGCGATCGCCAAGGGCGAGATTCCCCAGGAGCATTGGTTCCAGCTGGGGCGCGGGCTCGTGAGCGTCGGCGGGGTCCCGACCCTGGTCTCCTGGAGCGGATCGATGTTCGAGTACTTGATGCCCCTCCTGATCATGCGCAGCTATCCGGAGACGCTGCTCCATCACTCGTGCCGCGCCGCGGTTCGCGCCCAGATCGCGTACGGGAAGAGCCAGGGCGTGCCGTGGGGAATCTCCGAGTCCGCCTTCAATCTCATGGATCGGCATGGGACTTACCAGTACAAGGCCTTCGGCGTGCCCGAGCTGGGTCTGAAGCGCGGGCTGTCCGAGGATCTGGTGATCGCGCCCTACGCCTCGGCGCTCGCGGCGATGGTGGATCCATCCGAAGCGGTCGCCAATCTGAGACGCCTGGCGCGGGAAGGCGCCCAAGGCGATCTCGGTTTCTACGACGCCCTGGACTACACGCCGCGAGACGCGGAGAAGCCGCCGGACCGCGCTCATCCGGCCGGCCACGCGGGGCCCGCGCCGGTGGAGGCGTTCTTCGCCCACCACCAGGGGATGACCGTGGTGGCGCTCGCCAACGTGATCTTGCCCGAACGGATGGTGTCGCGCTTCCATGCGGACGCGCGGATCCAGGCGACCGAGCTCTTATTGCAAGAAAGAGTTCCTCGCTTCGTCCCGCTGACGCGGCCGAGGCCGATCGAGGTGACCCGCGTGGCCCCGCCCATCCGGCCGCTCCGGCCGCGGCGCTTCCGCACCCCCGACACGCTCTATCCGCACGCGGCGATCCTCTCCAACGGCCGCTACGTCTCGGTGCTCACGAACGCGGGCGGCGGCTCCAGCTCCTGCCGCGGCCTCTCGGTCACGCGCCAGCGGCAGGACCCGGTCTGCGATCCGGGAAGCAATTATCTGTACCTGCGCGACGTGCGAAGCGGGGCGGCGTGGTCGGCGACCTACCAGCCGATGCGCCGCGCCCCGGACGAGTACCGGACGACCCTGCTGGCCGACAAGGCGGTGGTCCAGCATGGGGGCGAGGAGATCGACTCGCTGCTGGAGATCGCGGTCTCGCCCGAAGACGATGTCGAGGTCCGGCGCCTGTCGCTCACGAACCGGAGCGCGCATCAGCGCGAGATCGAGATCACGAGCTATGTCGAGGTGGTGCTCGCGCCGCCGGCCGAAGATCTCGCCCATCCGGTCTTCGGGAAGCTCTTCCTGGAAACCGAGGTTCGCCCCGAGACCGCTTCGCTCCTCTGCGGCCGGCGCAAGCGCTCCGCCGACGAACCCGGGGCATGGGCCATTCATGTGCTGAGCCTGGAGGGCCGTCCCCAGAGCGCCGTGGAATGGGAGACCGACCGGATGCGATTCCTGGGCCGCGGCCGCGGGCCCGACGACCCGATCGCGCTGGACGGCAGGCCGCTCTCGGGGACCACGGGCGCCACGCTGGATCCGATCCTGAGCCTCCGTCAGCGGATCCGCCTCGCGCCGGGCGGATTCGCGCGCCTCGCGTTCGCGACCGGCATGGCGTCCGACCGGGACGCCGCGATCGCGCTCTGCATGAAGTACGCGGATCCAACCTCTGCCCCGCGCACCTTCGCGCTCGCGGCGACGCAGCTCTCGATCTCGCTTCGCCACCTCGGCATCTCGATCGACGAGGCGCAGCTCTTCGAGCGGCTCGCCTCGCGCGTTCTCTACGCCGATCGCTCGCTGGGCCCCACGCCCGAGGTTCTCCAGGCCAACACGCTGGGGCAGGCGGGGCTCTGGAGCCATGGGATCTCCGGCGATTTCCCCATCCTGTTGCTCCGGGTGCTGGAAGGGGACGACCTCTCGCTGGCGCGACAGGTGCTGCGCGCCCAGGACTACTGGCGACTCAAGGGCTTGAGCGTGGACGTGGTCATCCTGAACGAGCACCCCGTGGGCTATCGGAACGAGATGCACGAGCAGATCGGCACGCTGCTGGAGGGCGGGCCCTGGGGCGCCTGGAAGAACCGTCCGGGCGGGGCGTTCCTGCTCACCGGAGACGGCATGAGCGACTCCGACCGGAACCTCCTCCTGGCGGCGGCGCGCGCGACGCTGCGCGGGGACGGAGGAAGCCTCCAGGAGCAGCTGGATCGTCCCTACGCCGAGCCCGAGTGGCCCTCGGCCCTCGAGATCGCGGGGCCGTCCGCCGGGGCGCCGGAGCCGGACGAGACTCCGGAGATCGAGACACCCGAGCTCACCCACTGGAACGGCCGTGGCGGGTTCACGCCGGACGGGAAGGAATACGTGATCGTTCTGAACGGCGCCGAGGAGACCCCGCTGCCGTGGGCCAACGTCCTCGCCAACCCGCGCTTCGGAACGGTGGTCACCGCGGCGGGCCCTTCCTACACCTGGTCGGAGAACAGCAGGGAAAACCGCCTCACGCCGTTCGCCA
>DASQBE010000267.1:0-3315 GCA_035635355.1 Binatia bacterium | reverse complement strand
CCCGAGGTCGAGATCGATTTCGCCCGCGCGGACTTCACGCGGCTGTTCGACCAGGTCCGCGGGCGGACGACGGTCTCGGCAGACGTCGCGGGCTCGCTCACGGACGGCCGGGCGTTCTGCACCGACGTCGCGTTGACCATCGTGGACACGGGGCAGCCGCATCAGGTCGCGTTCGCGCCGAATCCATTGAACCCGCAAAGCAAGCTCAGCTTCACGACGGAGCGCGAGGGACCCGCGCGGGCCCTGCTCTTCGATATCCACGGCCGGCTGGTGCGGCGCATCCTGGACCAGAGCCGCCTCCCCGTGGGAGCGCACGAATTCACGTTCGACGGGAAGACCGACCGAGGGGCAGCGCTGTCCTCGGGCGTCTACTTCTATCGGGTCGAATCGACCGGCGGGAGATCCGAAGGCCAGATCGTCATATTGAAATAGCGGATCCGAGGGTCTGCCGGGCTGTCTCTGAGCGCGGCGGGGTGTGAACTTTTCCTTGGCGACTTCGGCGGCCGAGGGGGCGTAAGCTTATCGCCTCATAGCGGCTCAGTAAGGAGACCGAGCCCGAGGCCGACCCCCCGAATAGCCGACGAAGGTGGCCCACAATGAAGACTCCCGCGTTCGGACCCGCTCTTCTCGCTCTCGCGCTCCTGCTTCTCGCAACGCCCGCGTCGGCGCAGTACATGTACCTCGACTCGAACGGTGACGGCGTGCATACCGCGGCCGATGTGCTCCACGCGATCGGACCCACGGTTGTAGATATTTGGTTGGATACGAACCACAACCGCGATGGGTCGGTCGCGACGTGTACCTCCGCGCCGGCTGAGCCCCTGGACATGTTCTCCTATGTCGTCGATCTCACCGCCACGGGCGGCACCGTCACCTACTCGGCATATACCAATCGGGTCTCGGAAATGAGCGCCCTGTACGCGCCGCGGCCTCCTGACGACACAAACTTCTCGACTGGTCCCTTCGTCACAGCGATAACCGCCAATCTTCCCCCGGGCAAGTATTTCCTCGGGACGCTCACTGTGAATGCAGTGTCGGGCACGCCTTCGATCCAAATCATTCCGGGCTCGGACCCCAATATTTTCTTCGACATAACGGCATTCGGATCGCATTGCGATGGCACGGACTTCCCGAACACGATCGCCCTTGGAACCGACTGGTTCGATGCGGACGGCCTTCCCTTTGGGAGTGGCGGGATGGTGAACCAGACCCCCACGTTATCCCCACCGGCCGGCATGACGGTGCCGTCGGGCGAAAACGCGGCCCAAGCGCTCACCGCGACCGACGCGGACGGTCAGCCCCTGACGTTCGCGAAGTCCGCGGGCCCTGCTTTCATGTTCGTTCAAACGAGCGACGTGGGTAGTGGTACCGCCCATGGGGAGATTCGCCTGGCCCCGTTCGCATCCAACGTCGGATCGTCCACGGGCACGGTGAACGTCACGGACGGTTTCAGCAGCGACCAGAAGACCTTCGATATCACGGTCTCGCAGTCACCCGGCCACGCCCCGGTTCTGTTCGACGCCTCACCTCTAGCCGTGGTCGCGGGCGAGGTCGGGAAACGATTCCTCAGCGCCGGAGATCCGGACGGCGGACTGCTCCACTTCTCGAAGGTATCGGGACCTGCCTACACGCAGCTCAGTGAGCTGGCTTCAGGGATGGGCGGGGCCTCGGCAATCCTTCTAGCCGCTCCGGGTCTTTGCGATGTCGGATCCGCCATAGCTCGAATCGCCGTCACGGACGGAGTCGGTCAAGAGTTCCGGGACATCACCTTGAACGTGTCCGCTGCAACCGCCCGGCCTAGTGCTCTTCTCCACCTGGCGAGTCTGGGGGGGGCCCTTGGCTTCGCGACCCGCATCGGAGATCTGAACGGCGACGGAAAGGGAGATGTCGTGATCACGTACGAGAATCTGTCCAAGGTCACGGTCTTTCTGGGCGTGGGAGACGGCAACCTTTCGCCCGGCGTCTCCTACACCATCGGGGCGCAGTCGGGCGATCTCGCGCTCGCGGATTTGAATCGCGACGGGAAGCTGGACATCGCGGCGGCTCAGTCGGGAGGATCGGGCGTGAGCGTGCTTCTCGGGAGGGGGGACGGGACTTTCCTTCCCGCCACGTCCTACGCCACCGGACCGGACCCCCTAGCGATCGCGGTCGCCGATCTGAACCATGACGGCGTGCCCGACCTCGTTACGTTGAGCCAGCCGGGGGCGACCGTCTCGGTCCTCATTGGCGTCGGGAATGGAACGTTCCTCCCGAAGCGGGATTCCGCCACCGGGCCGCAGGCTAATGCCCTCACGGTCGCGGACTTCAACCTCGACGGCCGGCCCGACGTCGCCCTCGCGAGTGCCCTCGGAGGGGGCATTGGCGCCCTCGTGGTCCTACCCGGTCTGGGCGACGGCTCCTTCGGTAACCCCATCCAGACCCCGACCACCGGATTCCCATTCTCCTTGTGTTCCGGAGATTGGAACGGAGACGGAAAGACTGACGTGGCTCTGGTGGACCAGGGCTCCGGGAAGATACGGACCTTCGCCTCCCGCGGAGACGGGACCTTTGATTCTCCGAGCGTGGTCGCGACGCTGTCCCTTCCCTTCGGCTGCTCCGAAACGGACCTCAACGGGGACGGCAATCCAGACCTTGCCGTCACCGACCCGATCGAGGACGAGACGGCGGTGCTCCTGGGGAATGGCGTTGGCGGGTTCGGAAGCGTGATAAAGGTTCAGGGCTTCCTAGGCATATCCTTGGCGCTCGGAGACATGAATTCAGACGGAAGGCCGGACTTCGTCTCGGCGTCGCCCGGCGGCGTAGCCGTGCTGCTCAATCGCTTCGGCCCGGCGAATCCCGCCGAGGCCCTGGCCTTCGTCCAGGGAGGCCAGGCGGTGCCCGCCTCCTCCGGGAACAACGACGTGGCCATCCTGCTCGAGCCGCTGCACGGCTCCTATACCAGCGACCTTCTGAATTTCGGGTCCGTGACGCTGAGCTCGGTGGGAACGGGCTCCGTGAGCCTGATCCACAGCATCGCCTCGAAAAGGTTCGTCGAGGCGGATCGCGATAGGGACGGTGTGCCCGAGGTCGAGATCGATTTTGCTCGAGCCGACTTCACGCGACTGTTCGACCAGGTTCACGGGCGGACGACCGCCTCCGCGGACCTCGCGGGCTCACTCACGGACGGCCGGGCGTTCTGTACCGACGTCGCGTTGACCATCGTGGGCACGGGGCAGCCGCAGCAGGTCGTGTTCGCGCCGAACCCATTGAACCCGCAAAGCAAGCTCAGCTTCACGACGGAGCGCGAGGGACCCGCGCGGGCCCTGCTCTTCGATA
>DASQBE010000266.1:0-3155 GCA_035635355.1 Binatia bacterium | reverse complement strand
GACGCGGTCATCGTCTTCCTTGTAGGGATGATTGGCGCTCTTGCCTCGACATCCGAGGTCTACGGCAAGAGCGACAATCATCCCTACAAGGAAGACGATGACCGCGTCCTGGGCCCGGCGCGCGAGGCGCAGCACGGCCTCGGTGCCCAGGACGTTCGTCTCGATGGTCTGAACGGGATTCTTGATGATGAGGTCCACCCCGACGGCCGCGGCGAGGTGATAGATGATGTCGCAGTGGCTCACGAGGCGATCCATCACCGTCTCGTTGGTCACGCTCTCGCAGACGAATCGGAAATCGTTCCGCTCGGCCAGGTGGGCGATGTTCGCGAAGGATCCGGTCGAGAGATCGTCGATGGCGGTGACGGCCGCGCCGCGGGCCACCAGGTGCTCCGCGAGATGGCTGCCGATGAATCCGGCACCGCCCGTGATCAGGACGCGCAGCGGAAGAGGGAAGATGGGCTCGGGCTTGTTGCCGTTGCCGTTCCCTTTCGCGTGGCCGTTGCCGTTCCCGGCGCCGTTCGCGCCGGTGTTCCCTTTGCCCTTGCCCTTACCACTCCCCATCCCATTCCCATCCAAGCGCATGAGACCCCTCACGGTTAGGTACTGTGTGATCCGGCTGCCGAAAGGCATGAGTTGGGGGGATCGGTTGCCTCGGGACATGCCCATGATGCCATACCCTGGTGCCTCTTGCCAGTTCGCTCCTTGACCCCGCATCATAGGTGGATGGAGTATTTTCGTCTCTTTCTGTCCGCCCTGGTCACCACGCTCGTGGACATCCTCGGCCCCCTCGGCCGGCGGAAATCCCCCAAAATCCTCGTGGTCAAGCTGGACCATCTTGGCGATGTGGTCACGGCCACACCTGTCTTCCGGGCCCTCCGCGAGGCCTATCCGGACGCGCGTATCGACGCCCTCGTGGGCTCCTGGGCCCACGGCCTTCTCTCGGGAAACCCCCATGTGGACCGGATCCTGACCTATGACTCCACCCTGTTCAGCCGGTCGGAGGGCAGCCCCCGAAGTTTCACGCAGCGCCTCCGGCAGATGCGCGCGATCGGGGCCCACCGGTACACCCACATCATCGACCTTCGAGGCGATTCCTGGACGCTGCTCCTCCCCTTTCTCTCGGGGGCCAAGCGCCGCGTGGACCGCGGAACCGTCCGCCTCGAGAGCTGGCTCGCTAAGCGCATGTGGGCCTTCGGAGGGGCTCCGCCCACGCTCGACCCGGTCCACGAGGTCGAGACCAATCTCGCCGTCATCCAGCCGCTGCTGGGGAAGGACGGATCGACTGGGCCGGCGCGGGTCGAGGTATTCGTCACCGACGCGGACCGGCGCGCGCTCGCCGAGCGCACCCGGGGATTCGGGATCCCGGACGACGCGGCGCTCGTGGTCGTCCACCCCGGCGCCTCGTGGCGCCCGCGTGCGTGGCGTCCCGAGCGATTCGCGGAGGTCGCCCGCGAGATCCTCGACCGGTATCCCGTCCACATCTGCTTCGTCGGGACCACGGAGGACGCCGACATCGCCGACCGGATCGCCATTCTGCTTCAGGATCGGCGCGCGCATTTCCTCTTCCAGCTGCGGCTGGCCGAGACCGCGACCCTGATCGAGCGCTCCGTGCTCTTCATCGGAAGCGACAGCGGCATCGCCCACCTGGCGGCGGCGTGCGGAACGCCGCTGATCGCACTCTACGGGCCTCAAGAGCCGCGCCGCTTCCGCCCCTGGTCCGCCCGCGCGATCGTCCTCCACAAGCCGGTACCCTGCTTCCCCTGCAAACAGAAAGTCTGTGTCGTTCCTCACAATCCCTGCGTGAATCTGATCTTCGTCGAGGATGTCATGCGAAGCGCCGAATCCGTGCTGGGACCGCCGGTCGAGGCGCGCACGACCTCGTGAGCCGGCCCCACGCGCTCATCGTCACGTCCCGGCTCCCCTGGCCCCTCGACGATGGGGGCCGGATTGCCATGTGGCAGAACGTCCGGGCCGCTTCGCGGGCCTACGAGACGAGCCTGGTAAGTCTGGTATCGCCGAGCGAAGAGAAGCTGCCGCTGCCGCGCGTCTTCGAGGAGCACGGCGTCCGTGTCACACGTGTGGCGCACTGCGCGTCCGCCGGCTTGAAGGCGGCGTGGGATGGGCTCGTGGGCCCTCTTCCCTACACGCTCGCGCGATACCGCAACGCCCGGCTTCCGGGAGTCCTTCGCGCGCTCGTCGCAGAGACGCGGCCCCACTTCGCGATGGTGACTCCGCTCCACATGGCATCCTACGCAGACGACCTCGAGGGCGCTCCGATGGTGCTCCGTGAACACAACCTCGAACATGTGTGGATGAAGCGCTACGCACAGCGCCTCGGGTTCACACCCGAGGGTATCTACGCCCGCACGCAGGTGAAACGCCTGCGCGATGCCGAGGCGACCCTCGCGCGCAAGACCGCCCTCGTTCTACCGGTCCAGGCGGCCGAGGCCGCAGAGCTTCGTACTCTCGCGCCGGAGACTCCGGTCGAGGTGCTTCCCGTAGGGGTGGACCTGGACGGCTATCCGCAGCCTCACCCCGGGGAGCCGCCGGTGGTTCTCCTCGCCGGGTCTTTCGCGTGGCCGCCCAACGTGGACGGCGCGATCCAGTTCATGCGAAAGGGATGGCCCCGCGTCACGGCCCGAGTCCCGCGCGCGCGGCTTCGGGTGGTCGGCAAGGAGCCGCCGCGCGCGATTCATCGCGCCGCGGACAGCATCGGCGCGGAAGTCGTGGGCTACGTGGACTCCATGGCCCAGGAATTCGCGAGCGCCACGCTCCTCGTGGTGCCTCTCTGGGCCGGCGCAGGAGCGCGGGTGAAGATCATGGAAGCCATGGCGGCCCGCCTGCCGATTGTCGCGACTCGCCTCGCCGCCGAGGGGTTGGATCTCCGGGCCGGGGAGCACTACGCCCCAGGCGATACCCCCGGGGAGCTGGGCGGCCAGGTCGCCGCGCTCCTCCTCTCCCCAGAGCTACGCGAGGTGTTCCGAAAGCGTGGGCGGGCGCTGGCGGAGGAGCGATGGGACCAGGACAAGGTCGCCGACCTCCAGAACGCCTTGTGCGCCGGGGTCGCGCGGTAACCCGGTGTCATCTCTTGAGCCGGAGGAATACGCGTCCCTGCCCCCACACCCTCCGCCATTCGTCGGGGCGGACCACCAGGG
>DASQBE010000265.1:0-21427 GCA_035635355.1 Binatia bacterium | reverse complement strand
GGAGGTCGCGGCCCCATAGGCGAAAATGTCCATCGGCCCGATCGAGACCCGCTCGCCGGAACCGGCCACCACCAGGTTCCGCGAGACCGAATCGAAATCGCCGAGGAGCTTGCCCTTGATTCTCAATTCCCACGCTCCGGCCGGAGCCGCGAGAAGGTAGAGGCCGGACCCATCGGTCTTGGCGCCGGCCACCGTGCGGCCCTCAGGATCGCGCACGGCGACCTCCAGCGCGGCGGCGGCGGCTCCGTCCCGCTCGGCGCTTCCCGAGACGTTCGGGATCGGGACACGCGGCCCGAGACCGTCCTTCACGTCGGGGGAGCATCCGGTCAGGACGAATCCCGCCAGCGTAAACGCCGCGAAGAGCGCGACGAGAATCTCAGGGCTTCCAGTGCCATGCGACACCGGTCGTGACAAACGTGTCGCGAATCGATCCTTCTTCATCCAAGTCTCCACTCATGACGGCGCCGGCCATCGTGTCGCGCCTCAGATGGGCGATGCTGGCGCTCCAGTCGAAGGAAGGAGAGAACGCGTGCCGCGCGAGGCCGCCCACCTCCCATGCGCCGTCCCGCCGTCCATAATGACTCTGGTCGGAGGGATCGCTCGACGTGTAGTCTAGCCAATCCCGGTTGGCGTATGCGCGAAGGCGCAGGAATCCATTCAGGCACACAAGTTCCGCCGCGGACCGGACGGTCCAATCCCGATAGGAAAGATCGCTGCCGACGTACGGCACGTTGCGGGATCTCAGACGCCGGTATCCGCCGGTGAGGTTGAATGTGACGGCACCGCCCGGCGTTTGCCACAGGAGACCGGTGCGTCCGCCGGCTCGCCATCGATCGCGCTCGTCGAACGCGGGCCGGTAGTCCCGGACGGATCCCTCGAGCACCGTGACCGAGGACCACCCCGGGTGGAGCGATCGCGTGACCTGGAGCGCCGTGTCCCATTCGTCCCGCACCTCGGCGCGAAACACGGGGTCGCCGGGGATCGCGTCCTTGTCGCGGCGATGACGGCCATAGATGTTCGGAGCGAATTCGAGGCTCATCTCGATCTCGGTGCGTGGATCGGAGCGGGTGCGCCAGAGCAGGGAATAATGGCTCTCGCTCCGGATCGTCTCTCGCAAGTACTGAAGCCGCGTGTACCGGAGCCTCGCTTCGGTCTTGCCGCCGTCCACGGCAAGGGGCCAACGGCCATCGACGCTCATCTGGAGGGCTCCGTCGTTCATATGCCTCACCACGAAGAACGATCCGGGATCGTGGGTCTCGAAGGCGTGGATCTCCGCGTTCGAGGCATCCAGGATGTTCGTGTCGTAGCCCACGAGCACCTCCGCGTTCACCGCGTTCGGGCGAAGCGAGGCGCCGGCATCCGTGGCGGGACCGAAGAGCAGGACGAGGAGCGCCAAGCCGAAGATCTCGCTCCTCGCGCGGGAACGGCGCCGAGCCGCGGAGCCGATCGTGGCGTCCCGGCCCCCGCCCCGAGGGAGCGGCTCCCGGAGCGAACGGGCGATGGTCTCCATCCGCCGCTTGAAGTTGCCGATGCCTTCGAGGCACGGAGCGTTGGCGTACGGGAGCTCCGAGTCTCGCTCCAGAGCATGGACCACGGAGGAGGCGAAGCGTTCCGGAGTGAGGTCCCGCGGATGGATCCACCGCACGATCCCGCGTGATTCCAGGGCGCGCGCCCGGATCTCCTGCTCGCGGCGCGGATGCACCCGCGGGATGACGAGGGACCTCCGGGCCCCCGACATCACCTCGCAGAGAGTGTTGTATCCGCCCATCGAGATCACCAGGTCGTACTCGGGCATGTACTCGGCGAGGTCCTCCACGAAATCGCACACGGATACATGGTTCCTGTTCCGGGCCTCGGCCTTGATTTGATCCGCTTCCTCCGGATCCAGGAGCGGCCCCAGCACGAGATCGATATCCAGCCGTTGCAGGTCTTCGAACCGGCGCTCGGCCTCCAGGGCGCAGCGGAGGATCTCGATTCCGTCCTCGCCGCCACCGATCGTGAGAAGCACCGAGGGCGCTCCGTTTCGGCGCCGGAGAGGGAGCAGGCGCTCCCGTGATTCCGGCCGAGGCGGCGCGATGTACCCGTGGAACGAAGTCTTCCAGGCCGGGAGGCCGTACTCCTCGGCCGCGTCATGAACGGAGGGATCGCCGAAGACGTGTATCTCGTCGTAGAGCGAATGAAGGGCGTCGAGCGTCCCATCCGAGACCCACTGCTCTCGCACGGCACCGGAATCATCGAGGATGTCTCGAAGGTTCAGATGGATCGCGGCACCGGAGCTCTTGATCTCCTGGAGCGCGGGGAGGATCTCCCCCTTCATCCCGAGAGGCACGTTGTCTACGAACAAGATGTGCGGACGAAAGAGACGGAGCGTGTCCCGGATGATCTGGAGTCGCATCCGTCGGAGCCGCCAGAACGGGATGCTCAGCTCACGCGAGACATACTCCTCCGGGCCGCGCTTGCGGACCGACGGGAGCTTGATGTACTCCACCCGCCGGGGAAAGGTCAGGCGATGGGCGATCGGAGATCCGGTGAGCACGAGGACGCTCGCGTCCGGCACGGCCTCGGTGACCGCACGGGCAACGCGAAGTGTGCGCGTGATGTGCCCGAGCCCGAAGGTATCGTGGGAATACATTGCTACCCGTGGCGGGGAGGAGCGCGGGTCCATGGATGCCTTATGGTGGTGGAATTCGACCCCTTGCTGTCGCTGAACAGCAGATGAATTTTCACCCGCATGAGACATGCCACGGGGCCAGGAGACTGGGCTCGCCGTCGAATCCGTTGGCTGGGGCTGCCGACTCGAATCGAGGACGCAGAAATGGCCGAAGGCGACCCTCGCGCCCTGTTCAGGATCGTACGCTGCGATCCGTATCGTTCACAGAGCCGCAAACCCTGGTTGACCTGATTGCGGGCGCCGAGCTCACTGGCGGTCCCCCTCGAGAAGGACCGGGGATGGACCCACCCGAACGTCATCCCCCTCGACGAAATCGGACAGTCCGTGGACGCCAGGGACCAATTCTTCATTCGCATGCCGAGCAGCCACCTCCGCGTGACCCGGTACGCTTGGGCGGCGGGTTTCTCGGTCTTGCCGTCGGTGAACCGCGCCGGGATTGCCGGAGGCTCCATTCCTTGAGAGGATGGGGTCATGGCACGAAAGAGCAGGTTTTCCCCGGAGATCCGGGATCGCACGGTGGGAATGGTCCCCCCTGCGGATAGCCGGGGGTGGCGTCCATATGCGATATTCGAGCCCTTAGCCGCCCCGTGACGACCGTGGCCGGAGCAATGGCGTTTCGCTAAGAGCCCCGGAGCTTGCGCCCCACTCGGGACACCCGCCACAATGCGGTTCTCTTGATCTCTGACTCTCCAGCTGTCCGTGGACCAGCTCATGAATGAAACCGACCGTCAGGCACGGAATGCCGATCGGCTAGCCGAGGTATTTCCAACTTTCGCTGTTCGAGTTCAGGCGATCATCGTGGACCTCGAGGGCCAGGGTCTCCGCCCCCGGATTCAAGATGCCTGGCGAAGTCCGGCGGACCAGCTGAAGGCATATCTGAGCGGGCATTCGAAGCTGAAGTATGGCTTTCACAATATTACCGGCCCGAACGGAGAACCGCAGGGGTTGGCGGTCGATCTCCTCGACGACGACCACCCTGCTCACGAGGGATCCGAGTACCTGCTTCGTCTAGCCGCGGCCGCCGAGCGTCACACGTGTCTGACCGGGATTCAGTGGGGACTGCCGCCCAAACTTCGAGACGCAGTGCAACAAGCGATAGCGACCAGCAACTGGACCGCGCCCGTCAAGATCGGCTGGGATCCTACCCATGTGCAGCCGGCAGACCTGACACTAGCCGAGGCGAAGGCAGGCCGAAGACCGACCTAAGAACATCCATTCGCTCACCGGCTACCGTCATCCGTGACATCTCGCTCTGGAGTCTTGACGATTGCGGTACCGGCGTCCGGTTGACGGAGCTCCGGCGCCGCGACCTCCCGACGTTGAGTCCGCGGAGTTCCCGGAGCCTAAGCCCGGTGCCTAGGGCAAGCGAGAGTAGGGCCCCGTCACGAGGGGACGCGTGGGCGCGCTCGACCCTGAGGAGCCGCTTCTGATCCTTGAGCGCCAGGATCCGGGGCGAGGTGAACTTGGGGTACATGCGTTCATGTTCCCTCTGTGTCCGGGGGGAGTCAAGCTAATGAAAGGCGAAGCGGGGAAAAGCGCGCCTGGTTCGGTCGACTTCTTAGAGCAATCGGTAGAACTGCAACCCGTTTCTGTCGGGGTCGAGCACGTGGAACTCCCGAGTGCCCCACGGGGTGTCTCCTGGTGTCTGCCACGGGCTTTGACCCACTCCATCGAGCACTCCGCTGTCGCGAAGTTCGGCATACAGAGCGTCGACCTCCTGGACCCTAATGCGGTAAGTCGGTCGATCGATGGGGTAAGCCCATTGCGACTCCGCTTGCCATTGCAGGAGCAGTTCTACCCCGTCACGCAGGACGCCGGCATACTGGGGATCTATGGGGCGGTCCTGGAACGTCATAGAGAATCCCAGCCTGGTGTAGAAACGAACCGAGGCGCTAACGTCCCGGGACATGAGCACTGGGTGGATCGACTCGAGCTTTGCCCTCAAGGGTCCTCCGATGTGAGCAGCCGTTAACCGCGGGAACGTGGGTTCATGCTCCCCCTGTGTTAGCGGGAGTAAGCGGATGAAGCAGGGGTAACGGCCCGCGGGGTCCGCGCCCTATCCATGAGGGAGGCATGGAGGAACTCTCAGCTCCGAGCAGCGGACCCCGCGGTGGTGCAGATCACACGAAACCACGCCCCGCACGGAGAACCGCGCCGGCGGCTATCCGATGCGTGGACACCACTGTTGTCTGTGCCGCGACTTATGCCGCGTTCAGTGCATCCACCGCCTTCTGATATGCTCCCTGGATCGCGGTGCCGAAACCGAGCGGATCCGTAATGATCACGGCGACGGCGATCGCGGCCACGAAGGCCACGAGAAGGCCGTACTCCATGAGATCCTCACCGCGCTCGTCCCGAATGAACTTCTTCACGAATTGAAGCATGTGACACGCCCCTCCGTAGAAGTTGACTGAACTGGAAAGCGGATTGCCCCCCGCGGGGTTAGCGGCAACTTTCAGGCCAGGAGTATTCGCCATCCCCGGTCCTGCTCGTTGGCTCAGTTAGAACACCAACCCTCGCCATGGTGGCCATCCGAGTGGGGAAAATGGCGTTGAATTGCGGGATTTACCCCATGAGGTGGGTCCAGGCCGAACTTCCAGATGACCGCCCAGCCAAGCGGACGAATAAGTATCAGTAACAGAGGCCCGCGGGATCCGCGCCCCATCCATGGGGGAGGCATGGAGGGTTTCTAGGCTACGCGCTGCGGACCCAGCAGGGCCACGGCGAGGATAGTCGATCCCGCTCCAAGACGGCAGCAACTTGGCCTGTCAGCCAATCGGCGTGTCTACTCCGGCCACAAACGGCGACGCGAACCCCTACCGAGAACATTATCGATCGACGTCGGCCGCAAGATGGACGGGCCGATACCTGGATTCGCAGAGACGGCGTTCGCAGCCTTCCTTAGCGCCGCGGGGAGATCCTCGGGGAAGATCAACTCGTCGCTTTCCTCAATCTCGGCGAGGGACCACCAACGCGCCTGTAGAACCCTCTCGCGGCGATGCACGTCCCGGACTCGCTCGTCAAATTCCCACGGCTCATGGTGAAGCAGAAAGAGCCGCTCCTGCTGGTGGATCTGCCGATCACCCCACGGGAAGTCCGCCGTCCGGTCACAGACTGGCTCGAGATGCACCGGATTCAACCCGAGCTCCTCGACGGCCGCGCGCGCGGCGGCCTCTTCGAAGGTCTCACCGAGCTCCACTCCTCCGCCCGGTGCCGCCCAAAACCTCTGACCGGTAGCTTGGGCATACTGGAAGAGCAGAGCACGACTGCGGGAGTCGACTGCAACAAGACGCGCGGCGCGACGAAGTTCGTGCTCCATGGGACCACCTCGGATTTGCCCCGCCCGCTGCGGGCTGGAGCCGGGTACCTCCTGCGGCAGGCACACCCGACTCACAAGGTTCAGGCTGTCCGGGGTGGATGGCGGAGGCAGGGTGCCCGTTGGGGTCCTAGTGTCATCCTAGTAGGGTGTCGGATCGTCCTGGACCCCCACCGGGCACACCATTAAGATAGTACCGAAGGAAGAGAAATGCTAGTAGAGCTACGTAGATTTCTGGCGGATTGAGCGCGTTGCGGCCCGGCGGTGCGGAAATACTCGCCTTTCTGCCGCTCCGGGGCAGAAATACCCGTGGTCTGCCTCTCGCCGGAGAAAATGCGCGCTGGCGCGGCCCAAGGCCGAGCATCTTAGCGTACACCACCACTTGGAGAGTGTTCGCAACTTTGCGAGCCATCCCCGGGATCGAAATTAAAATGGGGCGGTCGGCCGGTCGGCCGGTCCGCCCCGAGGAACAGGCTCTCGAATGAAACCCGCTCGACTTACTCCTGCCCGGAATCTTCTGGCGGGCTCACCAGCACCGGACACGTGCACCGCGGCGAGGTGCTGGAAGAGTTGGTGCAACCGGGCCTGCTGTTGATCTCCACTTCGATGACTTCGAGATCCAGGTTCTCGTTCATGGGAGCCTCCTGTCCACAACCGATTCGACAGCCCAAACCCCCGGCCATCCGATGGCCCGAAGCGAAATGTTACTCCCCAGCCCTGGCACAATCTAGCCCCTTTCGATCCCGCTTTCGGTAGGGCCATCCGCGCGCGCGAGCATGGCCCAGCCAAGCGCGCCGCCGGCCAGACATAGCAATCCAGCTCCGGACAGGACCGTCCGGATTCCGATCCGATCGGCGAGGATCCCTGCCCAGGCCATGGAGACCATCATCACGGCCGTCAGCAGCGTATCCACCGCGGCCTCCACGCGGCCGCGGAGGGCGTCGGGGGTGCGTTCTTGAAGCAACGCGTTTGTCGCCGACTGCATGGGGGTGGCGCATAGACCCAGCAGGAGGAGCCAGGCGAGCACGAAGCCCAGGTTCGGCGCAGTTCCCAGCAGCATCGTGGCCACTCCAATCCCCGCGAGTCCCCCCCCGATCAGCGCGGTGCGTGATCCGGTGCTGAGCGCGCGCCGCGCCGCCAGCGCGCCTCCGAGCAGGAGTCCCGCGAGTTGTGCGGCCTTCGCCAGACCCAAGGCCGCCGCCGGCACGTGAAGGGTACTCACGAGAAACGGAACGAACAATACGGTGACGGCTCCCGTTCCCAGACACGCCACGGAGAATGCCATGAGGATCGCGAGGAGGGCGCGCGTACGCAGGACGAGCCCGAGCCCTCGGCGTAGCTCGAGGAGGATTCCGGAAGCAGCGGCGCCGGTGTGCCTCTCCGGCGGCCGATGCGGTCCGATCCCCGTGACGCACACCGCGGAAAAAAGGAAGGTAGCGGAATCCAGCGCGAACGCCGGCCATCCGCTCTTCGCCAGGGAGAACAGCACTCCGGCGAGCGCGGTCCCCACGAGACCGCTGACCAGCTGCGTCGTCTGGAGCAGCGAATTCGCCGCGAGCAGGGACTCCGGCTCGACGGTCCGGGGCGTCAGAGCGGAACGCGCGGGGTTGAAGAACACTCCCACGGCTGCCTGCGCCAGCCCGAGCAGATAGAGCAGCCACAGATCGTGGCGGTTCCGGACCAGCAGGAACCCCAGCATCAGCACGCCTCGCGCGAGATCCGAAGCAAGCATGGTCCGCCGGCGATCCCAACGATCGACCATCACGCCCGCAAAGAGACCCAGCCCCAACTGCGGCAGGGACAGGACCACGGCCAGCGTGGCGATCATCGAGGTGGATCCGGTGAGCATGTTAACGGTGAGAATGAGAGCGAGCGCTGTCAGGCTGTCCCCGACCTGGGATACTCCTTGGGCGAGCCATAGTCGGCGAAAATCCGGATTCCTGAGCGCAATTCGTGCGGGCCCCGGGGGCATCACGGGCCGCCCATGCGGCGAGAAGGAATGCGGTCGACGGGTTCCAGATTATCCAGGTGGAGTAAGAATTCGGAGGCGTACCGGCCGTGCGGATCGCTCAGCCAGAGATCGTCGGGCCCCGGGAGCATCTCCGTGACATGCACGCGACCGGGAGGACCCGAGGATGGCGATGCGGTCGCCCGCCGGAGGAGATCCACGAACGCCTCGGAACCCAGGTCCACGAAGAACGGCTTGGGCTCGCGTTCGGAGTGAACAAAGACATGGAGCGGAAGCTCGTGCTCTCGACGCCACCGCTGGGTGTCCAGGAAATGTCCTTCCGGCGACTTGCCCGCGGGCAGCTCGGCGGTGTGGAACACCCAGCGCCGGCGAAAGAGCACAACATTTCCGAAGGTGAAACGGGGCCAGCTTCGTATTCCCGCTACGTCGAAGCCCTGGAAGAACCCCAACGGCTGCAGACCCTGCCCTCCGACCATCGTCAGAAAGGAAATGAACCCCTCGGGATTGATCCCGCTGTTGATCACCGGCAGGATCTCGATTCCACGCGATTCCCAGCGCAGCACGAAGCGGTTCTCGGCGCTGTCCCAGCATGCCGTCAGGTCCGCAAGCGGGACCGCCTCGCGCCGCTCCGTCGCGCGATCTCCAGGGAGCTCGATCTCGAGCGGAAAGATCGGCGGTCGAAGCCCTGCGTTGGCGGTTCGGCCGCCGTGCATGAACGTGATTTCCGCCTGGGCCGCCCCAGGGCGGGACTGTCGTGCCCAGCCGTCTCGCAGCTCGCGGATGATGCCGCCGTGCAAGTGCGCGAGTCTCGCGACAGAGAGCCCGGCGCCCGGGAAGAATGCGTTCAGGCAGACCCGCGCTCGCGCCGTATCCAAATCTCCCGTCGATGGGGCCGCGACCTGAAAGAGCGCGGCGCAGGAGAATCGCGGCTCCAGGGCGTCTCCGGCGATCTCGACCCAATCCTCCTCGGACAGCTCCACCTCGATCGCACCCTCTGCGGCCGCCTCGCTCGCGCGGCGGGCGAAAAATCCTCGCGCCCGCTCGAAGGCGGCGCCGGCCTGGCTACGGAGCTTCGAGTCCGATGGCCCCCCCGTGGGAGAGAGAAAAGCGGCGGGTCTGGCCAGACCCTCGGGCTCGAAGAGCCCGTGGTAGAAATCCAGCACGGGGATGCGCGTGTCCGCCGGATAGCGTTTGAGGAATGGACGGGCGAAGGACTCGCGGAAGAGAGCTTCAGGATAGAGCGCGCCGTAGAAGCGGGCGTAGAGCGGCACGAGGCGCTCGAGATCGTGAAGGAGCGTGCCCGGGAGCCGGATGTGGATCCGGGTGGATGCGTCACACCGTATGAGATCCTCGCTCGTGAGGGGACGGACATGGGGCAGCGACTCGAGAAGCGCGGCCAGGGCGTCCATCCGGGGTGGAACCTCGCGGAGCGGAAGATGCGAGAGGGAGTCCACGCTCGATTCGATCTCCTCGAGCTCACGGGCCCACGGCACTGCGGCGCAGCGCTTCGCCAGGGCCCGCAGAGGGCGGCGCTCGCTCCAGGGAATCTCCACCTCGCCGATCAGAACACCGCGTTCGAGGAGCTGCGAATAGAACGGGCGGACGTCCCGTCCCAAGCGCTCTCCCACAGTTCGGATGATCTCCTCCGTCGGATTCTCCGCGCGAGCCGCCGCGTCGAGGAACATCTGCATCACCGGATGTTCCTTTACCTCGGAGCGGACTTCGTCGTCCGCCGGCCGGCGCGCGCTGGCCGGGCGCCACAGCGTCCAGCCGTTTCCCTCGCGGCGAAGGGTCGGATTGATTCGTGGAACCACGGCAGCAATCGCCTCCGGAGAGGCGGCGAGGCATGCGGCGATCTTGCGAGCCTCTCCAACGTGAAGCAGGAAGTCCAGGCGCTCGAATCGATTCTCGCCCCGCACGGCAGCCGGCCCGTGCGTCAGCTCGCCGACCGCAGTCGCGCAGAAGACTCCGTTGGGGCTCGTCTTGGTTGTGAACCGGCCGAGGTAGGCGAGCAGTTTGGAAGCGGTGTGGCGGCCGCGTTGATCCCACCCGGACGGCTCGAGGCGAGGGAGGGTGTCCGCGCGCTGGAGGAGGGAGCGCGCCGCGAGACGGAGCCCGAGACGAAAGAGGGGCATTTCGAGCGCTTCAACGAGCACCTTCCGCCCGTGCGATACTTCCTCGGAATAGATGGTTGAGAAGTCTCGCTGCGCCTTCTCCGCCTCGGATCCGCCAACCAGGTGCTGACGGACCTGTGCCTGGAGGTCGGTCGTCAGCAGAGGACGTGCTTCCTCCACCACGCGGCGGTCGACGGCACGGTCCTGATGGATCGCCCGGCGCATCTTGAGCACGGCGCCACGCGCAGCCGCCTGTTCGGGAGGCGCCGTCTCACCGGCGGCCTCATGCAGCAGGGCCGAGATCCGCTCCGCCTCTCGCGCCCGGCCTTCGAGGCGCTGCAGCAACTCCTCCGCGGCGGCGCACGCACGGCCCCGCCTCGACGGGGCCAGCGCTTCGAATGGGAGGGTCGCGACTCGGACCATCAAGAGCGGGGAGACGTGCATCATCGCAGATCAGGCAGTGCTTCGGGACCGCTCCTCGAGCAAACGGAACATGAAAAAGCGGAGAATCGCTTCCGGAGTGGCCTCCACCCCGAGTCGGTTAGTCATCATGTGCGCGTAGGACCAAAAGAGGTAAATGAGGCTTTGCTCGATCCGGCCGGCGCGGCGTTCGTTGAGGATCGCTTCGACCGTCGGCCGGGCGTGCTCGAGGAAGGTAGCCGCAACCTGGGCGGCCTCGGGCCCGCCATAGAACTGCGCCGGATCCTCGGCTTTGAGCCCGAAGAAGAGCCTTTCCAGCCCCACGTGGAGCTTCTGGAAGCGTTTCTCCAAGGCGTCCAGGTCCTCCAGCCCCCAGGTTTTCCACTCGATCGCCCATGCGTAACCGAACTTGTAGAATTCGAGCCGATCCTCCGTGGGGAAGTGCGCCAGATCCAGGAAACTGTCCACAAGGGCCATCGCGAACTCACGGCGCGATTTCTTGAGCAGGCCAGCGCGGTCGATCCGCACGATTTCCAGACACGCCAGCGAGTCCAGGTGGAAGAGTTTCTCCGCGAGGGCCATTCCCAACGCGCCCCCGTAGCGATCGTACTCCCGGTCGTACTGGCTGAATTCGTGGCCTTCGATATTCCCGGAGGTCTCGAAATCGCGAACGCGACGCTCGACGAGATCGCGCAGAGGCCCCCCCACCCACCGGGTCCGGCCCAGGACGCGGAAGCGCAGCTGCCAGCGCGGCTCCGAGAAGCGCACGAAGAAGAGCGAGTCCAGGTCCGGATGATTCCGGACTTCCGCGACGATCGGAAAAACCAGTTGATCCAGGATATCCTCGTGCTGCTCGCGTGGGACGTAAAGGAGGCTGTACAAGCAGCCCTGGTCCTTGGAGGCGGTCGTCATATCGGGGCTCCGTCGAGGATTGCCGGACGGGTGACGTGCTCACCCATGCGGGTGATGCTTCGCAGCAGAGATGCTAATGGTCTGCCTCCCCGTAAATCAACGAAATCCAGGCGGCGCTGAACGAGGGGGGAGGCTGGAAGGGCATCTTTTCGAAGAGGGTTACGTTCGGGGAGCCAGTACCCCAAGCGTAACCCTCTTCAAACTCGGGCTTGGGATCGCGAGGCCTCGACGGTCTTCCGTTGGGGGCCTTCGTGCATATGGCGCAAGGGCGCGGCGTTGTGGCCTTGCCCGCCACTCCCCCTCGTCCTAGCACCGGTTGGAGCTGATCGGCCAACCCCACACGCGACGGTTTGGGAGAGCGCGATCCGTGCCTTCTGGCTCTCTCCCTCTCTGGCTCTCTCCGACGCTGCCGCGATGCTACTCGCTACTCCTACCGGCGCCTCAGCCGCAGGCAGCGCCTCGCATCCTTGACCAGATTCTCGCGGAAATCACGGCAGGCGAGTGGCGTGGCTAGGGTACGCCAGGGCAGAAAGAGCCGGGAATTGGACGCTGGCATAGGCTCCGATTGAGGAGTACCGTTCGTGCTCTCCCCAAGACAGGAATACTGACACCTTCGGAGGTGAATCGTGCCCCGAACCCCGGTCAGCGCTCGTAGTCCCGCCCTACTCCCAGCCGATTGCCGAAATTCGCCCAAGGCCGTGGCCGTCTTCCGACAACCCTTGGGGATAAATCACCCTTGTCGCTACGGAAATGTGAGAGGAGCTGCAAAATGAAGAACCCAATGCCACTCATCCTGCTGCTTGGTTTCACGCTTGTCCGCGTAGCGAGCGCGTCAACATACGCGGACGATTTCCCGGCCGCCCTCTCTAACTATGGGTACGGCGGCTGGCAGGGGCCCTTCGGGGATGGGACGGCCGGGAGGCTGTTCCCCACCGCTGATAGCACGGGGATTTACATGGACGCCACTTACAACGGCTACGTATGGGCCCTCCGTTCTTCTCCTGAGTTCAGCAATGCCGATATGACCATGCGATTCGTTTTGCCCAATCGGGATAACACGGAGGCGGACTGGTTCGGCCTTTGGATGCTCGCTCACAACCCAACCACTCCACCAAGCGGGTCCTGCACCACCGTCTGTCCGTTTGTTGTCCCCGAGAGCGGCCTGTGGCTGCAATTTCGTGTGGGATTCAACCAACTCGTGGTCACACGTTTTGCCGGTGGTGTGACAGCCTCGTCAACGACCGTACCGCTGCCGCTTGTTGCTCTGAACCAGCCGCATGACGTCCGAGCCATATATCAGGGCGGTAGCTTGATCGTTTACTTGGATAGTGTCCAGCTACTGAACTGGCCGGCCCCGGACGTTCCCGCGGGACAGGTCGGCTTTGAGGTGTACCGGACCGACATGATCGTGGACGCGACAAACGTGGTCGCGGGCCCTGCGCCGCCGATACTTGCCGCCATCGCGGACATGACGGTCGCGCCAGGCGCCACCGCGGATCAGGCCATCAGCGCGACGGATCCGGATGCTGATGCGATCACGTTCACCTCTTCGGGCCCGGGCTTCATGGCGCTGACGCAGAACGCCCAGGTGGGAAACACTCGCACGGGGAACATCCACCTCGCGCCTTCGCTCGGCACGTCGGGGACGTTTCAAGCTTCGGTGACCGCGACCGCGAACGGTCAGTTCGACGATCAGACCTTCGGCATCACGGTTCACGCGAACGGCCCTCCGACCTTGAACCAGCCCGCGGACATGACGGCAGACGAAGGCGCGACCGCGGATCAGGCGCTCACCGGCACGGATCCCGACGGAGACGCGCTTACGTTCACGAAGGTCGCGGGACCAACGTTCATGACGGTCACGAACACCAACGCCACCACAGGGAATGTTCACCTGGCGCCCGGGTCCAGCGACGCCGGGAACTACCCGGCCACCGTTCGTGCGAGCGACGGCTCTCTGAACGCCGATAAGTCGTTTGCGATCACGGTGAACAACGTGCCCGGCCCCCCTGTCCTGGCGACCATCGCGAACATGTTGGTCGTGCCGGGCTCGACTGCCGACCAGGGGATCAGCGCGACGGATCCGGATGGGGACGCGATTACGTTCACGTCATCGGGTCCGGCATTCATGATGGTGACATCGGACGCTCAGGTTGGGAATACCCGCACCGGGAACATCCACCTGGCCCCCGGATCCTCGGATGCGGGCACGTTCCCGGCTTCCGTGACCGCGACGGCGAACGGCCAGCTCGACGACCAAACCTTCACCATCACGGTGAGCAGTAACCGCGCGCCGATCCTGGCCCAGCCCGCGAACATGACGGTCAGCCCAGGTGCGACGGCCGATCAGGCGCTCGCCGCCTCTGATCCCGAAGGGGACGTCCTCACGTTCAGCATGGTCTCGGGGCCGACCTTCATGTCGGTAACGACGACGACGATCAATCCGCCCAGAGGGAACGTTCATCTGGCCCCGGGATTCGTGGACGCGTTCGGCACCTCCGCCGCAACCGTGCGCGTGAGCGACGGGGCGTTGACCGACACCAAATCGTTCACGATCACCGTCGGCCAGTGCCACGGCAATCCTACGCTGATACAACCGGCGAACATGACTGTGGCAGAGGGGGCAACCGCAGATCAGGTCATCACGGGTACGGATGCGTGCGGGGATGCGTTGACCTTCTCGAAAGTCTCGGGGCCGACATTCATGACGGTGACCACCACCACCCCGGGTGCGGGTACCGCGACCGGAAACATCCACCTCGCGCCTGGATTCTCGGACGCCGGGAACTTTGCGGCGACCGTGGGCGTGAGCGACGGGTCGATCAGCAACGACAAGTCCTTCACCATTTCAATCCTCGCCTCGAATCGCCCGCCGATCCTGGCCCAGCCCGCGAACATGCTCGTGACCGAGGGAGCCACCGCGGATCAGATCATCGCTGCGTCGGATCCCGAGGGCGATGCGGTGACGTTCTCCAAGGTCGCTGGCCCGACGTTCATGACTGTGACAACGACCTCGCCCACGAGAGGGAATATCCACATCGCACCGGGGTTTGGAGACACCGGGACGTCTCAACCGATCGTGCGCGCGAGCGACGGCTCTTTGAGCACCGACAAGTCATTTACGCTTACCGTCGTCCCGGTCGGTTGCCAGCTCGGGTTCAACCCCATTTCGAATATGACAGTGGTCGAGGGAGTGACCGCGGACCAAATCATCTCGGTCAGGGACCGATGCGGTGAGCCGATTCAATTCACTCGGATCGCCGGCCCTCCGTTCTTCACGTTGACAACGATCAGCGACTCGAGCGCGAATGTCCATCTGGCGCCTGGGTTCTCCGATGCCGGGACGTTTCAGGCGACCATCGGGGCGCGGAACTCTTTGGTAAACACCGGTGCGTCTTTCTTGATCACGGTCCTTCCATCCAACCGCTGTCCTGCGGCGAACCCCGGTGGCTCCTATTCGGGTATCGCGGGCGTTCCGATCAGCTTCGACGGAACGGCCTCGGCGGATCCAGACGGCGATCCCCTGACATACGCTTGGGACTTCGATGCCTCCAACGGCATCACCGTGGATGCGACCGGTCCGATGCCTGTCCATCCGTACGCGGCGGCCGGGAGCTTCACGGTGACGCTGACGGTGACGGATAACGCGAGTCCACCCTGTAGCAACTCCGCGACCACCACGGCGAGCATTCTCGCCGCATGTCCCGCGACGGTCTTCAACGGCTATGACGTGATCCGGCTGGGCACCGGGAAGCCCACCTGGTTCGCCTTCATCCAGCCCGCGAACGGGTGCTACGTCAACACCGACGTCGTGCTCTCGTCGTTCGTTCTGAGCTACGCGGGGAGACAGATTCCGGCCGACGTCACGAAGAGCACCATCGACTCCGACAAGAGCGGGGATGGAATCCAGGAGATCCGCGTCAGCTTCTCGAAGGAAAACCTGCGCACCTTGTTCAGCGGAACCGGCCTCGGAAACGGGCACAATCTGGTGACGGTCATGATCGAGGCGAATCTCGTGACCGGCGGAGCGCTCCAGGGCACGACCCAGGTGGACGTGTTCAACAACGGGTCGTTCACAGCGGCGACGGTCGCGCCGAATCCGCTCAATCCGGCCACGACGCTCACGTTCACGACTTCGCGCGTGGGCTTCGCAAGGGTGGAGCTCTACGACGTCGCGGGGCGCCTCGTCCGGACGATCCTTGACGAGCGCGTGCTCGAGGCGGGCGTGCACGACGTGAGGATCGACGGCCGTGCCTCACGAGGTGAGAGCCTGGCTTCGGGCATCTACTTCATCCGTGTGACCGCTGCCGAAGGCCAGGTCACGCGGACGATCGCGATTCTCAAGTGACGTTCCATCCGAAAGGTCGCAGCCATGAGGGTCCGACAGGCCCGATCACAGACTAGAAGTCCGACATGGTCACCCGAGCGAAGCGAAGTGGCGCCGGGGGGAGGGCTCGTGGCGCAGGGTTCGAAGAGGGTTACGTTTTGGGGAGCCAGATCGCTGAAACGCGAACTTTTCGGTTCGCGGTAGAGATAGGGGCCCCGGCGGCGAGAGCTGCCGGGCTACCTGATCCGAGCGTATCGGAATGAGGGGTTCGATTGGCCGATCCGGTGGGACCGGAATCGAATCTTCTAGGGGCAGGTCTTGCGTTCAGGCGCCATTAACCTCGCGCTCCTAGGATTCGATCGATGATCACTTCATCCTAGGAGATCCCGATCAACGGCCCTCCCTTGAGTCCTAATCCTAGATCGGCAAGGGTGACATTCGCCGCCGCCGCTGCGTTCGGCGAGGACGCGAAGTGCCGCGTCGAGGAATACTTCGCGACGAGAACGTCGAAAGCCGATGTCTCAATGGTGGCGAAGACGTTGATCATGTTATCTGTCACATTTGGAGCCTACGGCCTAATCCTTAGCAACCACTTCTCCCCTTGGCAGATGCTTGGCTTGGCCTCGGTCATGGGGGTAGGAGTCGCCGGCATCGGCTTCGGCATCGCACACGACGCCCTTCACGGGGCATACTCATCGTGCCCTCGGGTTAATAAACTCCTTGGCTTCAGCTTCGAATTGATGGGCGCGAGCGGATACATGTGGAAGATCACCCACAACGTCATCCACCATACCTATCCGAACATTCACGGCCTGGACGAGGATCTCGAAGCGTCGCCGCTCTTGCGCCTGTCACCCCAGGCGAGGCTGCGGAGCATTCATCGGTTCCAGCATCTCTACGCGTTCGCCGCCTACAGCCTCACAACCCTTTCCTGGGTGTTCATTAAGGACTATCGCCATTTCCTCATGCATGACCTGGGTCCATTCCGGGGGAAGCAGCACCCCAAATCCGAGATTGTGACACTCCTCACAGCGAAGCTCCTGTACTACGGATACACCATCGTGATTCCTCTCATGGTCTTGAAGATCGCTTGGTGGCAGTTCCTGATCGGATTCCTCGTCATGCATCTGACGGCGGGAGTCATTCTCGGCATCGTCTTTCAACTCGCGCACGTCGTCGAAGACACCGAGCATCCGATTCCTGAGTCCAACGGCCAGATGGACACCGCCTGGATGGTTCACCAGATGGAAACGACCTCGAATTTCGCGATGTCGAGCCGGATCCTGTCCTGGTACGTCGGCGGGCTGAACTATCAGGTCGAACACCATCTGTTTCCCAAAGTGTGCAGCGTTCACTATCCTGCCCTCAGCCGGATCGTCCGCGACACGGCGGTGAAGCACGGCGTGGCGTATCACCACCATGAGACGTTGCGTGCTGCAATCCGATCCCACTACCGGACCCTGAAGAGCCTCGGGAACCCTCTCGCAACAAGCCTTGACGGCTAAACGTCGTGGATCACGTCTTGGTCCCTCATATCCCCGCGTAGAGCTCCTCGTCGGTGGATCTGCGAGGAACTCATCTTCCGTGCCTATCTGATCTGGATATTGGGGCCATGGCTTGGCCCGTGGCGCGCAATGGTCGACCGGTGACACATGGCCGGGCCATTGTGGCTCAGGCCTTCAGCCTCCGGATACCCTCGTAAAGCTCCTCGGTGGGGGGGTGTAGATCGTTGTACTGAGGGGGCTCGCGTGCCGGCGAAGCGCTGGGTGAGGTAGAGGTCCTTCGTGGCGCGGTAGACGTTCGTGATCGCGGAGTGGCGGAGGCTGTGGAAGGGGTAGATCGTCTCGAATCCCGCGGCGGCCATTCCCGGAAGACGAACTGGATCCGGCGAAGGGAGACGCGCCGGCCCTGCCGAGGGAAGCTTGAGCTACTGCGGAGTGATTCCTGGCCGTGAAACGCCCTATAGCTCGATCTCGGCCACGACCCGCGCCACCCATCGATCGGTCTGTGAGGTGAGACCGATTCCGGTGCCGAACTTCAGCGTCAGCTCCTTAGGAAGGGCGAACCAGACTTGAGGGAAGATCGTCGCTGTGTGCTCGGAGGGTTCCCGCTTGAGCTCAGTGCCCACGCGCACGACTGTCTCCGCCGGGTAACGAACGCCCAGGGCGTAGGCGAAGGAGATCTCCCGCTCACCCGATAGCCTCACGGGAAAATCGAGGTTCAAGGTCGTGTTGAGCTCGCGTGAGATGTCGCGTGAGAGTACGAGGCGAGGGGTGAGCACATCTTCGCTCCCTGCCCCCGTCGATGCCCGCGTCTCGTGCTCGTACTCTGTAGATGCGGCCACATCCACCGGCCACCTTCCCTCCTCGGCGAAGCGAGCACGGGTCTCGAGGCGCAGTCGTCCGAACTGAAAACCATCTCCCCGGTGGAGGAGCTGCGCGGCCCCGTCCGCCATCCAGTGGGAGGAGATCCCGTACTCAAAGGCGCCGGTGTACCAGCCAGCGGTCCGATGGTTCGTGTCGCGGCGCGCCTCCGCCCATCCCTCGATCTCGTACTCGTGCCGACCGAGGGTAACGTAGACGAAAGTCTCGTCCAGATAATCGTCCCGATGAGCGCAGGCCGAGGATGGGAGCAACAAGAGAAGGGTCGCCAGCGCGAACGCAGGCTTCATTTAAGACCTCGCTGGAAGGGGAGCTTGCGAGAAGGGTGGCCGATGGTCGGGCCACCCTCCTATTTCGCCCGCCGGGTCCGCGCCCCATCCGCGCGGGGAGGCGTGGTGGGTTTCTTGGCTGCGAGCAGCGGACCCCGGAGGGACAGTTGCACACTACTCCGGTTCCTGGCCGGAAGGGGAGCGACCTTTGGCTAATCGGTTCCGGCTCCCGGTATATTTTATAGGCCAGGATCCCGGACTGGGAACCAGTGGGTGAGTTCGACGGCCGCGGCCGCAAGGGTCAACGGGAACGCCCCGTCCACCGAACGCTCTTCCCCCGGGCCTTACTACTTCTTTCGCGGGTGCGCCATGCTGATCTCCCACGATCGCGAAGGTCGCCCGCGCTAGCTGGACTGCGTGCGCCGCCGCCGCTGTCGGAGCGCCACCAACCTAGGGACGGGCAGTACGTACGCGAAGACCGTCGCCACATAGCCGGCCACAGCCACCTCCGGGTTGACGAACGCGACCGCCGTGAGTATCGCGACAACAAGCGGGGCGGGTACCCAGGCGATGGTGTGCGCGCGACGCTCGCGCGCGCTGAGCGCCGGGGAGGTGAGCTTGGCGGCGTACGCCCCATACCACCATAGGAGGTTGTAGAGCAGCCCGCCGACGGTGGCGGCCCCCCCGTAGAACACCGCGGCGACCACCTGGTTGTTGGGGCTGCCCAGCCACGCGCCAAGGACTGCCGTCGGGACGGGTATGAAGGCTACCCCAACCATCAGATACAGGAGGTTCAGCCAGACCAGCGTATGGTCGGCGCGGGCGAAGGTCGCAAACATCACCCTGTGGTTCGCCCAGTTGATCCCCACGAGCATGAAGCTGAGCACGAAGGCGAGGCAACTCCTCCATTGCTGGGTTAACAGGGTTAGCAACCCCTGATTGGCATCGGCATCGGTTGGATGTGGGATGCGGATCGTCAGGACCAGCAGCGTGATCGCGAATGCGAACACCCCGTCGCTGAAGGCCTCGATGCGAGCCAGGCTCGGGTCGTCCGTCTGCTGGGCGCTTCTGTGGTGTCCAGAGTGACTTCCGACATCTGGCCGGGGAGATGGCGTCGCCTGCATCAGAAGTGGAGCATACCATCCACGTTCGTCGGCCGCCACTTGGCCGCTGCCGCATACCGCCGTCCTCAACGGACGCGTGGAGGAGGTTTCGAAAGCTGCGCAACGCCTTCCGGCGAACATCGAGCTCGCTACCACCCCGAGCCAGGATCTGGGTCGGATCAAGGCCGACCCCGACAGATCGAGCAGGTACTCCTCAACGGCGGTCACGGAGATCGAAGCCGCAAGGGTCGTCCTTTAGAGGAAAGGCGAATGTGGCTTCCCGGTACGGCGGCTAGAACAATCCTTCCACCACGAAGAGATCGTTCAGCCGCTGCGCGAAGCTGTAGGCGAAGGACTGTTCGTCGTGCGACATGCGCACCCCGGTCAGGCCCTCGAGGCCGGTGGGATCCGGCGGCGAGAGTTCCTTCCACAGCTTCCGCTCGCCGGTCTCGAGATCGATCCGGAACACCCTCCCCGGAAGCTCGCCGCGTGTGAAGGCGTAGAGGGCCTTGCCGTCCGCGCTCCATCGAGTGGTACGATCCGTCGGCATGAAGCCCGGGGCGGGCTTGGGCGTCCCGCCGTCGACGGGGTAGATCATCATCTTCAAGTCCGGCCCCTGCGCAGCCGCGAACTTGCCGTCGGGAGAAATCCGAATGTCGAAGGAGCTGATGCCCTCGTCGGTGAAGGCCTCGTGCTTGCCCGTGATGGTGTCCACCTTGTAGAGACGCGTCCCGTGGCCGGGCTCCTCTCCCAGGACGCAGATCGTCGATCCGTCCGGGAACCACTGGGCGTTCTGCATGTCGAGGCCCTCGGTCGGGATGGTGCGGGCCGTCCCCGGTCCGCAGGGGAGGAGGTCGAGCCGGCCCGGATGCCCCACGCCGGCCAGCGCCCACTGGCCGTCTGGGGAGAGGTCGAAGCATGCGCCGTCCCCTAGGCGAATCGCGGGCGAGCCGTCCGTCCCGCGCATGTAGACCGACTGAAGCGGGCCTCCGCCCACGCCGGTCTCATCGAAGAGAATCCGGGCACCGTCGGGGGAGAGCGCGCGCACCAGCGTCCAGTCCAGCCACGTGAGATCGCGAGGCTGCGTTTCCCCGGCGGCAAGGAATTGCGTTCTGGAGCGCTCGTTCTCGAGAATCATGAGCCCCGCGCCCTGGCGCGAGATATCCATCAAGGTCATGTGCCCGGGGACCTCGAGGATGGGCCGCTCCGCGCCCTCGAGCGAAATGGCGTAGAGCGAGCGTCCCACGCCGGTCTTGAACGCCGTGAAGAGGATCTCCTTTCCATCGGGGGCCCACGCCAAGCCGCGCGCGCTCATCCAGCCGGTGGAGAGGATGTTCACCTTCTTGTTCAAGTCCACGGTCGCGACCCCACCCATGTCGTCGCCGCGGTAGGGATGATCCAGGAACGCGACGTGGGTTCCCTTGGGCGAGACCCGCACGTGGCTGACCCAGCCGGTCGTCTGATAGAGAGGGGTCCCCATCGGGAATTCGATCTGCGTCTTTCCCGCCTCCTCGCGGACGATCGCGAGATTGCGGCCGTCCGGGCTCCAGTCGGCCTCGTGCACGCCGTCGAGCAGCTCGCGCGCGGCGCCGCCGCCCACCGGCATGCGCGCCAGCATCCCGCTGTAGATGAATCCGCCGCGAGACTGGCGCCTCAGCGAAACCGCCATCTCGCCGGAGTGCGCGATGGAGAGGAGGTCGGTGCGGGGGAATCCCAGCGCGCGCGATTCGGGGCTTCCCGGGTACGCCCAGAACAGCTCGACCGGCCGCCCTTCCCACGCCGCGCCGTAGCAGATGGCCTGGCCGTCCGCCGCGAAGCGGGCCGAGTGGATGGATCCTTCGCGGTAGGTGGTGCGGCGGAAGGTGTGGCGGCGGGTGGGTGCTTCGGCCGCTTCCGGGCCCCCCGCGCCGCCGGCGGAGGTCCCGCGCCGCGCATGGGCCGCCCT
>DASQBE010000264.1:0-17931 GCA_035635355.1 Binatia bacterium | reverse complement strand
AACCCGCCCTCCTCGGCGGTCATCTCCCGCACGACCCAGGCGAGCGTCTCCTCGGCGGCGCTGCGATGCTCCGGGTCTCCCCAGCGCGCGAACGCTTCGGCGTACACCGAAGCGAGCTGCGCGTTGTCGTAGAGCATCTTCTCGAAGTGGGGCACCAGCCACTCCGCGTCGGTCGAGTACCGGTGGAACCCGCCGCCCACGTGGTCGCGGATGCCTCCCATCGCCATGCCCTCGAGCGTCCCGCGCGCGATCTCCTCGAGGTCGGGGCGCGGCGCGCCCGCCGTCGCGCGAAGCAGGAGCTCGAGCGCGCCGTGGGGCGGAAACTTGGGTGCGCCGCCGAATCCGCCGTGATGGCGATCGTGCGTCTGGACCAGCTCCTCGAGCGCCCGCTCGGCGACGGATCGATCGAGGAGCCCCGTGGCCACGAACTGGCGGCCCCCCTCCATCTGCCGGAGCGCGCTGGCCAGCCGATCCGCCGCCGCCTCCACTTCCGCGCGGCGCCCGGCGTAGGTCTCCGCGAGCGCGCCCAGGACGGAGGCGAACCCGGGGCGGCCCCCGCGATCGTCGGGCGGGAAATACGTCCCGCCCCAGAAGGGCTTCTGGTCGGGCGTGAGGAAGACCGACATCGGCCACCCGCCGGATCCCGTCAGGAGCTGCACGGCGCGCATGTAGATCTCGTCCACGTCGGGGCGCTCTTCCCGGTCCACCTTGATCGAGACGAAGCGATCGTTCAGGAGCTTCGCGATCGACTCGCTCTCGAAGGACTCGTGCTCCATGACGTGGCACCAGTGGCAGGAGCTGTAGCCGATGGAGAGGAAGACGGGCTTCTGCTCGCGGCGGGCTCTCGCGAACGCCTCGGGACCCCAGGGATACCAATCCACGGGGTTCCACTGGTGCTGCAGGAGGTAGGGGCTCTGCTCCTTCGCGAGGCGATTGGGCGCGCTGTCCCGCACGCGGGTCGTTTCGGTCATACTGGAGGCATGATGGAGAACGGAGGCTCTCGACGCGTGGTGCTCGCGGCCGTGCTGGCCCTGGCCGTAGCCCTCCTCGTCGTCGGGATGGTGCGATGGCGAGCCGACCTAGAGCCCTCGGCCCTGCGCACCGTGGTCTTGAGCATGCGCGATTATACGTTCAACGGCGACAATCCCACGCTCTCATTCCACGAGGGGGAGCGCGTCCGGTTCGTGGTCCGGAACGACGAGACGACCGCCATCCGGCACAATTTCGCGATCCCCATGCTCCACGTCCCCTGCGACCGCGAGCTGGGGCCCGGCGAGATCCGCCACGTCATCCTCACCCTCGCGCGGCCGGGGACCTACGAGTACCTCTGCTGCACCCACCGGGGCATGGGCGGGAAGCTGGTCGTCACGGGACGATGAAGGGCGCGGGCATGCTACATTCCCCGCCATGGCGTCACGAGGATTGAAGCCGGCGATCGTCGCGCGCGAGCTGACGAAGCGTTACGGCGACCTCGAGGCGGTCCGCGGGGTCTCCTTCGAGGTCGGCACGGGCGAGATCGTGGGATTCCTCGGTCCCAACGGGGCCGGGAAGACGACCACGGTCCGCATGCTCTCCTGCTTCCTCCCGCCCACCACCGGGACCGCCTCCATCCACGACGTCGACGTCCGCGAGCGGCCTCGCGACGTGAAGCGCCTCATCGGGGTCTGTCCGCAGGAGGACAACCTCGATCCCGATTTCCACGTGATGAAGAATCTCCTCGTCTACGGCCGCTACTTCGGGCTTCCCCATCGCGTCGTCCGCGACCGGGCGCTCGAGCTCCTGGCGTTCGTGGCCCTCTCCGACAAGGCCCACGCCCCCATCGCGTCGCTCTCGGGCGGCATGAAGCGCCGCCTCGTCCTGGCGCGCGCCCTCCTGAACGAGCCGCGGGTCCTCATCCTGGACGAGCCCACGACGGGGCTCGATCCGCAGGCGCGGCACGCCATCTGGACCCGCATCCGGAACCTCCGCTCCCACGGCACGACCGTCCTGCTCACGACGCATTACATGGAGGAAGCCACCCAGCTCTGCGACCGCGTGGTCGTGATGGACGGCGGGAGGATCCTCCTCGAGGGAGCGCCGCTCGAGCTGGTGGAGCACGAGGTGGGGCGGACCGTGGTCGAGGCCTGGAACTACGCCGAGGACTTCGTCTCGTTCCTGCGCACCCTCCCCGGGCGGCTGGAGGAGGTGGGCGACCGTCTGTACTTCTATCCCGAGGAGTCGGACCACGTGGAGCGGCTCTTCGATCAGCGCTTCCCGCGCCAGGAGAGGCTGATCCGGCGGGCCACGCTGGAGGACGTGTTCTTGAAATTGACCGGAAGGGCGCTGCGGGAATGAACGGCATGCGCGAGATCTGGCGAAATCTCTCGCTCCGCAGCTTCCGCGTGTGGCAGCGGGATCTCGACGTCTATCTCACCAACTGGAAGACCGAGTTCCTGCCGCCGCTCTCGGAGCCGATCCTCTACGTCTTCGCGTTCGGCTTCGGCCTGGGATCGCTGATCCACAGCGTGCGGTACGAGGGCCGGGAGCTGACGTATCTCCGGTTCATGGCACCGGGGATCGTGGCGGTGGCGATCATGTTCTGGAGCTACTTCGAGACGACGTACTCTTCATTCGTCCGCATGTACTACCAGAGGACCTTCGACGCCATCCTGGCCACCCCGCTCCTGGTCGAGGACGTCATCCTGGGCGAGCTTCTCTGGGGAGCGACCAAGGCGGTGATCGCCAGCACGATCATGCTCGGCGTGCTCTCCCTGCTGGGGCTGGTGTCCTGGCCCGCGGGATTGTGGGTGATCCCGCTCTCGGTGGTGGCGGGGGTGATGTTCTCCGCCCTGGGGCTCGTGATCACCTCGGTCACCAAGAACATCTCCTCCTTCAACCTCCCGATGTTCCTCATGGTCATGCCCATGTTCATGTTCAGCGGGACCTTCTTCCCGGTGAGCATCCTCCCCCGCTGGGCGTTCGCGATCGCGTGGTGCCTTCCCCTGACCCACGTCTCGTATCTCGTCCGCGCCGCGGTGCTGGGCTGGCCGCGCGGTCCCTTGATCTGGAGCGTGCTCTACATCCTGGCGCTCGCGGCGGCGCTCTCCGCGCTCGCGCTCAAGCTGATGAAGCGGCGGTTGATCCAGTAGGGGTTACCGCTCGAGGGTGCGGAGCCTCTCCTCGGCGACACGCGCGATGCGCGAGGTTGGGCCGCCCAGCGCGATGGCGCGGCGATAGTGGCGCAGGATCTCGTCGTAGAGAACCGAATCCCCCGGCGCGTAGCGGAGCCGCCCGGCCTCCGCGAGATAGAGCCGCACGCGGCCCGAATCGCTGCCCGCGCCCCCCGACACATAGAAGGATCGAAGGTCCGGCTCGGCGTTCGCGAGGGCCTCGGCCGAGACCTGCGTTTCGTCCCACACGGGCGGGAGCCCGTAGCGGGTGAGGATCGCCTCGAACCCGGGCGTCGGCGCGATCTCTTCCTTGAGCGCGCCGGGCGCGGCCGAGGGCTTCTGTTCCAGCTTCTGGAACAACTCCGGCTCCGCCGCCCGGGATTCCGCCGCCCCTGACGGAGCGGCCTCTCCGACCTGGGCGGGAGCCGGCACGGTCTTCGCCAACCCTTCGTCGGCGCGTTCCTGGAGGAGGTCGGCCCGGCCCTTCTCGGCCCCTGCCTGTTCCTTCTTGGCCTTGACGCCGGTGTTCGCGCGCAGATCCGCGTCGCTCTTGTCGCGTTCCTCCTCGCGGCTCTCCTGCTTCGCGGGCCCTCCGCTCGCGGGGGCTCGTTTCGCCAGGACCTGGGACTGCGGGGTGACCATGCGCTGATAGGGACCCTGCTTGATGAGGATCACCACCACCACCATCACGGCGGCCGCGGCGCTCGCCGTGGAGATGACCGCGGCCCACGGTAGGCCCGGCGCCTCCTTGACCCGGCCCCGCTCGCGCGCGGCGCTCTTCTCCTCGCTCCGGCGCTCGGGCGCGCTCCACCGCTCGGCGTCGTCGGCAACGGGGGCGCCGGAAGCGGCTGCCGCGATCCGCGCGCGGACGCTCTCGTGCAGGCCCTCGAGATAGCCCGCCGGAGCGCGGTCCGCCGACTGGCGCAGCTCGGCCTCCAGCGAGGAGACCTGATCGATGAACGAGCGGCAGAGGCTGCAGCCCATGACGTGGGCCTCGATGATCGCCCGCTTCTCGGGGACCATCTCTCCGTCCCGGTAGGCGAAGAGCTCCTCCGATGAAGGATGCAGGGGTTCGTTCTTCATGACGATCGGCGGAACCTCTCGGCTCTCCGTTTCTCCACTTCCTCGAGCAGGGCCTCGCGCGCCCGGGCCAGGCGGGACATGACCGTGCCGACGGGAACGTCCAGCGCGATCGCGATCTCGGCGTAGGGGAGATCTCCGTCCACCCGCAGCGCCAGGACGGCCCGCTGCTCCTCGGGAAGGCTCACCAGCGCCTCCTCCACGTCGATCAGCCTTTGCCTCGCCAGCGGATCGGGCGGCACGTCGGAGATCCTGTCGGCCAGCGTCGTTCCGTCGGCGCCCGGCTCGTCGAGCGGCACGGTGGCCTTCCGGGCGCGCTGGCGGATCTGGCTCAACGCGGACCGGGCCACGATGGTGAGAAACCAGGGCTGGAAGGGCCGGCCGGGGTCGAACTGGGGGAGCGCCCGGTACGCCTTGACGTAGCTATCCTGGACCACATCGTCGGCATCCTCGTGGTTGCGCGTGATGCGTCGCGCCAGACGGTAGGCGGGGCGTCGCGTGCGGCGGACAAGCTCGTCGAAGGCGTCGATCTCGCCCGCCAGAACGACTTGCACGATCTCGGCGTCGGGAACCGCGGAGCGGTCGGGCTTCTTTTCACCCATTCGACGCGCACTGTACTACGCCGCCCCGGCGGGGTGTATTCCAAACAAAAAGGGCGGAGCGACGAATCGCTCCGCCCTTCCACCCTGACCCCACGAACAGCTACTTGCGGTTAACGCGCTTGTTCGCAGACCGGCGGCTCAGCCACAGCAGGCCGAGCGCCACCACAGCCCCCCAGAGCACGATCTTCAACAGCATGAACGCTCACCTCCCTTCGAGGTACTTTCTACCCTGCTAATGCGATGCGTTCTGGGCCGAGATGGCCTGCGCGAGCTGAATGACGGCGGGGCCCAGGATCACGATCAGGAGCGCCGGGAAAATCATGAATACCAGCGGGAACGCCAGCTTGATGCCCGCCTTGCGCGCCGACTGCTCCGCGCGCTGGCGCCGCTTGGTGCGCATGGATTCGGCGTGGGCGCGGAGCGATTGCGCGATGCTCGTCCCCAGCTTGTCGGCCTGGATGAGCATGGCGGTCAGCCCGTAGATGTCGTCCACTCCGGTGCGCCGCGCGAAACGCCGCAGCGCGTCCGAGCGCGCCAGGCCCGTCCGGATTTCCTGATTCGAGAGAAGCAGCTCGTCGCTCAGGGCCGGGCTCGCGATCGAGACCTCCTGCCCCACGCGCTCGAGCCCCGCGTTCAAGCCGAGGCCCGCCTCCATGCACACGACGAGGAGGTCGAGCGCATCGGGGAGCGCGGACTGGATCTGGGTCTTCCGATTCTCGCCCTTCATGTAGAGCCACATGGTGGGGAGGTAGAAGCCCACCACGCCCGCGATCCCGCCCTGGAGCAGGGTGGACCCGATCGGGTGCGCCAGCGCGTAATTGACCGTGACCCAGCCGAGCCCGAGTGCTGCGGCGAGCACAACCTTCGTGCCCAGGAACACCACCTCGGCCCGCGGCGCCCGGATGCCCGCGCGCTCGAGACCCGAGCGAAGGCTCTCGGTGCTCTCGCCGGTCGGAAGGAACCCCCCGAGGGCGGCCAGGCCCTCGACGAAGAAGTTCGGGCGCTCCTCCTGAGCCTCGGGCCGCGAGGCCAGGGCCCGCGCGCGCAGATCGCGGAGGCGGGTGACGACCGGGTCGCGGTCGCGAACGAGGATCTGGTACAGGGCGAGAAGGCCCGTGCCGAAGGCGATGGCGAAGAGGATGGTCGAGATTACGAGCATGTCCTTAGACCCTGATGTTGACGATCTTGCGGATGGTCAGCCATCCGAGGAGCTGCAGAAAAAACGCGAGACCGAGGATGGTGCGGCCCATGGGATGGTCCCACATCTTGTGAAAGTAATCCGGCGCCACCATCAACATGAAGATACACATTCCCACCGGCAACGCGCTCAGGACCACGCCGGTCAGCCGGCCGGCCGAGGTGAACGTCTTGATGTCCCCGAGAATCCGGAAGCGGTCGCGGATGAGCCGGCTGGTGTTCTCGAGGACCTCCGTCAGGTTACCGCCCGCGGAGCGCTGCAGCACGACGGCGGTGGCGAAGAACTTGAGATCCAGGGAGCCCACGCGGGTCGCCATGTTGGTCAGCGCTTCGCGCAGGTCCATGCCCAGGGCCTGCTCCTCCACCACGATCGCGAACTCGGACCGGACGGGGTCCGGAGATTCGTCCGCCACGATCTGGAGGGCGGCCGAGAAAGAGATCCCGGCGCGCAGGGCGCTCACGAGCAGATCCAGCGCGTCCGGGAACTCCTCGGCGAACTGCCGCTGGCGCACGGACTTCTTGTAGGACACCATGAGGAAGGGCGCGAACCCCACGGCGCACATGAGCACGATGCCATGGAGCGCGTGGTGGAACACCGCGGCCCCGACGAGATAACCCACCCCGCTGCACACGGCGATCATGAGGATGAAAGATCCGACCCGGACCGACATGCCGGCCTGGTAGAGCAGAAGCTCCAGCCGCTTGGCGATCGAGAGGGTGCGGAGGATGCGGTCCACGAACGGGATCGCGCTCAGCCGCTCGTCCCGCTCCACCTGCAACGGAACCCACTCCTCCTTCTGCCCCGCGGTCACGCCGATCCGCTCGCGCAGATGCTGCGTGCTCTGCTCCTGTCTCCTCAGGAGGAGGGAGAAGTAGAACGTGACGGTGGCGAGGAAGATCAGGACCGATACGAGCAGGTAGATCACCGGAGATTCGCCCTCTGGAAGATCCCGCCCAGGTCCGTCCCCGCCTGCTCGACCCGGTCCGTGAAGTGCGGCACGACGCCGGTCGATTCATAGCGGCCCACGATGCGGCCTCCCGCGGCGGTCCCGGTGCGGGTGAAGCGGAAGATCTGCTGCATGGTCACGACCGAGCCCTCCATGCCCACGATCTCGTCGATGCTCAGGATCTTGCGGCTGCCGTCCGGCATGCGCGAGACGTGGACCACGACCTCGAGCGCGGAGGCGATCTGCTCGCGGATCGCCTTGTCCGGGAGGTTGTGCCCCGCCATCAACACGAGATTCTCGAGCCGGTGCAGCGCGTCGCGCGGCCCGTTCGCGTGGAGCGTGGTGAGCGACCCGTCGTGGCCCGTGTTCATGGCCTGGAGCATGTCCAGCACCTCGTCGCCGCGCACCTCACCGACCACGATGCGGTCGGGGCGCATGCGCAGCGCGTTCCGGACCAGCTCGCGCTGGGTGATGGTCCCCTTCCCCTCGATGTTCGGGGGGCGGGTCTCCAGCCGGACCACGTGCGGCTGCTGGAGCTGGAGCTCCGCGGAGTCCTCGATGGTGACGATGCGCTCCCCCTCGGGAATGTAGCGCGAGAGGATGTTGAGCAGGGTGGTCTTTCCGGAGCCGGTGCCCCCGGTGATCAGGGCGTTGATCCGCGCCCGCACGATCCCTCTCAGGAGGTGGGCCATCGGCTCGGAGACCGAGCCCAGCTCCAGGAGGTTCTCGATGGAGAGGGCGCGCTTCCGGAAGCGGCGGATCGAAAGAATGGGTCCGTCCAGCGCCACGGGCGGGATGATGGCGTTCACGCGCGATCCGTCCGCCAGCCGGGCGTCCACGAGGGGGCTCGACTCGTCGAGACGCCGTCCCACGCGCGAGATGATGCGATCGATGATGAGCCTCAGGTGCGCCTCGTCGCGGAACTGCGCCTGGGTCAGCTCCAGCTTGCCCAGGCGCTCGACGTAGACCTGGCGGTGCGTGTTCACGAGGATGTCCGAGATCTCCTCGTCCAGCAGAAAGGGCGTGATCGGCCCGAGGTCGAAGGTGTCGTGCAGGAGGTCCTGGATCAGGCGCTCTTCATCGGCCCGCGTCATCTTGAGGGCGGCCTCGGAGAGAAGCTTTCTCCCCAGCGACTCCACCTGCTCCCGGCGCTGCCCCTCGTCCATGTCCTCGAGCGAGGCGAAATTGAGCTTGGAGATGAGGTCGTGATGCAGCCGGCGCTTCAGCTCCTGATACTCATCCTGCTTGCCGTTCTTCGCGAGGGCCGGAGGCGCGAATTCGGGAACGGCGGCGGGCGTCGCGCCAGGGGCGCGGCGCAAGCGGTCTCTCAGGCTCATCGATTCGCCATCCTTCCAAAGAACCCTTTACGAGGGGGAGGAGGCGCTTCCGGCACCTCGCGGTTGATGAGTTTTCCCGCGAGCGCGATGATGTCGCGCGCCGCGGGGGCGTCGGGGTCGTCCAGGCAGAGCGGGCGGCCCGAGTTCACGGACGTGAAGATCCGCTGGTAGTCGTTCTCGACGGTGTGATACGCGCGGGTCTGGAGCGCCTCTGCGAGCTGATCGAGCGAGATCAAGGCGCGGCTCCGGGAGTACCGGTTCACGATGAGCTTCACGCGCTCCGGGACCATCGTGTAATGCAGCCGCTCGAAGACGTCGAGCGCGCGGCGCGCGGCCCGGATCCCGGGGACGCTCAGCTCCAGGACCACGAGGATCGAGGTGCTGCGGTCGAAGAGCTCCAGCGAGACCTCGTCGAACGTGTGGGGTGCGTCGATGATCACCACTTCGAACGAGGAGGAGAGCGCGTCCACCGCACCACCGGCCTGGGCCGGGGAGACGATCTCCAGATTGTGGAGATCCTCGGGCTGGGCCAGGACGGCCGTCCCGCTCTGGTGATGGAGCAGGTTCATGTGCACGGTCGGCGAGTCGATGCGCGGCGCGCGAACCAGGTCCGCGATCGAGTGCTCCGCCTTGAGCCCCAGGAGATTGGCGGCATCTCCCGAGGCGTGATCAAAGTCCGCCAGGGCGGCGGTGACCCCGAAGTGGGTCTTCAGGGTCACGGCCAGATTCGCCGCGATGGTGGAAGTGCCGACGCCGCCTTTCGGTCCGAACACAGTAATGATCGAGCGCGCCCGGGTTTCCCCAGCGGAACGTGCGGCGCCGCTCCGCGAAACGCGCTCGACCGCTTCCTGAAGATGCACCTTGTCCAATGGCTTCTTCAAAACCTCCTGGGCGCCCGAGCGAATCGCTTTGAGGAGCACCTGGGGGTCCAGTGAATTCGAGAGGAGGAAGAGCGCGATGTCGGGGGCGTCCAGCTTGAAGCTGCCCGCCGCGCCCAGCGCGTCCTCGTAGGCGTCCGGAAGGTCGAGGAGCACAATCCGCGGACGAAGCTGCCGGGCGAGGAGGAGACCGCTTCGCAGCTCCGAGCGCTCGCCCACGACCTCGACGCCGGGTAGGCCCTCGAGCGCCGCGCGCGTGCCGTCGCGGACGTTCCCGTCGCCCAGAATGAGGAGCATCGTGATCGATCCCGATCCGTTGCTCTCCGGCTCGCCGGGGGGCGGAGTCGTTCCCGGGCCGCCGCCTGTGTGGCCTGTGTTGCTATCGGTCATGGTGTCATCCTGTTCACCATAGGTGTCCGTCTAATCGTTGGGAACGAGGCGGAGGCTGAAGAGCTTTGGCCCGGCGGGCGGATTCCCGTTGGCATCGCCGGGAACGACGTAGTTGATGAACTGCCCTGTCACGATGTTGTTGGGGCCACCCTTCCCCGGTTTATCCCGTATGAAGAACGCTGCGAAGCCCACGATCTTCGCGTTCTTCTTACCGTTCACGTCCCACACGTTCACGATGGGGGTCGTGATGACTCGCTTCCCGTTACCCGTGTACTGGGTGTAACAGATGCCTTGCGTCTGGTCCGTGTCGGCCTTCCAGAGGTCGTCCATGGCACTCCGAACGATTCCAACTTTGTTTCCTGGATCCGTGTCCACGAACTGGTCGCCGATCTTGAGGCAGCAACCGAACCCCTGTTCGATCCAGCACTTCGTAAGGGGCCCAATTCCGGATAGTCCCGCGCACGGACCCTCGGTGCAGTCCGTGCCGAAATTAAGAAGCTGGAAGTTGCCTGGTGCAGGGCTCTTACCGCCGGACCCGATCTTGAGTGTATAGATGGAATCGCAGGAAGTACTGTAGCCCCCGGCGGCTTGAGCAGGTGCCATCGGGGAATTCTTCTCACAAGGCTGAGTCGGAATCGCCTCGGCCGTGGCGACAGCTTTCAGATCCAGAGACGAAATGCCGAGCGTCCGAGCGAAGATGGTCGTCATCGGGTTTCCGGCAGAGGATTCCCGGCGTACGGTCACCTGAATCTTGTGGACGTTCGGAAATGTGATGTCGGTCTCGGGGTCGATCACCACGGGCGCCGACCTCGTCTCGAGTGCCGTGTTGAGTCCGGCCGCATAGGTGGCGCGGACCCGTGCGCTATCTTGCACGAGATTGCCGTTCAAGGGATTGACGCAGGAAGCGCCCGCCAGGGCCGCGGCATCCGCCGCGCGTTGAAGCTCGTTCTTGGTTACCGTGACTTTCCCCATGTCGATCGCCAGGGAAACCAGCCAGATCGACGAAAGAAGGAATATAGCGACGTACATCATCGCGACCCCTCGTTCATCTCTGGTGTTGTCCTTCCGCGCTGTCATTTCAGCGTCCTCCTTCATGCTCCTCGCCAGGCAGGTTCTTCGGGAATGCGCGCGCAAACTGGCGCACGATCTGGGGCGATACCACGATCACTAGATCCCGGTCCAAGGTCTCGGTCTTCGAGTGCTTGAACAGGAGGCTGATGAGCGGGATGTCGCCGAGGATGGGGAACTTGGATATCGTCCTATTCACTTCGCGCTGCTTCACGCCGCCGATCACGAGCACGTCCCCGTCCCGCAGCTCCACGGTCGTGCTGATGCGGCGCGTCACGAGGCCCGGCACGACGTAGCCGTTCAGGAGCACGGCGTGGGTGTTGTCGGGGGCGCTGACCTCGGGCGCGACGAAGAGCTTGATGCGATTGCTGTCGAGCACGGTCGGAAGGAAGGCCAGCCTGACACCGAATTCCTTCCACTCGATCGTGATCTGGACGCCCTGTGGCGTAGACGACGCGATCGGAACCGGGAACTCACCGCCCGCCAGAAACGAGGCGCTATCGCCGCTCAGGGCCACCAGGTTGGGGCTCGCGAGCGTGCGGGCCGCGCCCTTCTGCTCCATCGCGCGAAGGGTCCCCATGAGTGTCAAGCTTCCGTCGGCCTTCTGGTAGGTGGTGAAGCCGTCAGTGCTGGGCCCGATGCGCAAGGGATCGCTCGGTTGCTCCACCTTCGTGATGAAGAGGCCCCCCGAAAGGGCTCCCGCCAGCTTGTCCGAGGCCGCGTGGGTGATCCAGTCCAAACCGAATTCAGAAAGACGCTGCTCGTTAAGCTCCGCCACCTTGCACTGCAAGAGAACCTGCTGGCTGGCCCTCGAGTCCACGGCGGTCACCCGGTACAGAGTGTGCCGTCCGCCTTCTTCCCAGACCACCAGAGTCGTGATCCCCGATCCCTTCCCCGTGACCACGACCGTCCTCGCCGAGCCCACCGCAGCGTCCGCGATCTTGGGATCGGCGATCGAGACGGTGCTGACATCATCGTTCATCTCCAGAACGACCGACTGCCCGACCCCGACCTCCAGGGACGCGCCGGCCTGGGTCAGATCGACAGCCTGGGCCAAGCCCGGCAGCGGCATCGAGAGGAGTAGCAGGAGCGCGGCGCCTTGAATCCCGCGCAGAATGTTTCTCTCGGAACAGATCGATGGGATCAATCCCGTGCTCCTTGGAGTAGGGGTCCGATGGATGGTCACTGCACGGTGTCTTTCAGGGCCGGAACCTCAGTCACCTTCGAATCACGTATGATGCGAACCGTCTCCTTGGGCGGACGGACCTGCGCCACGGGCCGGGCCGGCGCCGGGGTTTCCTTGGGAGGCGCTGCTTTCCCATGCCCCGAGCGACGTCCGCCGGTGGAGGCGACCTTGGAAGCCTCTCCGCCCAGCATCTGGTGCGTGTCCAGGGACGCCACCGTCATCGTGTCCGCGTCTCCGGGATTGCGCAGGACGAGGTGGACCTTGCCTTCGTGAAGCCCGAGGGCCAGCCTCTCGGCGCCGGCGGGATCCACGAGGATCGTGACCGCCTGCACCGTGATGGGCTTGTTGTCCTGCTGCGTGACGTGCTGCCCCGAGGCCAAGACCTCGGCGTTCTGCAAGATGGTCCGGGTGACCGCCTCTTCCTTACCGCCGCGGCCGTCCACGGTGCAAAGAACATCTACACGGTCGCCGGGGAGCACGAAGCCGCTCACGCCGGAGACCTGGTTTACCTCAAGGCTCGTGGCCCGAAGTCCGTGCCGGACCAGCATCGAGAGCCCGCCCCCGTGCTCGGAGAGCTTCGTGGCGGTGATCGGCTCCCGGGCGGCCAGGAAGATCTTCGTGGTCTGTCCCGCGACCGAGTCGATGTCCGAGAATGCGCCCGCTGGGACGCTCTCCTTTGGATAGCGGAAGACGCGCAGCTGGGCCTTGTCCAGCTTGGTCCCGAACGTGAGATCCGTCGCGCTCACGACGACGGGGACGAACTGCTTGGACGTGCTTGCGACGACCTGCCGCGCCATCGCGCGGAGCCCGGCATAGCCGGCCAGGGCCGCGAGGAGCCCCAGGACGAGAGCGACGCTTAGTACGGTTTTCGATCGGGACATGACTACACGGCCTCCTTCTTCCTTAGCCTGAGCCTTCCTGACGCATCGTAGCCTTGCCGATCATGTTGATGCCTGTCGGATCGGCAAGTGATCCGAACAGGGCATAAAGACCTGGAGTGACAAATGCGAATCGAGTAGTCACGGTTACCGTGACCATCCTGTCGGGCCCGGGGCCGACAACGTCCGTCGAGCCGGTAACCCCCGCGGCCGCGAGAACGACATCGGCCCTGGCTTTCGCGAGGGCTACGTCCGGCGCGGTAACCACGGCGACTCGGCAGGCTTCCCTGGCGGCGGCATCCACAATGTTCTTGGTGTGGAACGCCCTACCGAAATCCAGCATGCCCAGAGAGAGCACCAAAAGAATCGGCAGAACCAAGGCCATCTCGACCAGAGCCTCGCCCGAGTCCGGGCGGCGGCGCCTGGGGACGCGCGAGGCGCGGCTCATCGCGCCACTCCAGGCCAAGGGCCGAAAACGACCACCAGGGTCGCGGCCGCGATGGCGACGCCCAAGGGGACGCCTTGCGAGGACGTGACCGGGGCCGGAGCGGGCGCCCCTGTGGAGCGGATGAGGAGCCACCGTCCCATCCCGAATGTGTTCACGAGGAGCCCGGAGAGATTCCGGCGCCAGACCGAGAGCCCGAGGCTCAGGACGCCGCCGAGAACGAGGGAAAGAAGGCCCGCGAAGAGGGCGGTCGGAAAGGCCAGAAGGGCTCCGACCGCCGCGAGGAGCTTCACGTCTCCCGCGCCGGTGTAACCGAGCGCGTAGCCCGGCAGCACGAGCGCCGCCGCGACGAGCATGCCCGCGAGGGAGAGGAGAAGACCGGGGCCGGCGTGAGTCGCCCCGTGAACAATGAGCGCGACTGCCACTGCCGGGAGGGTGAGGGCGTTGGGAATCCTGCGATAGCGCAGGTCACACCACGCCGCCGTCCCGCACAGGAGAACCGCGCCGCCGGCTATCCAATGCGAAGAGACCACTGTAGTTTGTACCGCCTTTTATGCCTGGTTCAAAACATCTACCGCGCGCTGATAGGCCGTCTCCAGAGCATCGCCGAAACGAACCGGGTCACTGATCACGGCTGCTACTGCAATCGACGCGATGAATGCGACGAGCATTCCGTACTCCATCAGGTCCTCGCCCCGCTCATCCCTGATGAGGTTCCTTGCGAAACTCCGCATGTACGACACCCTCTTCCCTGATGGACCGACTATGCCTGATTCAGTGCATCCACCGCGCGCTGATACGCATCCTGGATCGCGGTGCCGAAGCCGAGTGGATCGGTGATGATGACCGCCACTGCGATCGCGGCCACGAACGCCACAAGCAACCCGTACTCCATCAAGTCCTCACCGCGTTCGTCTCTGATGAGTCCCTTCACGAGCTTGAGCATCGGTCACGGCCTCCCTTGGATCTTGTAGATGTTGTTCTCTCACCCGCGCTCCGGTGTGTCAGCCGCGCCGTGAAGCGTGGCGCGGCCATCACAGCCGGGGAGGGTGATCGCTGGAACTAGGCTTGGTTCAGTGCATCCACCGCGCGCTGATAAGCGTCCTGAATCGCGGTGCCGAAGCCAAGCGGATCGGTGATGATCACGGCGAGGGCGATCGTGGCCACGAACGCGACCAGAAGGCCGTACTCCATGAGGTCCTCACCCCGCTCGTCCCGGATCAACTTTTTCGCGAACTGGAGCATGTGATACAACCCTCCCTAGAGCTGTGCTGCCTGATACACCCTTCCCGGGTCCGATGGCGGCATTTCCGCCGGGACGGTGGGAGGGTACCCCAAAAGACCAATGAGGGAGATCTCCTCGCTCGCCGAAAGAATCGGAGCGAGAGGTTCGACCCCCCACGGGCCATAGCGGCAAATTTCAGGCCAGAAGTATTCGCTGTCTTCGGCCAGGTTGGCAATATCAAACTGCTGAGACGTTTATAGTACCCCAATCAACGAAAAATGTCCATGCTAAACGCCAGGAAATGCAGGAGATTGGGGGTTTTCCCCCACTCGATTGGGGCAATTGATCTTCCACCCGTACGGGAGCCGCGATGAACCTGAACGCCGCATTCGATTACATCAAGAAAAACGAGAAGCGCTACGTGGACGAGCTGATGGAGTTCGTGGCCATCCCCAGCATCAGCGCCCACAAGGAGCACGACAAAGACGTCGCCGCGGCCCTCGAGTTCGACAGGAAGAAGCTCGAATCCCTGGGTTTCCGGACCGAAATCTGGCCCACCCGGGCCCACGCGGGTCTCTTCGCGGAGCGGATCGTGGATCCGGCCGCCCCCACCGTCCTCATCTACGGCCACGTGGACGTCCAGCCGGTCGATCCGATCGAGCTCTGGGAGCACCCGCCGTTCACGCCCCGGATCAAGGACGGAGCCATCTGGGCCCGCGGCGCGGACGACAACAAGGGGCAGCACTACGCCCAGATCGCGGGCGTCGAGGCGGTGATCCAGGGGGGCGGCGGGCTGCCCGTGAACGTGAAATTCATCATCGAGAGCGACGAGGAGTTCGACGGCGAGGCCATGGCCGAGGTGGCGCCCAAGCACAAGGACAAGCTCCGCTCCGACGTGTTCGTGGTCTCCGATTCGCACTTCCCGGACATGGATCATCCGGCGATCACGGTCGGGATCCGGGGCATCCAGACGGCCGAGATCCTCATCAAGGGTCCGGCCGGGGACAAGCACTCCGGAGAGTGGGGCGGGATGCTCTACGAGCCGGTCGACGTCCTGCGCTGGGTGCTCCAGAACCTCAAGGATTTCAAGACCGGCCGCGTCCTCGTGCCCGGATTCTATGACGACGTGCTCGAGGTGAGCGCGGAAGACCGGAGAGCCCTCGCCGCGGTCCCCTGGGACAACGCCGCGCAGGCGAAATCGATCGGAGTGAAGAAGCTCTTCCACGAGGAGGGCTACACCACGCTCGAGTCCGGAAGCATCCGGCCCACGCTCCAGGTGAACGGCGTGCAGGGCGGCTACACGGGCGAGGGATTCAAGACCGTGACCGGATCGTGGGTGCGGGCCAAGATCAGCATGCGCCTGGTGCACAACCAGGATCCCGAGCGGATCTATCAGCTCTTCGAGCGCTACGTGCGCGAGCTCGTCGGCGACACGGCGACCGTGGAGTTCCGGAAGTTCGGGGCCGGCCGGCCGTTCCGGGCGGAGGTCGGAAACCCCTTCATCCAGGCCGGGCTCCGCGCCCTGGAATCGGGCTTCGGGAAACGCCCGATCGCGATCGCGATGGGCGGCTCCATTCCGATCGTGGCGCCGCTGGTCGAGATCACCGGCGCGCCGTGCGTCCTGATGGGCTTCGGGCTGCCCGGCGACAACCTGCACGCCCCCAACGAGCACTTCCCGATCGCGTGCTTCCTGGGCGGAGCCCGGTCCGCAGCCGCTTACCTGAGTGAGGTTTCGAGCACGGTGGGCGCGGGGTCCCGGGGGTAGGAAGACGGGTCCCGAATCAGTTTGCCCGGGATCGCATCAGTACTGGTGAAGGGCGCGTACGGCGGCTCGCGTGTGATTTCGCGGTACTCACCGGCACCCGATTCACGCGCGTCCGTGGCGGCGCGCCCCTTCAGCGCGCGGTCGCGGTAAGATTCGCGAAGTCCGCGACCGTGTCGTCCTCCGTCCACACGCCGACGTTCCCCTTCCAGAAGCGATCATCGCGGACCGCCATCACTTCCTTGCCGTCGTAGGACACATGGAGCACGGTCCTTCGCCTCGTGATCCCGATCGTGTGCCAGGTCCCGGGCGTGAGGGCCGGGATCTTGGAGTACTTCACGTCGCGCCGCTTGCCGTAGAGGATGTAGTGGAAGGTCAGCTCGCCGCTTCTTCCGCTGGCCCGGATCAGGTACCCGCTCGTGCCCTTCGGATCCATCTGGAAGAGGAGCCCGGCGGAGGGGTCGATTTCGCCCGACCGGACCCGGAAGCGGACCGACGCGTCCATGTCCGCCAGAGTCGGACGCGTGAACGTCAGGTAGTGGTAGGCAATGCCGTCGTCGCCCTCGAACTGCGCGAGAAGCCGAGGCGCGGGAGGAGGAGGCGGAGCGGAATCCGTCTCGGCCGGGCCGGCCAGCTGGGTCGAATCCTCGATCACCTGCCAATTCCCGCCGAAGGCCACTGTGTGGCCCGGCCGGAGTCCGAGCGTGTCCGCCTGGAAGCTCCACGCGTAGACCTTCCCGGGACGCGGAATCGATTCTTTCGCGGCCCGGCACACCCCTGGACCGCCCAAGCCCAGGGCCACGACCACCGCGAGCGCGGCCTTGGCGCCTCCACCCACCCCGTTCCCGCCGATTCTTCTCATCCATCCTCCCTGAGTTTTTGGAAGAGCCTCACCATGGCTTCGGTGTCCCGATGGCAGTAGGCGTGGAGCGCGTCTCGTAGCTGCGCCCTTCTCGGCTCCGCGGTCTCCTTGTCGATCATCTCGATGAAGCCCATCGCGGCCTGCGCCCCCTCCCCGATCTCGAGGTCGTTGTAGTTCAGGTCCTCGATCAACGCCGGAAGCACGTACTTGATCGAGAACGACCCCTTGAAGTCGGGGTGATAGTAGTGCGAACGGATCAACTCCAGAAGGTCCACGATCCGGGACTCCACGATCGCCAAGAGGTCGTCCCTCCATTCGCTCACATCCTCGGCCAGCTGGCGGATGATGCGCTCCTCGAACCCCGAGTAGACCACGATGGGCCCTTCCCGGCCGAGGGCCCGCACGAGGGACTCGGCCAGAGGCTTCCGGGGATCCGTGTCCTCGACGTGGAGGTATTCGCGGTGCTCGAGGGAGCCGTCCTCCCGGAGCACGTGATCCGACCACTGGAACGGCACCTGCTGGAACGGCCGCGTTCCGACGAATCGCGGAAGCGCGGGGTTGCAGGTCTCGAAATCCAGGAAGTGGATCGGAGGACGCAGGGCCTCGAGCTTCTCCTTCAGCTCGGGGTCGGCATGCACCCGGCCGGTGATGACGGAAGCGCGTATACGCCTGTGGAGATCGTTCAGGCCGTCGAAATCCTCGGGGATGTCCCGGATGTCGTCGATCTCCGCCTCGCGCAGCGCGCGCACGAGCTTGGGATTGAGCCGCGGCAGGCTCTCGATCGGATGGGCGGGCCCGCCGGAGTGGCAGTGGGCATAGAAGGGGCAGGGGTAGGGCCGCTTGCACTGCGGACCGATCGCGATCTCGGGAGCCTGCCACCCCCAGAGCGGAAACCGCATCTCCTCGAGATCGGCCCTGAGCCTCG
>DASQBE010000263.1:0-14094 GCA_035635355.1 Binatia bacterium | reverse complement strand
TCGCTCGCGCTTTCCGGCGGGGTCCCGCACATCGCCTTCTACGATGGGATCACGGGCACGCTGAAGTACGCGACGCGGAACGGCCTGAACAACTGGACGATCGAGACGGTGGATAGCCTGCCGGGCGGAAGCGTCGGGGGGTACTGCTCGCTCAAGCTGGACGCCCTGGGAAGGCCCCTCATCAGCTACTACGACGCGACGAATCAGGCGTTGAAGATCGCGTACGGCGACTACCCGGACGGGGACTCGGACGGCATCCCGGATGCGTTCGATGGCTGCCCGGTGGACCCGGACTGCAACAACAACGGCATCGTGGACGGCAAGGAGGGCGGCGTGCTGGTCGGCGTGTCCGGGATTCCGCACCTCAAGGACGAGCCTATTTTCGGTTGCGGCTCGCTCGCGGCCCTGTACGCCGCCAAGCCTCCGGGGGGCGGACCGCCGCCCGCGGATCTCCTCTTCCTGCTCGCTCCCGCCGCCTACCTTTTCCTGCGCAGAGCCCGGGCGTACACATCGCCGTAGGGCTCGGTGGTCCTGGCCCAGGTCCGCTCCGTCGACACCCACGCGCGCCCGGATTCCTCGAGGCGTTTCCTGAGGTCCGGATCCTCGAGCAGGCGCGTCAGCGACTCGGCGAGGCCCCCCGCGTCCCCGGGAGGGAAGAGGACGCCGGTCCGGCCGTCCTGGATCAGGTCCCGATGCCCGCCCACATTGCTGGCCAGGAGGGCTCTGCCCATGGCCATTGCCTCCAGCGGCTTCAGGGGGGTGACCAGCTCCGTGAGCCGCATGGCATGGCGCGGATACACCAGCACGTCGGCGAGCGCGTACACGCCGGGGATCCGCTGCTGGGGAATCCTCCCCGAGAAGATCACGCCGTCCGCGACCTCGAGCCTACGGGCGCTCTCGAGGAGCTCCGCTTCCATCTCGCCGCCCCCCACCAGCAGGAGCTTGAGATCGGGGAACCGCGGCCGGATCCGCGCGTACGCCTCGAGGAGGAGATCCAGGCCCTCGTAGCGGTAGAACGAGCCGATGAAGGCCGCGACCCTGGCCCCGCGCAGATTCCAGCGCAAGCGGTACTCCTCGTCGGGAGCGGCCGGCGCGAACCGCGCCAGGTCGATCCCGTTCCCGATCACGGCCATCCGCTCCCGCGCGATGCCGCGCGCCGCCAGATCTTCCTCCAGGCCGCGGCAGAGCACGGTGATCTGGTCCACATGCCGGCACGCCCAGGTCTCCGCCGCCCGGGTGGCGCGGTACTTCCAGGAACCCTCGGCGTACGTCCGGTGGTCCACGGCGGCGTCCTCCCAGAAGGCGCGGATCTCGTAGACGACCGGGAGGCGTAGCTTCCTCGCCGCGAGGATGGCCGCCAGGGCGTTCAGGACGGGGGAGTGCGCGTGCAGGATCTCCGGGGATTCGAGGGCGGCGACCGCAACGATCCGCCGCGTGAGCGCGTCGATCAGGACCCGCTCGCCGACGAACGGAAACCGGCTCGCGGGGGTCGCGCCCGTGCGGTAGTACCGAATCCCCCCGATGTCCTCGATCGGCGGGGCGTCGCGCTTGATGCTCGCCTCGTGCTTCGGCGACGTGACCGCCGCGGCGTGCCATCCGCGCGCGCGCTGGGCCAGCATGATGCTCTCGCTGCGGAAGGAATACCCGCTGTGATCGGGGAGGCTGTGATCCAGGACATGGAGGACGCGCGTCATCCCGGAACCCCGGCCCCCGCGACCACAGAGGCCAGCACGCGGTGGACGGAATCCGCGGCCTGCTCCCAGGTGTGCTTCTGGGCGAAGCGCGCCACCGCCTCGCGGTCCCAGGATCGGTCGAGCGCCTGAGCCAGCGCGAGCGCCAGGGCGTCATCGTCTCCCTCGGCCAGTGCGCCCGCCGGACCCTTTCCAATGATCTCGGGCACGCCGCCGACCGGCGTCGCGAGCACCGGGGTGCCGCAGGCCATGGATTCGAGGACGACGTTCGGCCAGCCCTCGCGGCGGCTGAAGAGACACGAGAGATCGGCGGCGCCGTACCAGAGGTGGAGCTCGGCGTGCGGAACCTGGCCGGCGAGCCGGACCCGCTCCCCGAGGCCGTAGAATCCCACGAGCCGCTCCAGCTCCTTCCGATAGACCCCTTCGCCCACGATGACGACGCGAACGTCCTCGTAGCCGCCCAGATTCAAGAGACCCCGGAACGCGCCCAGGAGACGGTCGAAGCCCTTGTTCTGGGTCAGATGTCCCACCGCCAGGACCAGCCTGCCGGCCTGGGCCGATCCGGTGCGCTCGCGCGCGGTGTCCCGGGGGACCGGATGAAACTTCCGGGCATCGACCCCGTTCGGGATCACCCGCACCTTGCCGGCGGGCGCGCCCAGCTCCTGCATCGCCCGGCCCAGGGCCTCGGAGACCGCGATCAGGCCCGACGCGCGCTCCAGCGTGCGCACCAGATGAGGGCGCGCGGAGGGAATCTCCCGAAACAGGTTGATGTCGCTTCCGCGCGCGGACACCACAACCGGCACCCCGAGCGTCCGTCCGATCTCGACCGCGGCGAATCCGTCCGGGTAGACGTAGTGCGCGTCGATCACGTCGAAGTCGAACGCGGCCCGCAACGACTTCACGTACGGCAGGAGCGCCCGGGCCATGAACGGACCGTGCCATCCGGTGGCCACCTTCGGAATCATGAAATACCGGGGATGCGTCACCGGAAGACCCTCGATCGTCTCCTCGCGCGCCACCTGGGAGTAGAGCCAGCGGGCCCCGAGCTTCAGGGGAGGGAAGTAGGGCACGGGGGCGACGACCCGGAGGGACACCCCGGGGAGCGCGGCCACCCGCGTCATCCGTTCCTGGATGAACACCCCGTGCAGGGGCCAGATGTTGTTCGGAAAGAGCGAGGTGAAAACGAGGACCCTCATCCCCGGAGGAAGCGACGGCCCCAGGTCTCGAGCACGAGCAACGCCCAGAGCTCGGGGGCGAAGTCGCTCACCCCGCTCTGGTGCCGGTCCCACCACGTCCGGATCGGGGCCACCTCGAAGAGCTCCCCGACGAAGGCGTCCTTCGCGAACATGCGCTCCTCGAAGAGCGGCTTGAGCTCTCCCCGGAACCAGCGGGCCTGCGGCACGGAGAAGCCCATCTTGGTCCGGTTCAGGGTCTCGTCGCCGACGAGCTTCCGGACCGCTTTCTTCAGCACGTACTTCTGGGTCGAGCCGTGGAGCTTGTACGAGGACGGCAGGGAGGCGGCGAACTCCATCACCTCGTGGTCCAGAAGGGGAACGCGCACCTCCAGCGAATGCGCCATGCTCGCGCGGTCCACCTTGGTGAGGATGTCGTCCACCAGGAAGGTCTTGATGTCCACGTACTGGATCCGGGCCAGGGGATCCCATCCCTCCGTCTTCTTGAAATGGGCATCCAGAACGGAAAAGGAGTCGTAGTCCGCCAGCGCCCGGCGGAGCGGCTCCCGGTAGAGCTTCCGCTTCTTTTCCGGGGAGAGCCAGCTCACGGTGTGGAAGTAGCCCCGCTCGGGATCCAGCGCGAGGTTCTGCAGCGTGGTCTTGGCCCGGAAGACGCGGGGCATCCAGTCCAGCTTGGGATACGCGGCTCCGAGCGCTCCGAACACGGGGCGTCGCAGGGACCGCGGCATCACCGAACGAAACCGGTTCTCCCAGAAATCCAATCGGTAGCGCCGGTACCCGGCGAAGTTCTCGTCCCCGCCGTCTCCCGAGAGGCACACGGTGACCCGCTCGCGCGCGACCTCGGAGACGTAGTACGTGGGCACCATCGAGGAATCCGCGAACGGCTCGTCGTAGTGCCACGCGAGCTGATCCAGGATCGCCGCGGCCGAGGCGTCCACCGTTTTCTCGTAGGGGTTGGCGTGGAAGCGGCGCGCCATCGCCCGCGCGTAGGGGAGCTCGTCGAACGCCTGGTCCCGGAAGCCGATCGACGCGGTGTTCACCGGCTGGTCCATCAGCTCCGACATGATTCCGACCACGGCGCTGGAGTCGATGCCTCCCGAGAGGAACGCGCCCAGGGGGACCTCGCTCTCGAGATGGATGGACACCGATTCGCGGAGCTTCTCGTAGAGGAGGCGGGCCGCTTCCTCCTCGTCCATCCCGCGGGTGGGCTGGAAGCGAAGGTCCCAGTACTCGCGCGGCTCGCCGGGGCCCGTGCGGGTGACGGTGATGGTGTGGCCGGGGGGAAGCTTCCGGATTCCCTGAAAGATGGTCCGCGGGGCGGGAACATAGAGGTAGGTCAGGTACTCGTCCAGCGCGAGCGGATCGATCTCCCGGCGCGCGGCGGGGTCCGCGAGCAGGGCTTTGATCTCGGACGCGAAGGAGAAGGTCGATCCGTCCCAGCGGTAGTACAGCGGCTTGATGCCGACCCGGTCCCGCGCCAGGAAGAGCTCCTGCTTCGAGGCGTCCCAGACGGCGAAGGCGAACATGCCGCGCAGATGGAGGACGCAGTCCGGCCCGTACTCCTCGTACGCGTGGATGATCGTCTCGCTATCGCTATGGGTCTGAAAGCGATGCCCCAGCTGCTTCAAGCGCTCGGTGATGGGGCGGAAGTTGTAGATCTCCCCGTTGAAGATGACCGCCTTGGAGCGGTCCTCGTTGAAGATGGGCTGCGCGCCCCCGGCCACGTCGATGATGGCCAGACGCCGGAAGCCCAGGCCGACGGGACCGTCGACGTGGACCGTCCCGTCATCCGGGCCCCGGTGGCGTAGCGTCGCGGCCATACGCTCCACGCACGCCGCGGAGGCTGGAGCTCGGGGCTCCACGTGATACAACCCGGTTATGCCGCACATAGTGGTGGTCCATTCGGCCGGCGCAGGAACCGAGTGCCGGATGATGGTTGGAGCATTCGGGGATGCGCCCCGGCGCCCATGGAGGATAGCGCACACGCCACGGTTGTGCCAGAATCCTGAAAATGATGCAAACGTCGTCGCGCCCCCTCCGCATCATCCACGTCATGAACGCGCTCGCCGTCGCCGGCATGGAGGTGGGCGTGGTCAAGCTCGTGAACCGGCAGGACCCCAAGCTGTTCTCGCCCATGATCTGCGCCCTCACCGTCGCGTTCGACGATGCTCGAGCCCTCGTCGACCCCCGCGTCCCGATCTTCGTCCTCGAGAAGAAGCGGGGCATCGACGCATCCCTCTTCGTGAAGCTGATCCAGCTCTTCCGCCGGGAGCGGCCCCACATCGTCCACTCGCACAACTGGGCCACGATGCTCTACGTCGTGGTCGCGGCCCGGATCACGGGCGTTCCGGTGCTGATCCACGGCGAGCACGGCTACGACGATCAGCGTTCGATCCAGCGCCGCCTCGGAGCCAAGCGGTTTCTCGCCCGGTCCATGGCGCGCCTGACGGCGGTGTCCTCGGATATCGAGCGCATCCTCATCGAGCGATGGAGGGTGCCGCCCGAGCGGATCACCTCCATCCCGAACGGGGTCGATCTGGAGCGCTTCCCGGCGCGCGTGGACACGGAGGAATTGCGCCGGGAGCTCGGACTGACGCCGGAGAACCGGGTCATCATGAGCGTGGGGCGGTTCGTTCCCGTGAAGAACTTCCCGATCCTGGTCCGGAGCTTCGCGAGGATCCACGCGCATCGACCCGAAACGCGGCTTCTCCTGGTCGGCGCCGGAGACCCCGCCGAGCTCCGGGGGCTCGCGGAATCGCTGGGCGTGCGGAGCGCGCTCCTCCTTCCGGGGCCGCGGAGCGACGTGCCCGCGCTGCTCGCCCTCTGCGACGTCTACGTGAACTGCTCGTCCTTCGAGGGCATGTCCAACACGATTCTCGAGGCGATGGCGGCGGGCCGGCCGGTGGTCGCGACCGCCGTGGGCGGGAACCCCGAGCTGGTTCGGGAAGGGGACACCGGGTTCCTCACGCCGCCCCGCGACGAGGCCGCTCTGGCGGGACGCATCGAGCGCCTGCTCGAGGACGACGCGCTGCGCGCCGAGATGGGCGCCGCGGCGCGCAAGATCATCGCGCGGGACCACCCCATCTCGCGAACGGTGGACGCGTACAACAACATGTATCTGGAGAGCATCTTCCGCCGCGAGCTCCGGGCGTCGGAGCCGTCGACCCAGGCCGCGCGCCGGGCCGCGGCGCGGGCGCTCCGGTATTCGGGACTGACCTGGATCCGCGGCGCGACCGAGCGGAACTCCCTGACCATTCTCGCCTACCACCGCGTGCTCCCCCTTCCGGAGAGCCTGCTCTACCCGTTCCAATCCATGGTGATGCCGCGCGACCTGTTCGAGCAGCAGATCGCGCACCTGAAGCAGCACTACGCCATGCTCACGCTGTCCGAGGCGGTGGGCCGGCTCCGGAGCCGCGATCTTCCGCCGCGCGCGGTGGCCGTGACCTTCGACGACGGCTATCGGGACAATTTCGAATGCGCGCTCCCCATCTTGAAGAAGTACGGAATCCCCGCCACCTTCTTCGTCGTGACCGGCGCCCTGGAGGGGAAGAACCGATTCCTGTGGGACGAGATCACGAGCCGCGTCCGGCAGATCCGCGACGAGGGGACGTCCGAGACGCTCCTCCGCGATTCCCTCCCGGAGTGGCTCGCGGAGAAGGTGCGCCTCCTCGGGGCGGGGGAGCCCGCGGACAAGATCGCCGAGCGGGTCGTCGACGACATGAATCGAGTCCCGCCGTGCGAGCGCGAGGCCGGCCTCTCCGCCCTGCGCCGTGTCACACCCGACAACGCGTACGCCGACCCGCCCCTCATGACCTGGGACGAGGTTCGCGAGATGCGCCGGGCGGGGATGCTGGTGGGCGCCCACACGCAGAGCCATCCCTTCCTGGACGAGCTGGACCTGGACGCCGCGAGGGGCGAGATCGAGGGAAGCATCCGCACGCTCGAGGAGCGCCTGGGGGAGCCGATCTCGCTCTTCTCCTACCCGCGCGGCCGATTCAAGAACGACCTGAAGCCGATGCTGCAGGAGCTGGGAATCGAAGCCGCCGTGACCACCGACCTGGGAAGGAATTCTCCCGGGGTGGACCCCTACGAGCTCCGGAGATTCGACGCGGGCTACTGTCGCATCCACGCCGGCCGCGACACCGTCCTTCTCGACGTGGAGATGCAGGGGTGGTTCGGGCCGCTCCGGGCGGGGTATACCCCCTCCTGACGCATTTCCTTGCACCGAACCGTACGTACCCGCCACATCCGTACCGATTCGCAGGCCTTTCACCCCACCTCCCAGAATTGAATCCATGTTCCATGGCTGCACATGCTTCCGGGGACGCCATCTACGGGGCTGGTTGCAAATCGCGCGCTCGTGGATCGATCCTTGCAAACCGCCCGAATGGAACGTCGATTTCATCCCCAAATCAAATCTCCAGCTCATTTACGCGGGAAGGTCCAGACGGCCCAAGGTCTCCGGCTCCTACCTCGTTGGTGTGCCACCTGCGCCCTGCTTCTCGCGGCGGTGTTTCCGCATGACGTCGCGGCAAGCCCCTACGCCTTGACCCTCCTCTGGACGGCGCCCGGGGACGATGCGGACACCGGACGCTCGTCCCGTTACGACCTCCGATACTCCACGTCCGCCGTGGGCGCGGACACCCTGCAATGGTGGTCCCTCGCGCGCGGGGCGCCGAATCTCCCGAGGCCCTCGTACTCCGGCCAGGAAGATTCGACCCTGGTCCAGGGCCTGAACCCGGAGACAACCTACTCCTTCGTGCTCCGAACGTTCGATGAGGCGGGGAACGTCTCGGGATTCTCGAACGTCTGCGTCGCCACGACCGATCCCGCGGTGCCGGCCGGCTCGCCCGGCTCGCTCGCGAGCGCGGGAGGGACCGCCCCCGCGATCCACGCGTATCCGAATCCATCCACCGATGCCGTCCATTTCCTGATCCACGTCGTGGATCCTTCCGGCGAGCGCGTCCAGCTGCGCCTCTTCGATCCCTCCGGCCGGGTGATCGCGGACATCGCCGACGGATCGTTCCCCTCGGGCGACACCGTGATCTCGTGGCCGCGGGTGACGCGGAACGGGGATCGTGTCGCCCCGGGTTACTACGAGTCCATCGGAACGATCGGCAGCGCCAACGTGCGCGAGCGCCTCATCCTCCTGCCATAACCCCGTCCCCGCCGGGGATGCTACACTCCGGCTCCCATGGTGGAATCGCAGGTGTTGGAACAGAGCGGCTCGCCGCGACCCGTTTGGGCGTCGTGGCTCGGCCGCGTTCCGCGGGACCTCTGGATCGCGTGGGGCGCCACGGCGGTCGTGTTCTTCCCGATCTTCCGCGGATGGATCCGGGACTGGATCGTGGATCCCAACTACTCGCAGGGATTCCTCATTCCGTTGATCTCGGTCTTCCTCGCGGCGCGCGCGCTCGGGCGGGGTGAGGCCGCCCCCGAAGCCCGCGTGGAATTCTCCTCGCTCGGCGCCGTCCTGGTGGCGTTGGGGGTTCTCGGCTACCTCTTCGGCACCGCCGGCTCCGAGGCGTTCACGACGCGGGCCGGATTCGTCCTCACCTGGCTGGGTGCGGTCTGGTGGATCGCGGGGCCGGGACTGGGTCGGCCGCTCGCCGTCCCCACGCTCTTCCTCTTCTTCAGCATCCCCGTGCCCGCCGTGCTCTATTACAACGTCGCCGTCCCGCTCCAGACCTTCGCCGCGGCCGCGGCCACGTTCGTTCTTCGCGGGGCCGGCGTCCCGGTGGCGCGCGACGGAAACACCCTCCTCCTGCCGGGCGCGGCGCTCGAGGTGGCCGACGCCTGCAGCGGGATCCGTTCCCTCACCGTGCTCCTGGCTCTGGGCGCGCTCTGGGCCTATCTCGAGCGTGGCCGCGCGGCCCGTCGCGCCCTCCTGTTCGCGAGCACGCTGCCGCTGGCGGTGCTGGGAAACGCGGTCCGCGTCTCCGTCACCGTGCTCGGGGTCTACGTGTTCGGCCCCTGGTTCGCCGAGGGCGCGATCCACGAGGCGACGGGCCTGCTCGTGTTCCTGGTCACTCTGGGAGGGCTCCTCCTCGTGTCCCGCATGCTTCGCACTTCGGCGTGAAGCTCCGCCTCATCGCGCTTCTCGTCCTCCTGGCGGTGGCCGGTCTCTGGACGCACGTCCTGAGGGGCAGGCAGGCGCGGGACCAGCACGCCGCGCGCTTCGATCTCATCCCCGTCCAGATGGGGCCGCGCACCGGCGTGGACGAGCCCTTCGACGCAGGCACCATGGCGGCGCTCAAGGCCGACCTCGTCCTGGGCCGCCTCTACCGCGATCCCAGGGACGGAAGCGTGCTCCAGCTCTTCGTGGCCTACTTCGGGAGCCAGGAGACCGGAAGCCAGATCCACTCGCCGCAGCACTGCCTGCCCGGCGGGGGATGGCGCATCCTCGACCGGGCCAAGTGGACGCTCCCGACGCCCACCGGACCGCGCACGATCAACGAGTTCGTGATCGAGAAAGGGGCGGGGAAGCAGCTCGTCCACTACTGGTTCGTGACCCGGTCGGGCATCCTCTCGAACGAGTTCGCGCTGAAGTGGGACCTCGTCCGGAATTCGCTGCTGGGTCTCCCGACCGACGCGGCCATGATCCGGCTCGTTCTCCCCGTGGGCCCCGAAGGGCTCGACGCCGCGCGGCGGGATCTGCGCGCGTTCTGCCGCGCGATGATGCCGGTGATCGACCACGCGATCCCGATTGCGCCCGCCAAGGACCGCCTCGCCGTCGCAATCTAGGCTCTTCCCGCGTGCAGAATCCAACTCGCTTCCTGCATCGAGCGGGCCGTCCTGCGAACGTAAGCAGCACCCAACTTCCCACACCGCAGCGGAAATGATCGCCGTGCGCGATGCAATTTTCTCGTGGCACTGAATCTGCTCGACCGGGCAGCGGGGGGATTGGCGGGCGAGCCGCCGTCCATGCTCAGAGCAAACTGCCCGAAAGGGCAGGACGCAGAGCCGCGGAGCTAAGGATCGCGATCCGGACGTTCTCCGGAGCGCTGTCGATGCCAGCCGGGCCGCCGTGGACCCAAGAACCATGGCGGCTCGACCTATTTGCTCGACAACGATCCAGGGGGAGAACGCCACCATGCCCACCACGCCGCGCACTGCCCGTCTCCGTTTCCGTCGATCCCGAGGCTCCTCGCCGACGAGGATTCTCCTGTCGCTTCTCGCCGTCCTGGGGGCGCTCCTCCTGCCGCACGTCGCGGCGGGCCAGACCTCCCCGGACTCCACCGTCGTGCTCCTGTGGACCGCCACCGGCGACGACGGGTCGGTCGGCACGGCCACGTCCTACGATCTGCGCTACCGCTCGGTCGGGATCACGGGCACCGATACGCTCTCCTGGTGGAACGCCGCGACGAGGGTGACGGGCTTGCCCGTGCCTCACGCCTCCGGCGCGACCGACTCGATGCGGGTGCGGGGGCTGACTCCCCTCACCACGTACTATTTCGTGCTTCGCGTCGGCGACGAAGTCCCGAATTGGTCCGGCTACTCCAACCTGGCGGTCAAGACCACGTCGGGCGACCAGACGGCGCCGTCGGCCGTGGCCGATCTCACGGTCACGGGGACCACCGGCACGTCGATGAGCCTGCGCTGGACCGCGCCGGGTGACGACGGATCGGTCGGCACCGCCGCGTCCTACGACATCCGCTACTCCACGTCGGCCATCACCACGGCGAACTGGGGCTCCGCCACGCAGGCGACCGGCGAGCCCGCGCCCACCGCGGGCGGCACCCAGCAAACATTCACCCTCGGAGGGCTGACCCCCAGCCGGACGTACTACGTGGCCATCCGGGCCACCGACAGCTCGGGGAACGTCGCCGGCATCTCGAACGTTCCGACGGGGACCACACCGGACACCGTGGCCCCCGCGCCGGTTCACGACCTCTCGATGGATCCCGACTCGGGCCCCATGGATCCCATCGTCGTCTCGGCCCTCGGGCTGGAGGTAGCGAGCGATGCGCTTTGATTCAGGGATGATCTCTCGCCGCGCGCGGATGGCCTCGCGCGCGGCGATGCTCGGCGCGGCGGCACTCCTTTGCACCGTCGCGTGCCCGCCGCGGGCGGCCGCGGACTCGGTGGCGCTGGCCTGGACGGCTCCCGGAGACGACGGGAACACGGGAACCGCCTCTTCCTACGAGATGCGCTACTCCGAGAATGCGGTCGGCGCGGACACCTCGGCCTGGTGGGCCGCCGCCACTTCGGTCGGAACGATGCCGCCTCCGCTTCGGGCGGGCACGCGCGAGTCCTTCATCGTGGCGGGCCTTCCCGCCGCGACCACCCTCTACTTCGCGATCCGGGCCTCCGACGAGGTTCCGAACGTGTCGGGTTTCTCGAACCTCGCGAGGAAGCAGACGGGGAGCGGGACGGTGACGCTCGCCACGCCGGGGAATTTCAGCGCCACGGTCACGCCGGGGATCGTGCTCTTGACCTGGGATGCCGTTCCGACCGGAGGGCAGGAGCTGGGGTACCGTCTCTACCGGAGGGCTACCTCCGAGACCGCGTCCACGCTCCTCGCCACGCTGCCCATCACGGCCACCGCCTGGAACGATTCGAGCGCCGCGGCCGGGCTGAGCTACGATTTCTCCCTCGCGACCTACGACAACACGGCCGAGGGAACGCCGGCCTCGCTGGGGGTCACGATCCCGGGGACCGCTGCGCTGGACGCGACCGTGGTTCACGGCTATCCCAATCCGGCCCGGGACCAGGTCACCTTCCGTCTCAACGTGGACTCCACCTCCGACCAGCGCACGCGCGTGACGGTCTTCGACCTCACCGGACACAAAATCTGCCTCCTGGCCGACGAGGCCTTCTCGCCGGGGCAGCACGCGATCTCCTGGTCCTGCCACTCCGACGCGGGATACAAGGTCGCGCCCGGAATCTACAACGTCATCGTGGATGGCCCCTCGGGCCGCGCGGTCACCCGCGTGGCGATCGTCCCCTAGCAAGAGTTCCTCCTTTCCAGAAGACCGCAGGGAATCTATGCTCCGGCCCATGGCCGCCCGCCGTGAGCCGCCCTTGGCGCTGAGTGTCGACGTCGAGGACTACTTCCAGGTGCAGGCGTTCACCGGTCGTGTGTCCCGAGAGGACTGGCCGCGCTTTCCCTCCCGAGTCGAGCGAAACGTCGATCGGCTGATGGATCTCTTCGACGAGTCGGGGGCCAAGGGGACGTTTTTCGTCCTGGGCTGGATCGCGCGCCGCCATCCGGACCTGGTCCGGCGGATCGCCGGACGCGGGCACGAGGTGGCGTCGCACGGTGTCACGCACCGCATGATCACCGAGCTCACCCCGGGCGAGTTCCGAGAGGAGGCTCTGGATTCCCGTCTCATGCTGGAAGACCTCGCCGGATCGCCCGTGATCGGATTCCGGGCACCGAGCTACAGCATCAACCGGAGCACGCTCTGGGCTCTCGAGGTCCTCCGGGACACCGGCTACGCGTACGACTCGAGCGTCTACCCGATCCGGGGACGCCGGTACGGTTATCCGGAAGGGCCGCTCGTCCCGGCCCGCATCCCGGCCGGCGCGGGCGACATCGCCGAATTTCCCCTCCCGACCGTGCCCCTCGGTCCGTTTCGCGTGCCGGTGCTGGCGGGGGCCTATCTGCGCTTGCTGCCGGGATGGGTCTCGCTGGCCGCAACCGCGTATCACCAGAGGCGCGCGCTGCCCCTCGCGGTGAACGTGCATCCCTGGGAGATCGATCCCGAGCAGCCGACCGTGGGATTCTCGCGCCTCTCCAAGTGGACCCACTACCTCCGGCTCGGGGGCACCGAGGGAATCCTGCGCCGGATCCTGCGGCGCGGCGCCTTCGCGTCCTTGGCGGCGCGCCTCTCCGAGCTGGGGCTCCTCGAGACGCCCTCGAGGAACGGGGCGCCATGAGCTTCGTTCTCGTCCCGATCTTCGCGAGCGCGACCCTCGCCATCGCTTCCGGCACCGTGATCTTGATCTGGAGGCCCAACCGCGCGGTCACGCTCCTGGCGGGCGCGGCCCTCCTCCTCCTCGGATTGCAGCAGCTGGGCTGGGCGCGGGCGATCAGCGCCATACCCCTCGGGGACCGGGACTACTGGCTGGACCTCTCCCTCGTCTGCTGGCTGCCGGTCTCCCTGTCCTGGCTCCTTCTCTCGATCACGCTCGCGCGCGGCACCGATCCCCAGCGAAGCCACGGATGGCGCGTCTTCGTGACCCTGCAAGCGCTCGTCTCGATCGGGATGGTGTCGGCCCTGCACTGGTTCTCGCCGCTCGGCCGGAACGTCGTCGCCGCCGGAACCGGGGAAGCGGTCCCCGTGACGAACTTCGGCATCGCCGTCCTGGCGATGCTGCTCCTCAACGTGTCCCTCATCAGCGCGAACTTCGAGTCCACCTACGTGGCCCTCTCGGCGCGCTGGAGGCGCGCGTTCTCTCCCGCGGTCCTGGGCATCATCTTCCTCTTCGCCTGGTGCCTGGTATTCATCTGCAGCAGCATCCTCCTGGGCCGCCTCGCGCTCTGGGACGTGGCCAAGTCCTCCATCGCCTTCGGGCTCCTCTCCCTCGGCATGCCGCTCTCGCTGGTCCGGCGGCGCGGGGTCGAGGCCACCGTCACGGCGCACCTCCGGCCCTTCTACGAGACCCTTTCCTTCGCGCTCGGATGCGGAGCACTGCTTCTCTCGGTCGGGATCGTCCAGATCTCGGCGCTGAGCGGGTGGTCGCTGGCACGCGCCGCCTGGATCGTGGTCCTCTGCGTCACGCTTCTGGCGCTCGCCGCGCTCGCGATCTCGGGTCGGTTCCTCCTCACCCTCCGGCGCCTTCTCGAGCCCTACCTCTACACGTCGCGCTTCGATCCCGAGGTGGTGTGGAGCCGCCTCTCGCACGAGCTGGACGCCACGTCCACGAGGCAGGATCTCTGCCGTCTGATCCCCGGGCGCGCGGCGGACATCACGGGGGCGGGGCCGGTGACGCTGTTCCTCAACTCGAACGGCACCGACGAGTACATCATCGCCGGGAGCACCCTCGATCCGACCCCGGTGGAGCGCGTCGGCCCGGACGAGCCGCTGGCGCGCGAGCTTCGAGGGTCGCGCCACGCGATCCACTTGCGGGGCCGGCCCGACGATCTCGGTCTGATCCCGATCTACGTCGAGAACGCCAAGCAGATCGCCGCGTGCGAAGCCGCGTGCGCCGTCCCCATGAGCCACCGGGGCGAGCTCGTGGGATTCATGCTCTGCGGCGACCCC
>DASQBE010000262.1:0-5651 GCA_035635355.1 Binatia bacterium | reverse complement strand
CGCGCGCCTGTTCGGGGGCCATGTACCCGGGCGTTCCGATCATGAGCCCGGTCCCGGTCAGATCCTTGTCCACGCCCGCGGCGCGCGCGATCCCGAAATCGGTGAGGAACGCGTTCCCTTCCCGATCGATCATGACGTTGGACGGCTTGAGGTCGCGATGAACGACGCCCTGCCGGTGCGCGTAGTCGAGCGCGCCCGCCAGCTGTCGAAGGATGTAGAGAAGCTCGTCGCGCGGAACACGCCCCTTCTGCTGCACCTGTTTGAGCGTGCCGCCTTCTAGATATCGCATGACGATGTACGGCGGATCGTGCTCGCCGTCGAAATCGTAGACCGGGAGGAGGTGCGGGTGCTCGAGCCGCGCGATCAGGCGCGCCTCGCGCTGGAATCGCTCCCGCAGCGCCGGATCGTGGAGGATGGAGGAGCGGATGACCTTGATCGCCACGTGGCGATCCATGCTGGGCTGATAGGCGCGGAAGACGGTGGCCATTCCGCCGGACCCGATCTCGTCGGTGATTTCGTAGGCGCGGAGCTTCTTCCCGATCATCCCGGATGGGTCCCTCTAAAGAACTGGAGCTTGGTTGTTGTCCCTGGTGCAGCACAATAGGATAGCGGATTTCGGGCGACTCGGCCAGGGGCTGCTTGGTGGCGTGGGGAGTAGAATAGAGCGTGTCCTTGATGCTCCGCGCGCCCGAAAGGAGAACCTGTGAAGAAGCGCAAACTCGGAACGAGCGGCCTCGAGGTTTCGACTCTTGGCCTAGGCTGCATGGGAATGAGCATGTCGTATGGTCCGGCTGGAGACAGGAAGGAGATGATCTCCCTTCTTCGAACCGCGGTGGAACAGGACGTTACCTTCTTCGATACCGCCGAAGTGTACGGCCCATTCGCGAACGAAGAGCTGGTGGGCGAAGCCCTTTCCCCCATCCGTGAGCGGGTGGTGATCGCCACGAAGTTCGGCTTCAAGCTGGATCTCACGAAGGAGCGGCCCCAGGTGGGCCTGGACAGCCGTCCGGAGCACATCAGGGAAGTCGCCGAGGCCTCGCTCAAGCGGCTCAAGACCGACTTCATCGATCTCTTCTATCAACACCGCGTCGACCCGAACGTGCCCATCGAGGACGTGGCGGGAGCGGTGAAGGAGCTGATCCAGGAAGGCAAGGTGAAGCACTTCGGGCTCTCGGAGGCCGGCGTGCAAACCATCCGGCGCGCGCACGCGGTCCAGCCGGTCACCGCCGTCCAGAACGAGTACTCGATATGGACGAGGGGCCCCGAGGCGGAGCTGTTACCGGCGCTCGAGGAGCTCGGAATCGGCTTCGTCGCCTATAGTCCTCTCGGCAGGGGCTTCCTCACGGGGGCGATCAACGAAAACACGGCATTCGACCGTACGGACTTTAGAAACTCACTGCCTCGCTTCACACCGGAGGCGCGGAAGGCGAATCAAGCGCTGGTGGATCTGCTTGGGGGGATCGCGGCGAGCAAGAATGCGACGCCGGCTCAGATCGCGCTGGCGTGGCTTCTCGCCCGGAGGCCGTGGATCGTACCCATCCCGGGAACGCGGAAGCTGTCGCGCCTGGACGAGAACATCGGAGCGGCCGAGATCGAGCTCACCTCCGACGACCTGCGCGAGATCGAGGCCGCCGCCTCGACGGTGCAGGGAGATCGCTACCCCGAGAATCTGGAGCAGATGACCGGTCGCTGAGCGGCGCCGGCCAACAAGGAGCTCAGGAAGTGGACATCAAGAGAAGTGGCTCACAGCCTTCGGGAAAGGGCCCCGCCGAGTATTTTACCGGCACGGTGCGCGTCGACCCGCTATTCCCCGCAAGCGAGCCGGCCCGCGCGCTGGGCGTCAGCGTCACCTTCGAGCCCGGCGCCCGGACCGCATGGCATACGCACCCGCTGGGCCAGCATTTGATCGTGGTGGCCGGCCGTGGCCTCGCGCAGCGCTGGGGTGGCCCGATCGAGGAAATCCGGCCGGGCGACGTGGTCTGGTTCCCACCGGGTGAGAAGCACTGGCACGGCGCCACGCCGACCACGGCCATGACGCACATTGCCGTTCAGGAACAGCTCGGCGGCAAGACGGCTGATTGGATGGAGCAGGTCAGCGACGAGCAGTACGGCGAAGGGATGGGAGGGGCATGAACATAGGCATTCTGGGGTCCGGGTTGATGGGCGGCAAGCTGGGGACCCTCTTTGCGCGCGCGGGACACGAAGTGGTGTTCAGCTACGCGCGGACCGCGAAGAAGCTGGAGAAGCTCGCGCGAGAGGCCCAGGGGAACGCGCGGGCCGGAACGCCGGGTGAGGCCGCGCGCGACGCGGACGCCGTTCTCTTCGCCGTGCACTGGTCTCGGGTGAAGGACGTGCTGAAGCAGGCCGGCGACTTGTCCGGAAAAGTCATCATCACCTGTTCCCTGCCCATGGCTGCGGACGACTCGGATCTCGTCGTCGCCCACACCTCCTCGGGCGCGGAGGAGCTCGCCAAGAAAGCTCCCCGGGCGCACGTCGTCTCCGCCTTCGGCACGGTGCCCAGCGAGGTGCTGTTCGGTGTCTTCGAGGGCAAGCGAAGAGCCAAGCGGCCCTCCCTGGTGTACTGCGGCGACGACAAAGGCGCCAAGAAGCTCACCGCGGGACTGATCCGCGACGTGGGCTTCGAGCCGGAGGATGCGGGGCCGCTGCGGGTGGCCCGATACATGGAGCCGTTCGCTCTGCTCATCGGCGAGCTGGCCTACGAGGGGTCCGGGGGCCAAGAGCTCGCGTACCGCTTCGAGCGCCTCGGTAGGTAGCGGGGCTAGAGCCGCTGGCGAATGGCGCCGAGATGGTATGCCGTGTGGGCGACCGCGCCCATCGCGACGCCCAGCACCTCATCGTCCCACGAGGCGTGCGTCCTCACGGCAGCCAGGAGCTTTTCGTATTCCTCGCGGACTCGCGCTCGTAGGGTGTCCCACTCGGTCTCATCCACCGTGGAGACGTTCCAGCTGCGGCTCCGGTCGCGCGAGACCGACTCCCCGCGCAGCTCCGCCGCGGAAATGGCGAGGCTCGAGGTCATGTGATGGGCGTGCGCGGCGATGGTGGTGTGGCCGGGACCGCCCGGCTTTGAGGCCTGGGCCGCGGTCACCCCGCCGAGGGTGTCGAACACTCCTGTTCCAGCCATTGTGTCGGTGAAGTAGGTCCAGGGACCGGGGGGCCCTTCGAAGGCCTCCCGAAGCATCCTCGTCACGAGACCCGCTGGCGTAGCGGTCATGGGGTTGGCTCCGATCAGTAGCGGTCGACTTCGCTCCCCCTTCGGTGAAGCAGTCTGCCAAATTAGCCTCGCGGAATCACGCCTGTATTTCGTCCTCGCGCACAGATCATGACTCAAGTTTCCCGCCGCTTGACCGATTAGTAAGTAGTCCTTATAATATAGTAAGGCTACCAACGGAGGGCGTCGCATGAAGGGTCGGCAGGACAGCCTGGGTTTCATGCTGGCGGATGTGGCGCGTCTCATGCGACGCGATTTCAAGCTACGGTTGCAAGATAGCTGTCTCACCCACGCCCAGGCCCGAGTGTTGGTCCACACATCGCGGAATGAGGGGATCCGTCAGATCGAGCTGGCCGAGATGCTGGAGGTCCAGCCGATCACCCTCGCCCGCCTCCTGGACCAGCTTGCGGGGGTCGGATTGATCGAGCGCCGTCCCGACCCCAAGGATCGGCGCGCCTATCACATCTATCTCACCGAGGCCGCCGCGCCTCACCTGGCCTCGATCGAGCGTGTCGCGAGGACGATCCACAAGTCCGCCATGCAGCACCTCAGCGAAAAGCAGGCCGCGTCGGTTCTCGCCGCGTTACGGAGAATGCGGGACAACCTCGCTTCCCAGTAAGAAGCCCCTTCTACGGAGTCATCCATCCATGAATGACGTACCGAATCAAGACGAACCCCTCGCCGCCTCGTCGCCGGTCTCGAGACCGCGTCGAATGCGTCGGCTGATCCTTCTGGTCATCGTTCCCTCGCTCGCGGCCGTAGTCATGCTGTTCCTGTACCTCAGAGGCGGACGCTACGTTGGCACCGACAATGCCTATGTTGAATCGGACAAGGCGCCGATCACCGCCCAGGTCGCGGGGACGATCCAGGAGGTGCTGGTTCATGAGAACGATGCCGTCGCGGCGGGCCAGGTGCTCTTCCGCCTCGACGCCGCGCCGTTCCAGGTGGCGGTCGCGAAGGCCGAAGCCAATGTCGCCCAAACCAGGACCAACCTCCTCGCGCTCAGGGCGAGCTATCGGGAGAAGCAGGCCGAGATCGCGGTGGCCCGGACCCGTCACGCCTTCGCGGTGAAAGACGAAGGGCGCCAGGCGGCGCTCGCCGCCAAGAACTACGTTCCGGCCACAACGCTCGACACGTCCCGGCTGAACGTCGCGCTCACCGAACAACAGATCTCGGCGCTGGAGGAGGACCTCAAGCGGATCGCCGAGTCGCTGGGAGGAAGCGTGCAGGCGCCGGTCGAGCAGCACCCGAGCTACCGCATGGCCGTGGCGGAGCTGGAGCAGGCCAGGCTCGACCTGACCCACGTCGAAGTCCGCGCTCCCCTGGCGGGCATCGTGAACAAACGGCCCACGCCCGGGCAGTACCTCTCGGCCGGAGATATGGCCATGCTCCTGGTCGTCAGCGCAAGCCCGTGGGTCGAGGCCAATCTCACCGAGAAGGATCTGACCCACGTTCATCCCGGCCAGGCGGTCACGGTCCGCGTGGACACGTATCCCGGCATCACCTGGAGCGGCGTGGTCGAAAGTCTGAGCCCGGCGACGGGCTCGGAGTTCTCCATCATCCCCGCCCAGAACGCGACCGGCAACTGGGTGAAGGTCGCCCAGCGCGTCGCGGTCCGGATCAGGCTCGAGAGCGCGCCCAACCTGCCTACTCTGCGCTCGGGACTGAGCGCCGAGGTGCAGATCGACACCGGGCACCGTCGCGACGTTCTGGGATTCGGCGTCTGAGGCTCGGGCCATGAACTTCGCAGCCGCGGCGAGCACAGAGAGCCGTCGCCGCACGTTCATCACGCTCTCCGTGATGCTCGCCACCATCATGCAGGCGCTGGACACCACCATCGCCAACGTGGCGCTCCCGCACATGCAGGGCACGATGGGCGCGACCCAGGAGCAGATCACCTGGGTGCTGACGTCCTATATCGTGGCCGCCGCGATCTTCATGCCCCTCACGGGCTATCTCACCGACCGTTTCGGGCGCAAGCGGGTCTTCATGTGGTCGGTGGTCGGGTTCACGGTGGCCTCGATGCTGTGTGGCACGGCCCAGAGCCTGTCCCAGATCGTGCTGTATCGCCTGGCGCAGGGTGTATTCGGCGCGTGTCTCGTGCCCCTGTCCCAGGCGGTGCTCCTCGACACCTATCCACGCGAGCAGCACGGCTCGGCCATGGCGCTCTGGGGCGTGGGGGTCATGGTCGGGCCCATCCTCGGCCCTTCCCTGGGCGGGTGGCTGACCGAGTATTACAACTGGCGCTGGGTGTTCTACATCAACGTGCCGTTCGGCATTCTCGCCTGGCTCGGATTGGCGGCGTTCGTGCAGGAGACCCCGACCGATCGATCGCGCCGTTTCGACCTGCTCGGTTTCGCGCTATTGAGCGTCGCGCTCGGCGCGTTCCAGATGATGCTGGATCGCGGCCAATCGCTCGACT
>DASQBE010000261.1:0-1998 GCA_035635355.1 Binatia bacterium | reverse complement strand
GTACGCTGGGATCGGGAACCGCGCTTCTCGAGGAGGAGTATGAAGATGATACGAGCATCGGAACGGAAGTCCTCTCCCGGGCCGAGCTCGAGGATCGGTGCGCGCGCGCCCGGAGGGCCGGCCTCACCGTCGCGATCCACGCGATCGGCGACAGAGCGGTGAGGAACGCGCTCGATGCGATCGAGGGCTCCATCCGACGCGGGGGCCCCTTTCCGGTCCCACCCCGGATCGAACACATCCAACTGGCACGGGAAGAGGACCTTCCCCGGTTCAAGGCGCTTGGCGTTATCGCATCGGTTCAGCCCATCCATCAAGTCACGGATCGCGCCGTGGCCAAGCGCAAGTGGGGAGAGCGCACCGCCCGCTCCTACGCCTACCGCTCGCTCGCGCGCGCGGGCGCCCGGCTGGTCTTCGGATCCGACGCTCCCTTCGACCGTCCCGGCCCGCTCCTCGCGCTCCAGGCGGCACTCCTGCGCCGCGCGGGAGGAGAGCCGCCGTCGCAGGCATTCCATCCCGAGCAGCGCCTCGGCCTCGCGCCCGCCCTCAGGGCCCACCTCGAGGAGCCGAACCGGCTGGCCGGATGGAGCATGCCTCTGGGTAGAATCGCGCCCGGATGGGGCGCGGACCTGGTCCAATTCGACCAGGACCTGCTCCGGATGGATCCCGGGACGCTCCACGAAGCCAAAGTGCGCGCGGTATGGGTCGACGGAGCGCGGGTTTTCGGCAAGTCGCTCTGAATTCGCGGATTTCGGGCGATTCCTCCTTCCTCGGATCGCCTCATGCTGATATACTCCTTCATGGTTCCCACCTCGTGTCGTCTCGCCGAGCGGGTCTCGTCCAGAGGCCACGCCGAATGAAGAAGATGAAGCTCCTCGTCGGTTTGCTCGCGATCGCGTTGTTGTTCTGTGCTCCGTCCCGCTCGAGCGCTCAGTCCTTCGCGTTCGGGAAGAACAAGGTGCACTACAACACGTTTCAATGGCTGACGCTCCGCGGCGACCACGTCGAGATCTTCTACTATCCCGAGGAAGAGCCGCTGGCGCGCCTCGCGCTCTCGCTCGCCGAGGACAGCTACCAGGACCTCAAGGGGAAATTCCAGCACGAGGTCACGAAGTCGATTCCCCTCATCGTCTACTCCTCGCACCAGCATTTCGAGCAGACCAACGTCAGCCCCTACTTCCTGCCCGAGGGCGTGCAGGGCTTCACGGAGTTCTCGAAGGGGCGCGTGGTGCTCCCGTACACGGGCTCGTACGCCGAATTCCGCCACGTGATCCACCACGAGCTGGTGCACGTGTTCCAGCTCTCCATTCTCGAAGAGGTCTACAAGAAGCACCGCAAGGCCCAGTACGTGGTGCCGCCGCTCTGGTTCTCGGAGGGCCTCGCGGAGTACTGGTCCACCAAGTGGGACGCGCAGGGAACGATGGTCGTGAGCGACATGGTGCTCGAGGATCGCCTTCCCGCGATCTCCGAGCTGTGGCGCTACAACGGCACGTTCACGGTCTACAAGCTGGGGCAGAGCCTCTGCGAGTACATCGGCCAGACGTACGGCGACGACGCGCTCCGCCGCTTCTACACGGAGATCTATCGAGACGACCGCTTCGAGAAGGTGATGCAGCGCGTGACCGGCGTGTCCACCCGCCGCATCTCCGAGGACTGGATCTACGGGCTCAAGCGTAAGTATTTCCCCGAGGTGAAGGACCGCATGACGCTGGCCCTGGCCGGCGAGGAGCGGGCCACGTCGGAGGGCGTGAACCTGAAACCCGTGGCGGCGCCGGACACGCTGCAGCTCGGCGGCTGCCGGTACTTCTTCATCTCGGCGCGCAGCGGGTACACGAACATCTACAGCGCCTCGTGGCGTGGGCGAGAGCAGGACGTCCGGTCGGTGGTCCGCGGGCAGCGCGCGGCTCAGTTCGAGTCCTTCCATCCGTTCCAGAGCCGCATCGACATCTCCAAGAAAGGAGAGCTGGCGTTCGTCTCGAAATGGAACGAGCGGGACGCGCT
>DASQBE010000260.1:0-20413 GCA_035635355.1 Binatia bacterium | reverse complement strand
CCGACCGGGACGCCGAGGAGATGGTGCGCGAGATCCGTGGATTCCCCCTGCTGGACGGTTATCGGGGCGCTCCGAAGGCGAACGTGGCCTCGGTCGTGGATCTTCTCCACCGCATCTCGCGGCTGGCCTCCGAGCAGGAGGAAGTGGCGGAGATGGACCTGAACCCCGTGCTCGTGTTTCACGGCGAGGCTCCCTGCGTGGCGCTGGACGCGAGGGTGCGCCTCTTGGCGGGGGTGGCCGCGTGAGGGGCGTCCCGGCTCGGATCCGCCGCGCGGTCTTCGCCCTCCGTCCCGAGGAGTTCTTCACGTTTCTCCTCTTCGTCCCCATGGCGTACACCCTGGCGCGCATGAGCGCGGCCCATGCCGACACGCTCTCGGGCCCCGCCGCGGCCTACCCCCTGGCGCTCCCGCGCCTCGCGGCGCTCGTGGCCGCGACCGCGCTCTTCCTGATCCTGATCCGCCTGAAGCCCCGGTGGACATTCCTCCGCGACGCGATGCCCTTCGTCTTCTGCGCGAACATCTACGTGAGCCTCCACGACCTGATCCATTTCTTCCATGCTCCCGACATCACCGCAGTACTCTACCGCTGGGACGTGGCCCTCTTCGGATTCGAGCCGACCCTCTGGGCGGAGCGCTTCATCCATCCGGCCCTGACGGACTTCTTCACGGTTTGCTACTGGCTCTTCTACGTGCTCGCCCCGATGCTGGGGCTCATTCTCTATCTCAGGAAAGACCACCGCGCGTTCCGCTACACCATGGTCAGCGTCGTGTTCTGCCTCTATCTGGGGTACATCGGATACGTGGCGTGGCCGGCCTCGGCCCCGCGGCTCTTCATCCCCTCGGCGTTCTCGGTCCCGCTCCATGGCCTGGCCCTGCTCGACTACACCAGGACCGCAGCGGCCGCGATTCCCCTCACCGCCTACGGCGCGTTCCCCTCGCTCCACTGCGCCTTGGCGCTCCTGGCGGTGCTCCTGGCGTGGCGCTACCAGCGGTGGTTCGCCTGGGTTCAGATTCCATTCGCTGCCGGACTCGTCCTCGGCACGGTATACTTGCGCCACCACTGGGTCGTCGACATCCTCGCCGGATTCGTGATCACGCTGCTGGCGTTCTGGGCGGGTCCGCGCATCGAGGACTGGTGGGTGGAGCGCTCCGCGGCCGTGGGCGCCTCAGGCGCGGAGGAGGTTACGGGGGCCAGCGTCCCAGGCGAACCGGCCCGCGCGGACCGAAACCGGCCCCCCGCGTCCCGGGTCGCGGCCAAGGTCATGGAGTCTTGAATTGAGCGCGAAACCGAAGGGCAAGGACAAGAGCAAGGTCCAGAGGAAGTCCGATCTCCGCGAGTGGGTGAAGTCGCTCACCATCGGGATCCTGGCCGTGCTCATCTTCCGAAGTATGGTGGCGCAGGCCTACCAGATCCCGAGCGGATCCATGGAGCGCACCCTCCTCGTCGGCGATTTCATCTACATCAACAAGCTGGTCTACGGGCCCGAGCTCGATCTGGGCCTGGGGAATACGCAGTTCGTGCACCACCGCTTCCCGGGCTTCCGGAAGCCGCGGCGCGGCGACATCATCGTGTTTCGCTACCCGGTCGATCTCAGGAAGGACTTCGTCAAGCGATGCGTGGCCGTGGAGGGGCAGACGGTCGCCATCCGGGACAAGGTCCTGTACGTGGACGGGGTCAAGCAGGACGAGCCCTACGCCATCCACGAGGACGACCGCATCGTCCCCCGGGAGGTCTCCGTGCGCGACAATTTCGGACCGCTCGTCGTTCCGAAAGGGACGATTTTCATGATGGGGGACAACCGCGACAACAGCCTCGACAGCCGCTTCTGGGGCCCGCTACCCCTGGACCTGATCCGGGGAAAGGCCATCTTTCGTTACTTCTCCTGGGACGGCGACCGGAACTGGCCGCGCTTCAGCCAGATTCTCCGGCCTCTTCGCTGATCAGTCCTCGACGAGGTATTTCACCAGGAGATCGCGGGCGGGAATCCTACGGCCGGAGGCGGCGTGGACCACGCGCACCTCGAACGCGTAACGGTCGAGGCCGAAGTGCCGCTCGATCCGCCGCACCAGGCCCTCCACGCGGGCGTCGGCCCGGATGGTCCGGCCGCGCCGGCCAGCTCCGTGTGCGCGAACGAGCCCCGCGCTGAACCCCTCCTGGTACGCCCGCCGAACGACCCTCTGGAGCGAGCGCCAGTTGGCGCGCTGGATCTTCTTGAGTAGCTGCGTCTGAGTCATGACAAGTCCCCCCTCTCCAAGCGATCCTAGCGGAAATCGCTCGAACGCGGTGAGTCTGCTCAAGGCCGCCTTCGCGGTCGCGGTGTGGGGCGCCTCCTTCGTCGCGACGAAAATCGCGCTGCGCGAGGTGGCTCCCGTGGCGCTCGTCTGGACCCGTTTCGCGCTCGGGATCCCCGTCTTGGGACTCTTCGTGCTGGCGCGGCGGCAACTCCGGCCGGTCCCGGTCCGCGATCTCGGATACTTCCTGGTGCTGGGCTTCCTCGGGATCACGTTTCACCAATGGCTCCAATCCAACGCGCTGGTCACGTCGCAAGCGACCACCACCGGCTGGATCATCGCCTCGACGCCCCTCTTCATCGCGATCCTGGGCCGGCTCTTTCTCCGCGAGCGCGTGGGTCCGGGCGCCGTCGCGGGAATCCTGATCGCCTCGCTGGGGGTCCTCCTCGTGGTGGCTCGGGGCGATCCTCGCGCCATCGTCATCGGGCGCCTGGGCGCGCCGGGAGACACACTCATCCTGATCAGCACCGTGAACTGGGCCGTCTTCTCGGTGCTCTCGCGGCGGGGGCTGAGATCACACCCGGCCGCCCTCATGATGTTCTACGTGATGCTTCTCGGATGGGGGCTCACGACGGTGCTCTTCGTGGCCCAGTCGGGATATCACGGGATGGGGCCCCTCTCGAGCTCGGCGCTCTGGGCCGTGATCTTTCTGGGCGTTGGCTGCTCCGGGGTGGCGTATGTGTTCTTCTACGACGCGCTCGAGCACCTGCCCGCGTCCAAGGTGGGAGCCTTCTTCTATCTCGAGCCGCTGGTCACGGTCGCGGTCGCTGCCTGCGTGCTGGGCGAGCCAATACGATTCGGGACGATGCTCGGCGGCGCCGTCATCCTGCTCGGGATCTGGCTCGTGAATCGCGGGCGGGCGTAGGCGCAAAAAAACGAGGGACCTCAACGTTCGAGGCCCCTCGTTTCCTCGTAGCGTCCGATCCCGGAGCCATGCTCGGTCCCCGGAATCTAGACGTGAGAGCTACCGGTTCTGATCTCTCCAGTCGACGCGACCGTCGTTGTTGCGATCTCTGGGATCACCGTTCTGACCATTCTGGCCGTTCTGATCGTAGCGGTCCCGATTCTGATCTCGGTTGCGGTCACGATTCCATCCGCGGTCCTGGTAGTTCCGATCACGCCAGCCGTGGTTTCTCCGGTTGTACGTGTATCGATAGCGATCGTCCCGGAATTGGCTCCAGTGCCGGCGATACCGGGTGGGCACATACCCGACCTGACGCGGTACCGATTCGTACCCGACGTAGATCCACGGGCCGCGGTAGCTGCGCGAGCGATACCAGCCGCCGTCGGCGTTGTAGTACCAGTACCGGCCATAGCGATAGATGTCGTAGTCGGAGTTCTGGACGTAATAGACGTCCGTGCCCGGCACGAGGACCACGGCCGGCTGGTCACTCCAGTAGGGATCCGGGCCATCGTATCGATCGCCGAAATGCAGACCGATCGACACGTTGGTTCTTGCTTGAGCGGGGTGAGCCGCGCCCAGCAGCAGAACGAGACCCGCGCACACGGTCCAAATCGAAATGCGTTTCATGGAAACCTCCTTTCCGCGAAAAGTGCTACTGGTGAGCTAAAAAGCAATGGCCGTGCCAGCGAATGGGCGGTCGTTAATCCATCGAACCGCAGTCGTTTGGCGGGAACGAGGTCGCGCCATTTCCGTTCCGTCCGTACCATTCGGTGCCAGCGTTCGTCCGACATTGGAAACGTGGACAAACGGCGGGAAAAGAAATGGGGGCCCCTTTCGGGACCCCCACACGGTGCCTCGGGAAACGAAGCGCCTAGGTCATTGTCTCAGTGGTTGTGTCCGTGCCCGCGGCCGTTGTCCTCGTGCCAGCGGCCATGCCCATTGTCTTCGTGCCCGCGGTCGTTGTCGTGCCAATTGTCCCTCGCCCGCTCGCGCCCAAAGTCGCGACCGTTCCCGCCACCCCAGTGCCTGCGATAGCGGACGGGAACGTAGGCCACAGACCGCGGGACCGCGCGGGGCCCAACGTACGTAAAGTGTCCGTTGTACCGGCTCGAGCGGTACCACCCACCATCGTAGTTGTAGTACCAGTAGCTGCCGTAGCGATAGATGTCGTAGTCGTAGTCGCGCACGTAGTAGACCCGGGTTCCGGGCACCACCACCACGTCGGGCTCGCTCTGGAACACGAGCTGCGGTCCCCGATACGGATCACCCAGACGCAAGTTGATCGAGACGTCCGTGTGCGCGCTCGCCTTCGAGAGAGGCAACGTGAGCGAGAGCGCCATCACCCAACACGCGATCCAAAGACCCAAGCGGCTCATGGATTCCTCCTGTCCGAACCATTCCCCAAGCATGTGCAGCGGGTGAGAACCAAGTCCGGTGTATGCACTTGCAACCCGCATGCCAGCAAGTTGAGCGAGCCTAACCCACGTAGTGGCTTGGGTCGGAGAGAGTTAGAGGGCCGGTAACCTTCTGTTCGGACCGGTGGCGTGCGGCTCGCGGCGCGCCGGCGTGGCTCCCGGGTCACAGGGGGGCCAAGATAGACGTCGTTGTCGGAGTCCTGGACGTAATACACGCCCCGCCTCCCGCGTACGGGGGATGCCCAAACCGGGAACGAGGAATGTAACTTTAGGGAGGGGCCGCCAGGGAGGGCGCGATCCTGCGCCGGGCCGATTCCTGCGCGTAGACTTGCGCGCTGGGACGCGGATTCCTCGGGCGGTCCGCCTTGTCGAATTCCACCGCGCAGAGGCCGAACTTCCCGTCGTAACCGTCGTCCCACTCGAAGTTGTCGAGGAGCGACCAGTGAAGGTAGCCCCTCACGTCGGCGCCGCGTCCCCGGGCGCGATCGAGCGCCGCCAGGCTCTCTCGAATGAAGGCCGGACGCAGCCGGTCGCCGGCATCGGCGATCCCGTTCTCGGTGACATAGAGCGGGAGCCCGAACGCGGCGCAGCTCACCAGCGCCCGCTCCAGACCTTCGGGGTAGAACTCCCAGCCGAGATCGCTCACCGCGGCCCCCGGCCTCGCCACGCGCGGCTCGGTTCCGAACATGCTGATCATCCAGCGGGTGTAGTAGTTCACGCCGAGAAAGTCGGACGAGCCCCGCAGGGCGTCGACGCGCCGCCGCACGGGACGCGCGCCCGGGACCGAGAGGTCGATCGGCTCGCCGCAGAGGGCGCGCGCGATCGCGACGTTGAACACGTGGTGCTGAATCCCGACCGAGAGATGCTCCAGCGGCATCCACGGCCGGAGCGGCTCGAGAAGGGCCCAATGCTTCGCGACCCCGATCCGGGCCGCCGCACCGTCCCCGTCGGCGTCGACCCGGTCCGACTCGCGCAGGGCCGCCGAGGCGAGCGCGTGCCCCTCGAGCAGGTTGGCGATGACGAGGAGCATCCGCGACCGGTCCCGGACGCCGGGGGGCCACCGGCCTTCGTCGTAGCCGTGCAGGGCCAGGACCTCGGGCTCGTTGATGGTGATCCAGAGATCCACCAGGTCTCCGTAGCGCTCGCCCGCGAGGCGCGCGTAACGGACGAAGTGCGCCAGGTTCCGGTTCTCTTCCCATCCGCCGAGCGCCGCGAACCAACGGGGGTTCGTGAAGTGATGGAGCGTCACCATCGGGGTGATCCCGCGCGCGCGGCAGGCGAGGAGGACCCGGCGGTAGTGCTCGAGCGCCGCGTCGTCGTAGCGTCCGGGCTCGGGCTCGATCCGGCTCCACTCGAGCGAGAAACGATACGCGTCGAGCCCGAACGACTTGAGGAGGTCGAGATCCTGCTCGTAGCGCTGCCAGCCGAGGCAGGCCGCGCCGGAGCGGTCGCCGTTTCGGATCTTCCCGGGGAGCCCTTCCCAGTCCCACCAGTCATTCCGGTCGTTTCCGCCCTCGATCTGGTGGGCGGACGTGCCCGCTCCCCAGAGGAAGCGGCTCTCGCTCGAGGTCAGGACGGCGCGCGGCGTTTGGGTGGCATCCATTCGGCGCCATTATCGCGGCACCGCGCACGGCGGGCCAGCCCGATTCCATCTGGTATGATCGCGCCCCATGTCTCCTCCACCGATTCGCGTCCTCGTCATCGGCACGGGATTCGGGGCGCTGGTCCACGCCCCCGGATTCACCCGCCACCCGGCCTTCACGCTCGCCGGCGTGGCCAGCGGAACGCTGGAGAACGCGAAGCGGGTCGCCTCGGAGTTCTCGGTCCCTTACGCGACGGACGACTGGAAGCGGATGCTGGAGGAGGTGGACGCGGACCTGGTCTCGATCGCAACCCCCGTGGACCAGCACTATCCCATGGCCCGCGCGGCGCTGGAGCGGGGAAGGCACGTGCTCTGCGAGAAGCCTTTCGCGATGAACGTTCCGGAGGCACGCGAGCTCGCGGCCCTCGCGGCCGCCAAGGGCAGGGTCAACGTGGTGAACCACGAGTTCCGCCACTATCCGGCCCGCGAGACCCTGACGCGAAAGATCCGCGAGGGCGCCCTCGGCCGCGTGGAGCACATCACGATCCGGGACCGGATCCCCGGGTGGGCTCGGAATCCCACGCGCCGTCTGACCTGGCTCACGGAGAAACGGCGAGGGGGCGGCTATCTCGGCGCTCTCGGCTCCCACCACATCGACCAGCTCATCCTCTGGGGAGGGCCGATCCGGAGCGTCTTCTGCTCGCTCCGCACGCTCGCCGCCGAGTCGGCGGACGCGCCGCCCGCGCTGGCCGGCATCACGGCCGACGACAGCTTCGCCCTGGCCGTGCGCTTCGAGAGCGGCGCGCGGGGGCTGGTGGACCTCTTCGGGGGCGCCCACGTCCGGGGGCAGAGCATGGAGGTGCTGGGCTCGGCCGATCAGATGACCGTGCTGGACGGGTACCGGCTGGGGCGGCCGAGGGAAGACGGATCCCACGAGGGGATCCCGATCCCGGAGGATCTCGCGCTCACGCCCACGCCCGAAGTGGCGCTCCTGGCTCCGTTCCTCGTCAAGCTGGAGATGATCCGCGCGGCGATCCAGGACGACATGCCCGCGAGCCCCGACTTCCGCGGTGGCGTGGAGATCCAGAGGGTACTGGACGCGGCCCGGCTGAGCGATCAGTCCGGCGCGTGGGAGCCGATCGGCTCCTAGCTCGCGCCCGCGCCGCTCAACATCCGATCAACCAGAGCGGCGCGAGCATCAAGAGGACATAGGTCAGGTACTGCGCGACGGGATCCGGCGAGTGCATGGCCCCAGTCTAGCGCAACAACAAGATCCGCTCCGACCGGAGCGTCTTCCCGACCTGGAGCTTCGCGAAGTAGATCCCCGATCTCGCCGTTCGTCCGCGGTCGTCCCTCCCGTTCCAGCTGGCGCGGTGGATCCCGGAGGTCATCGGGCCCTCGGCAAGCGTCCGCACCAGCCGCCCCGCCACGTCGTACACGCGAAGCGTGGCTCGCCCGTCGGCCGGCAGGGTGAAGCCGATTTCCGTCTGGCCCGAGGTGGGATTGGGGTGCGCGGCGAGCAGGGCCGGGGCGCCTGGCGCCTCCGGATCCACGGCGATGCTCGGATTGAACAGGGAAATGTCGGCCGCGAAGCCCTCGGAGGTGCCGGCCTTCACGCCCTGGATCCGGACCGTCCCCGGTCCCGCGTCGGATGGCGCGCGTTCGAGGCGAACGAGGACCCGATACGTGTGCGCGGGACGCGCATCGGCGGCTGTTTGAACGAGGAGGGCATGCGCGATGCCGGACCCGTCGATGGCGGACTCGAACTCGGACCCCGCCCGCACGCTGGCCGCGTCGAGGCTCAAGCCGCGGATCCGGACCGGCGAGGTGAAAGATCTGACGCTCAACGCGCCCATTGGATTGATCACGAATTGCGTCCCACCCCAGTTCTCTGCGGTCTCGATCCGGACGGTCGCGATGCCGTCCACGGCATTGATCCATCGCGGCGTTCCCTCGAAGCTGATCGAGTTCACGCGCGCGGGAATCGTGCCGCTCCGAGGCGTCAGGGACGGTATGACCTCGCCGAGGCCGCTCGGAAGCTCCACGATCTTTCGCACGCAGCAGATCACGTCGCGGATGTCGACCGCGCCGTCCCCGTTGCAGTCCGTCCTCGCCGCGATGGAATCGGGGCAGGCCGGGAGGGAATCGGCGGGGTTCGCCAGGGCGCAGCGCACCAGGCGGATGATGTCGAGCACGTCGGAGGTGCCGTCCCCATTCACATCACAAGCCCTGGTCCCGATGCAGATCTCCCCCAGAGGGATGGCGAACGTCGGACACGGCGGGATGGAGTCGCCCGCCGGGTCGGCGGCGATCGCCGCGGTCGGGGAGACCTCCAATATTTGTGAAACGGCGCCGGGCGCGATGGAGTAACAAATGCGAACCACGGGGCCGTAGCCCGCCGGGATGGATGCCCCGCTCGTCGAGTAGAGAAGGAACTTCGCCCGGGACCCCACGGCCGACCAGCCCACCTGGAACCCGGCCGCGCGGCCGATCGCTTCGACCGAGACCGGGTGGAGGATCCCATCGGGCGTGGCGGACGACGCGCGACCCGAAACGTCCATCGTGACCTGCAATCCGCCGACGGTCCGCGAGTTCGTGAGGGCGAGGCCGAGGCAGGCCGTCCCGCCGGGAAGCGCCGAGGCGGTGCACAGGGATGGATCGACCGGGAACCTCCCGTCCGGAAGGTCCGGCACGAGCGTGAGCAGGAAGCACCCCAGGCTTCCGGCGCAGCTCGAATCGGGCCCGACCGTGAAGGCTCCCATGGCGTAGCTTTCGGCCACGACCGAATCGGTGGAGTCGGCCGAGAAAGGAATCACGCGCTCGTGCGCGACCACGTCATAGGGGCCGGGGAAGAGCCGTCCAACCTGGAACGACCGCGTGTAGGGCGAGACGACCGCGAGGCACGACCGCGCGATGACCGGATTGGGCTCGCGGACCGTGATCTCGACCCTGAATCTTGCGGGGCAGGGTAGCGGCCTGGCGCAGGGCAGGTACTCCGGCCCGCGGATCTCAGCCGTCGAGACCTCGTAGCAGCTGTTGGGAATGTCCCCCGCGACCGTGATCGTCACGGAATCGCATGAGGCGGGCGCGGGAGGTGCGACGCTCACCGTCTTCACGGTGGCCCACACTGGAGGGACGAGCGCGAGGAGGGCCAGAAGGCTCAGCGTCGCGGTGATCCCCGAAGCGTGACGGCGGGCGGGCAGAAACGATGGGGGCATCATGGTGTTGTCTCCCGATCGCGGGTGTCCGGCTCTGTCTCGCGGGAGGGGGGAAAACATCTCTATACTAGCGCGTTTTCGCCGTATTTGATATCACTTCGTCGCCGGCAGCACTGCCAGGAGGGCTCTATGCGGTTCGCACGTCCATCGGCTCTGATCCCAGGCGTCATCCTCCTTCTCGCGCTCGCCATGCCCGCAACCCCCGCCCTGGCTTCAGGCTCCGGGCGGTTGCTCCGGGATGTTCTTCCTACATCCGAGCGGCTCAAGCTGAATCTGGACGCGCGGAAGCCCTCGTATACCGGCTCCGCCCACATCGATCTCCACGTGGTCGTCGCCGTGGACTCGTTCCAGTTCCATTCGGAGGGGCTCACCCTTCGCCGCCTGACGCTCCGGAACGCCAAGGGGATCGTCCCCTCGACGCATGACCAGAGCGCGCCGACGATGGTCACCGTGCATACCCAGGCGCCGCTGGCCCCGGGCGTCTACTCCATGGACGTGGACTTCACGAACGTCTTCAGCACGCGCGCCCAGGGGCTCTACCGCCTCGAGACCGGCGGGGAATCCTACTGCTTCACCCAGTTCGAATCGGATGACGCGCGGAAGGCCTTCCCGTGCTGGGACGAGCCCTCGTTCAAGATTCCCTATCAGCTCACCCTGGTCCTGCCGAACGCGCACCGCGCCGTCTCCAACACGCCGATCGTGAGAACCATTCCCGGGAAGACGGCGAAGACCGTGGTCTTCGGGAAGACGAAGCCGGTTCCCTCGTACATCCTCGCGATCGCGACCGGCCCCCTGGAGCTGGTCCCGATCCACGGCATGTCCGTTCCCGGGAACGTGGTCACCGTGAAGGGCGCCTCGAAGCTGGCGGGCACGGCCGCGAAGATGGCGCCGCCGATCCTCGCCGCGCTGGAGCGCTACTTCGGCAGCAAGTACCCCTACGCGAAGCTGGACGTGCTCGCGGTGCCGGAGTTCTGGCCGGGCGCGATGGAGAACGCGGGCGCGGTCACGTTCCGCGACGAAGTGCTGCTCGTGGAGCCGAAGACGGTCAGCGTGGGCCAGCTCTCGACCCTTTCCGTATTCATGGCGCATGAATTCGCGCATCAGTGGTTCGGCGATCTCGTCACCATGGACTGGTGGGACGACCTCTGGTTGAACGAGGCGTTCGCCGAGTGGATGGGGAACAAGATCTCCGACCAGGTCTACCCCGAGTACCGGCAGCGCCTCCTCGACCTGCGCCGGACGCAGCGTGCGATGAGCACCGACTCCCGGCTCTCCGCCCGTGCCATCCGCCGCCCGGTGACGGCGATGGACAATCTCCTCCAGGCGGCGGACGAGCTGGCGTATCAGAAGGGCCAGGGCGTGCTCACCATGTTCGAGCAATGGCTCGGCCCCGAGACCTTCCGCGCCGGGGTGCTCGCCTACCTGAAAGAGCACGCGTGGGGGAACGCGGTCGGCTCCGACCTCTGGGCTTCGCTCTCGAAGGTGTCGGGCAAGGACGCCTCCGGCGCGATGACGAGCTTCCTCGACCAGGGCGGCGTGCCGCTGGTCTCCGCCGAGGTGCTGGCGGATGGACGCGTGAAGCTGAGCCAACAGCGGTTCCTGGGCTACGGCGTCACGGCCCCGTCCCAGCAGCTCTGGCGGATTCCGGTCTCGCTCAAGTACTCGGACGGGAGCGCCGTGCACACCCAGAGCGTGCTCCTGACCGAGCCGGAGATGACGGTGACCCACGAAGGCGGCAAGGCCCCCCGGTGGCTGAACCTCAACGGGGACGCGGCGGGGTATTACCGCTGGAGCGTCTCGTCGGAGATGCTCCACCGGCTCGCCGACGATGAGGGAACGGCGCTCACGCAGGTGGAGCGCGTCGGGTACCTCGGAAATGTCTCGGCGCTCCTGGACGCGGGGCTCATCCACGGCGACGATTACATGCGCCTCCTCGCCAAGTTCGCGGACGACAGGGACACCGAGATCACCTCGGCGCTCGAGGACGATGTGAACATCGTCCGGCGCGTGTTCGTCACCCGCGATCTGGCGGATCCCTACGCGGCGTACGTGCGCACCACCCTCGGCCCCGCGCTCGCGCGGATCGGCATGACGCGCCTGCCCGGCGAGGCGGACGGAATCTCCCTCACCCGCCCGGGACTTCTCCTGACCCTGGGTGACGACGGCAAGGACGCGCGCGTCCTGGCCTTCGCCGATTCGCTCGCGAAACAGCATATCGCCGCCCCGGGCTCGGTCGATCCCTCCCTGATCGGCGCTTCGCTCCAGCTCTCGGCCCTGCGCGGCGACGAGGCCCTGTTCCAGGACTACAAGAAGCGGTTCGAGACCGCTCAGATCCCGGCGGAGCGTGCGCGGTATCTGGGCGCGCTCGGGGGCTTCCGCGACCCCAAGATCGTTCAGGAGGCCATCCGCTATTCCCTGGAGGGTCCGCTCCGGCCCCAAGAGCTCTTCACCATCCCGGTGGGCATCGCGGGCTCGATCGAATACGAGGACGTCCCCTACAAATGGATGTCCGAAAACTTCGGGACGATCGCATCCAAGGTGCCGCCCATGTACATGGTCTACATGCCGGACATGGCGGGCGGCTGCTCGCTCGAGCGGATCGAGGCGGCCAAGAAGTTCTTCGCGGACCCGACGCACGCGGTGTCGGGCTCCGAGCTGGAGCTGGCGAAGACCGCGGACCAGGTGAAGGACTGCGCGGGGCTGAGGCAGCGGGAGGGGGCGGCCGTGGCCGCCTATCTGACGAGCTTCTCGGGACGGGGTAGCGGCTCGGGCGCGACCGGGGCGCCGGCGAGGTAGCGGCGGCCATGCGCCGTCGCGGCTAAAAAAACAGGGGCCCGGTGTTCCGGGCCCCTGTGGCTTTTATGGTTGCGGGGAGAGGATTTGAACCTCTGACCTTCGGGTTATGAGCCCGACGAGCTACCAGGCTGCTCCACCCCGCGCGGGTATGTTGCCTCACCCGGGGGGATTTGTAAAGAGCCGAGCCTACCGCGCCGAATCCTGGTCGGCCTGGTAGCGGTAGAGAACCTCGTCCTTCTTGACCATGTGAAAGCGCTCCCGGGCCACCCGCTCGGTGAGGAGCGGGTCCTTGGCGATGTCCTTCCGGTTCCGTTCCACCTGGTCCGCCTCGGCGGCGAGCGCCAGCTTCCTGCCCCGAAGGGCCGCGGTCTCGTGCTGGAGCGCCCGGACCCGGATCAGCCCGCTGTCCCCGCCCACGAAGGAGTAGACGAGGTACCCCAGGAGGAGCCCCGCGCCCCAGAGCAGGACGCGCCTTCTCTTCCGCTTCATCTCGGTGGGAGGCAGGCGCAGATAGCGCCGGGAGGGAGCTTCCTTGGGGCTCTGATACGGGGATTGCATCATCGCGCGCGGATCACCGGCTCAGCGCGCGCCCGCGGTCTCGCGAGAGCCGCCCGAGAGCTTCCGGAACGCGGCCGCGCCCAGGTAGACCGCCTCGTCCGCCAGCTGCTCCTCGATCCGGAGGAGCTGGTTGTACTTCGCGACCCGGTCCGTGCGGGAGAGCGAGCCGGTCTTGATCTGCCCCGCGTTCACCGCGACCGCGAGGTCGGCGATCGTGGTGTCCTCGGTCTCTCCCGAGCGGTGGGAGATCACGGTGGTGTAGGCCGCGCGCCTCGCCATCTCGATCGTGTCGAGCGTCTCGGTCACGGTTCCGATCTGGTTCAGCTTGATCAGGACCGAATTCGCCACGCCCTCCTCGATGCCGCGCTTCAAGATTTCGGGGTTCGTGACGAAGATGTCGTCCCCCACGAGCTGGATCTGGCTCCCCAGCGCCCCGGTCAGGTGCTTCCATCCGTCCCAATCCGACTCCGCGAGCCCATCCTCGATCGAGACGATGGGGAAGCGCTCCACCAGCCCCGCCAGGTACTGCGTCATCGCGCGCGCGTCCAGCCCCGCGCGTCCGTCCAGCGTATAGGTCCCGTTCTTGTGGAGCTCCGACGCCGCGACGTCGAGTGCCAGGGCCACGTCCTCGCCGGGGCGGTAGCCCGCCTTCTCGATCGCGCGCATCAAAAACTCGAGGGCCTCCGCGTTCTTGCCCAGGTTGGGGGCGAAGCCCCCCTCGTCGCCGACCGCGGTCACCAGCCCCTTCTCGCGCAGGAGCTTCTTCAGCGTGTGGAACACCTCGGATCCCATGCGCAGGGCTTCCGTGAAGGAGCCGGCGCCCACCGGCACGATCATGAACTCCTGGATGTCGAGATTGTTGTCCGCGTGCGCGCCGCCGTTCACCACGTTCATGAGCGGGACCGGGAGGGTCTTGGCGCCGGCCCCACCGAGGTAGCGGTAGAGCGGGAGCACGTGGGCCTCGGCGGCCGCCTTGGCCAGGGCGATCGAGACGCCGAGGATCGCGTTGGCGCCCAGGTTCTTCTTGTTCGGGGTGCCGTCCAGCTCGATGAGAAGATGATCCAGATACGCCAGATCGTCGGCGTCCTCGCCGACCAGGTGCCCCGCGATCGTCTCGTTGACGCTCGCGACCGCCTTGGCCACCCCCTTGCCGAGGTAGCGCTTGGGGTCTCCGTCCCTGAGCTCGAGGGCCTCTCGGGAGCCGGTCGAGGCCCCGGAGGGGACCGCGGCACGGCCGATGGCGCCGCCCCGGAGGGCCGCCTCGACCTCGATGGTCGGCATTCCCCTGGAATCCAGGATCTCCCGGGCGTAGAGGGACTCGATCTCGGTCATGGCGCCCGACGCTAGGGTTCGGGGGCGTGGCCCGTCAAGGGAAAACCCTTGACGGACAGAGGATAAGGCCACTAGCTTGCGCGCCCGATGCCTCAGGTCGGCGAAACCTGGTACGGGCCCGAAACGTACAGAATCTGAGCGGCATCGAGGACTCGAGGGTTTGCGTTGTCCGAAGAGCGGGACCTGGTCCGGCGGTGCCTGGCGCGCGAGGAACGCGCGTATCGTGAGCTGATACGGCGGTACCAGACGCCTGTCGTGAACCTCGCGTGGCGTATCACGGGCAATCCCGAGGACGCCGCCGAGGTGGCGCAGGAGACCTTCATCCGGGTCCTGCGATCGCTCCACACGTACGATCCGGAGCGGCCGCTCAAGACCTGGCTGTTCAAGATCGCGGCGAATCTGGCCCTGGACGCGATCCGGCGCCGCAAACGCAGGCCGGTCTCGATCCAGGACCTTTTCGAAGAGGACGAGGGCCCGCTGCTGGAGGCGGTGGAGCCGAGTCCCGGGCCCGAGGCCATGCTCCAGATTCAACGCTCGGTCGAGCGGTTCGACGAGCTGGTTTCGGAGATGCCGGAGCACTACCAGGCGGTTCTCTACCTCCGCTACCGCGAGGACCTGGCGTACGAGGAGATCGCCGAGGCGCTCGACATCCCGCTCGGCACGGTGAAGGTTCGGCTCCACAGGGCGCACGAGATCCTGAGACGCAAGCTGACCGCGCGAGGAGCGCGAGGAGCGAAGCCATGAAAGAAAACCTGTCGTGCGAGGCCTGTGAGCGCGAGCTGGTGGCGCTGATCGACGGCACCCTGACGCCCTCGGTCGCGCGCGTGATCGAAGGTCACGCCGCGTCGTGCGCCTCGTGCGGCCTGGCCCTCGAGGACTTCCGCCGCCAGACGCTCCGGCTTCGCCGCATGCCGCTGCTCGTCGCGCCCGCGCTCCTCGAGGAGCGCGTCCTGCGCGAGGTTCTGGGCGCGCGCGGGTTCTTGACGGCGGGCTGGCAGCGCTTCGGCGCGGCGGTGGGGGCGGTTTCCTTCGCGCTCACGGTCGTGCTTCTCGCGAACCTGACGCGCCTGGCTCAGGCGCTCGGAGTTCCGGATCCCTACGTCTGGATCGTGTCCGCCATCGATCACTCCATCTCGGCTGTGACCGCGGGCTCGAAGTGGCTCGCGAGCGAGATCGCCTTCTACGTGCCGCTGGCGCGGCAGCTCTGGCTGGCGACGCAGGCGCTGAAGACCATTCCGCGCGCCGCGATCGTCCTGCTCCGGACTCCCGAGGTTCAGGTCGCCGGCGCTCTCCTCATCACCCTGGGACTCGCGCTTTACATCCTCCTGCGACCATCCCGCCACGAAAGGAGTGTGGGCCATGTTTGCCTCTCGCTCTGATGTGATGGTGCGGACCAAGTCCCGTCTCTGGGTCGCAGCGGCTTCGCTCCTCGTTCTCCTCTTCGCCGCGTTGTTCGCGCAGGCTCCGCCTGCGCAGGGCGCGACGGCCGCGAGCCGGTCGAAGGCGGCCGCCGACAGCGCCGCCCGCGCCGCCGATTCGCGTGACGAGGGCATCTCGGTCCATGTCATCGACAGCAAGCACGCGACCGCGAAGCGGGTGCGGACCCCGCACGCGGACGAGAGCTCGGACAACGAGGAGGAGTCCGACGCAGCGGACAAGGCCGACAAGGCCGACAAGGCGGATACGCCGGACACGCCCGACGCTCCCGAGCCCCCGGATCATGGGCACGACAACGATCTCGTGCGATTCGGCCAGGACATCGAGATCACGAAGGACATGGTGATCGACGGCAGCGTGGTCGCCATCGGCGGGTCGATCCACGTCCTCGGCAGCGTGAAAGGGGACTGCACCGCGGTCGGGGGCAGCGTCTCGGTCAGCGACAGCGGCGTCGTCCACGGGGACGCGGTGAGCGTCGGTGGATCCACGACGGTGAGCGGCGACGGGCGCGTCCTGGGAAGCAACGTCTCGGTCGGCGGGTGGCCCCACGGGGGCCACGTGCGGGGCATGCTCCCGCTCATGGGGCTCGTGGGCCTCGGCACGCTGGCGGGGATCATCGGGGCGTTCTGTCAGCTCCTGATCGTGGCCTTCCTCGCCTGGCTCTGCCTTCTCCTGGTCCGGGAGCGCATGGAGCACGCGGTGGACCGCATGGGCCTGGCGTTCGGGAAATCCTTCCTCTGGGGCCTCGCCGCATGGATGGCCATGATCGTGATCATTCCGGCCATCGTGATCGTGGGCGCCATCGCCATGGTGATCCTCGTGATCACGATCATTGGAATTCCGGTCGCCATTCTGCTCGCGATCGTGATGGTGTTCGCGCTCGTCGGCGCATTGCTCGGCATCATCGCGTTCGCGTTCCTGGGCTACGTGAACGGCGCGATGTATCTGGGCAGGGTCATCCTGGCCCGTAGAAACCCCGGCGTGGCGGCGACGCCCCTCAAGGCCGTGCTCGTCGGGGCGGTTCTGATCCTGGGCCTCAAGATCGTGGGCAAGCTCCTCGGCTTCCTCGGGCTCTTGTTCGTGATGCCGGTCGGAATCGCGCTCGCCGTCGCCTCGGTCGTGCTCGGCCTCGTCTTCATGACGGCGGGGATGGGCGCGATGGTTCTGACGCGGTTCGGGAAGAACCCGGTGGCGCAGGCCGCGGGGCCCGCGTCGCCGGCCCCGGCGGGCGCGGGGTGGTACGCGCCTCCGCCTCCGCCGCCCGCGCCGGCGCCGCCCACGTCCCCGCCCGCGCCCGAGGGTGGCTCGTCCGACGCGCCGTAAGCCATCCAGGTTGAAACGTGCCTGAGTCACGCACTCGCATCGTCGTGCTCGGGGGCGGCGTGGGCGGGCTTGCGGCGGCGCGGCACCTGGACCGGCTGCTCGGGCGCCGGCCCGGCGTCGAGGTCACCCTCGTCAGCCGCGACAATTTCTTCCTGCTCAGTCCCCTTCTCTTCGAGGCGTGTTCGGGGATCCTCGAGCTGCGCCACTGCGCCCAGCCCATCCGGCCGTGCCTTCGGCGCGCGCGATTCATCGAGGGCACCGTCGAGCACGTGGAGGTGGCGCGACGCACGATTCGAATCGGAGTCTCCGAGGGCGAGCCGCGCGAGCTCGAGTTCGATCACGTCCTCGTGGCGCTCGGGGCCGGGACGAACATGTCGATCATCCCGGGATCGGAGCACGCGCGCACCTTCAAGACGGTCGCGGATGCGCTGCTCCTCAGGAACCATCTCATCGAGCGGCTCGAGCGCGCGGACGTGGAGCCGGACCCCGTGCGGCGCGCCAAGCTCCTGACCGTGGTCGTGATCGGCGGCGGCCTGGTGGGCGTGGAGCTCTTGGGCGAGCTCTCGGCCTTCATGCGCGATGAGATGCGCTACTACCCCGGGATCCAGGCCCGCGAGCTCGCGTTCCATTTGTTCGAGGCGGGCGAGCGACTGATTCCGGAGGCGAAGCCGTTCCTGGCGGCGTACGCGACGCGGATCCTTCGCTACCGCGGCGCTCACTTGCACCCCTCGACGCCGGTGGTCGCGATCGAGCCGGGCCGGGTGCGATGGAAGGAGGGCATGGTGGACGCCGGCACCATCGTGCTCGCGCCGGGGATCGTGCCGAGCCCGGTGGCGTCCGCGATCGAAGTGGAGCGGGACCGCAAGGGGCGGATCGTGACCGACGCTGTCCTGCGGAGCGTCAGCCATCCGCATGTATGGGCCATCGGGGATTGTGCGGCGACGCCCGCGCCGAATGGCGGGGTGTACCCCGCCCTCGCGCAGCACGCGGTGCGAGCCGCGCGCGTCGCCGCGCGGAATATCGCCGCCGCGATCGATGGACGGGCGAGCGCGCCCTTCGTGTACGAGCCACTCGGCACCATGGCGGCGTTCGGGCATACGCGCGCGGCCGCGGAGGTGCGTGGTCTCGAGCTCACGGGCTTCGTGGCCTGGTGGATGCGACGGACCTACTACCTGTTCCAGATGCCCCGCTGGGATACCCGGCTCCGCATCGCCGTGGACTGGACGGTCTCGCTCCTGTCCAAGCCGGACTTAACGAAGATCGATCTCGCGCCGGAGCGCGAGCAAGAGCGGCGCAGTTACGCGGCGGGAGGGTCGGCCGGCCCCACGGCCCGGTGATTACTCCGGGGAGGCGGCCGGGGTTTCGGGCCGGAAGACCTTGCTCCTCGCGAGCGCGGTCCGGTCGCCCAGCCCCGAGATGTTGAGCGTCAGCCCGAGCAGGTAGCTCCGCATGCCGTGCTCCGGGGTGTCCGGCTTCACTTCCCCCGACAACCAGTCCTCGACTTCGTCCAGATCCTCGGCGCTCAGCGGGCGGATCGTGGCGCGGACCGAGACGTAATAGCTCGCCGTGGGCTCCAGCGTCTCCACCGCGGCCAGCGCCACGCGCCGTTCCGAGAAGAGATAGGCGCCGAGGGAATCCAGCGTGGGCAGGACGCGCGTTTTCCCGCGAAAGGAGCCCGAGCGCACGCGGAAGGTGTGCTGCCAGGGATCGTAGAAGACGCGGTGCTCGCTCTGGATGGCGAGCACGAGCTTGTCGAACCAGAACGTCCGCCGTTTCCAGACGCCGACCTCGAACGTCACCGTCGCGGGCATGCCGCCCAGAAGCGTCTCGGTGAGGCGCGGCGTCCAGGGATGATCCACACGATAGGAAACGACGACCGCGCCGTTCTCCTGCTCCACCGGTCCCACGCTCAGGCCGAGGTCGTTCGCGGCCGCGGGCGGCGCCAGGAGGAGAAGGGCCAGGGCCGCGCCGAGCACCGGCCCGCGCATCCCCCTCAAAAGCTCCCTCCAAGCCGCACCCCGACGAGCGGCTTCGACCCTCCGTCGCGCAGATTCTTCGCCACGGTAACGGCCGCCGGGCCCTGGCCCAATCGCACGCCCAGACCCGCGTCGAGCGCGGGGTGCTGGCGATCGAGGTTGCCCTTCCCGAACCACGCCGCGCCCGAGTCCAGAAACGTGAACGCGTAGATGTTCTTTCGCGCGCGCTGGTAGAGCTCGGCGTTCACGAGATAGAACTGGTCGCCGCCGAACGATTTGAAGTCATGGCCGCGCAGCGTCCCGATCCCGCCGACGTACCAGAGCTTCTGGAAGGGAACCGTGCCCGTGAGCGTGGAGCCCGCGATCAACCGCGCGCGAAACTCCCTGGTCTTGGAGAGCCGGATCCGGTGGCGCACCGCGCCGCGCAAGCGCCCGTACTCGAAATCACCCGCCAGGGGGGCGCCCGACCGTTCGTAGATCACCTCGCCGCGCGTGCCTCCTTGCGCGGGGAATTCCGCGGGGCCCACGCGGACATGGACCGTGAAGGACTGATCGTCCCCCTCCTCGATGGGAACGTTCGGGCGAAACACCGGATGATGCCCCGTCAGGGCAACCCGAGTTCGGGTCGCGAGGCTTCGCTCGGACTCGAAGCGCGCGCCGCCGCGCAGCTCGAAGTCCGATCCCGGCGACCACGCGACGTATCCCTGGCCCCCCTCGGACTCGTAGTAGTCGCGGTAGTCGGTCCGCGCCGCGAGGGCGAAGATCGTGTTCTCACCCTCGGAGTCGATCCACTCGTCCTCGGTGGCCGTGCGCCGGTAGGCGGAGCCGCCGACCGTGAGGACAGGGCGGTCTCCGAAGGGCGTGGCGAATCCCGCCTCGTAGAGGCCCCTCTCCCGGGAATAGGCGTAGGTCCCCTCGGCAAAGAGCGCGGGAGCCGGGGTGCGTCCGGTCTGGAACGCGGCGCCCAGGGTGGCCGCGGGGCCGTCCACCCGGTTGTAGCGCAGGCGCGTGATGCGGTGGAACCGGGCCTCTTCGGGCAGCCCGGCGGCGAGGGTCTCCCATTCCGCGGCGCGCCGGACGGGAACCTGGGCCGCGGTGGAGTCGGGCTGGAGCAGCGAGGCCGAGGCGAAGCGCGCGGTGAGCATGGGCGCCGCAATCAGAAGCCACAGCGTAGCGCTACGTCTGCGCATCGCGCACCAGGCCGTACCGCTTGATCTTTCGATGCAGATACCCGCGGTCCATGCCGAGCCGCTTCGCGGCCTCGGTCACGTTCCAGGAGCACTGGCGCAGAGTGGCGAGGATCGCGTCCCGCTCGGCGCGATCGCGCGCGGCGCGGATCTCGCTCACGGGCTCCTCCTCGGCTCCCGCGGGCAACGCCGCCTCGACCTCCCGGATCCCGATCGATTCGCCTTCGCTCATGATGAGGAGCCGCTCGATCAGGTTCTTCAGCTCGCGCACGTTGCCCGGCCAGGAGTACCGCGTGAGCGCCTCGATGGCCTCCGGGCTGATCCGCCGCATCGAACGGCCGTGCTCCTGCCCGAGCCGGGCCATGAAGTGCTGGATCAGGAGCGGGATGTCCTC
>DASQBE010000259.1:0-6998 GCA_035635355.1 Binatia bacterium | reverse complement strand
GATCAGGAGCGGGATGTCCTCGCGCCGCGCGCGGAGCGGCTGAACGTGGATCGGCACGACGCTGAGCCGGTAGAAGAGATCCTCCCGGAAGCGGCCGGCCTGGATCTCTTCCGCGAGGTTCTTGTTCGTCGCGGCCACGATCCGCGTGTCGACCTGGAGGGTTCGCGTGCCGCCGAGCCGCTCGATCTCGCCGGTCTCGATGGCGCGGAGAAACTTGGCCTGGGTCTCGAGGCTCATGTCGCCGACCTCGTCCAGGAAAAGGGTTCCGCGGTCCGCAGCCTCCAGCCGGCCGCGCTTCATCTGCGCGGCGCCGGTGAAGGCGCCCTTCTCGTATCCGAAGAGCTCGCTCTCGACGAGGTCTTTGGGTAGGGCCGCGCAGTTCAGCTTCTCGAACGGTCCCCGGCTCCGGGCGCTCGCCCGATGGATGGCCCGGGCCACCAGCTCCTTGCCGGCGCCGCTCTCCCCGGTGATGAGCACCTTCGCGTCGCTCTTGGCCACCTTCGCGACCTCGGCCCGCACCTGCTCGATCGCGTGGCTCTGGCCCACCATCTCGTCCAGCCGGACGGCCTGGCTCCGCAGCGATTCGTTCTCGCGCCGGAGCTCGCGGAGCTCCAGCGCGCGCTCCACGGTCACGCTGAGCCGGTCGGGGCCGAAGGGCTTCTCCACGAAGTCCGCGGCGCCCATGCGGGTGGCGCGCACGGCCTCCTCGATCGTGCCGTGTCCGGACATGATCACGACCGGCAGATCCGGGTTCTGCGCCTTCACGGCCTCCAGAAGATGGATGCCGTCCTTCCCGGGGAGGCGCAGATCGGTCAGCAGGAGGTCCACGCGGTCCTTCGCGAGGATGGATTCGGCCTCCTCCGCGCTCTGCGCGGTCACGACATCGTAGTGGCGCTTGAGCGCCCCGGCTATTTCCAAGAGCACCGAGGGCTCGTCGTCCACCACGAGCACGCGCGTGCGCGGCGGCTGGGTCATGACGAACCCTCCGGAGCGAGGGGCAGGGTGAACCAGGCCCGGGTGCCGATGCCGGGGTTGCTCTCGAGGCCGAAGCGGCCCGAGTGCTGCTCCACGATTCTCTGCACCAGGGTCAGTCCCAATCCGCTCCCCGTCGATTTGGTGGTGAACCCGGGCGCCACCGCGCGCTCGAGCGTGGCGGGATCCATCCCGGGGCCCGTGTCCTCCACCTCGACTTTGAGGGCGGGCTCGGCGGGTGAATCCCGGAGGACGCGCAGCGTGACCGCCCCGCGTCCGGGCGAGGCCTCCAGGGCGTTCTTGATGAGGTTCACGAGCACGCGCTGGATCTGTGCTTCGTCCGCCCAGGCTAAGGGCAGGGGGGAGGCGTACTCAACGCGGAATTCGATCGGGGAGGATCCCCGGTAGAGTTTGGCCACGTCCTCGACCATCGCTCCCACGTCGCAGGCCGCGAACCGAGGCTCCGGAAGCTGCGCCACCGCCGAGAACGCGTTCACGAACTCCTGGAGCGAGTGCACCTCGTTCAGGATCAGATCCGCGTTCTCCTGGACCACCGCGCTGCGCGGCGCTTCGGGGCGCCGTGCCTCCTCGCGCAGGCGCTCCAGCGCGAATTGGATCGGCGTGAGGGGATTGCGGATCTCGTGCGCGACCGCGCGGGCGACTTCGCGCCACGCGGCGAGGCGCTCGGCCCGCACCAGCGCGCGCCGGGAGGTCTGGAGCTCCTCGACCATCTGGTTGAACGCGTTTCCCAGGAAGCGCACCTCGTCCGTCCCCGACGGGGCCACGCGGTGGGCCAGGTCCCCCCCGGAGACCCGCTCCATCGCGCCGCGCAGCTCGAGAATGGGCCGCGCGGTGCCGCGCGAGACGAAGTAGGCGAGCCCGAAGCTCAGAAGTCCCAGGACCAGGGTCCACAGCGCCGCGAAGATCCAGAGACTTCGCTCCGAGATCCAGGTGTAGACGCCCAGCTTCCGGTACATGGTCAGGTTCTTCTGGAGCGCCAGGATCTCGTTCGAGATCTCCGGATCCAGCTGGTATCCCGCGAGCAGCATGTAGGTCTTGCCGAGCGGCGCGGCCCCGCTCACCTGCCGGGGCGCGTCCCCTCCCGTGATGAGGCCGCCCTGTTCCAGCGCGCCCCGCAGCGAGGCCTCCTCGGGCTGGGGAAGGGTGATGCGTGGCCCCAGCCTGTCCCCGAAGACCTGCGCGACCTTGGGCTCAACGGTATAGAGGCAGATGTAGTCCAGCCCGCGGTTCCTCGCCTCCTCCCGGAGATGGCGCTCCAGGTCGGGGATCTTGCCCGCGGCGAGCAGCCGCTGGGTGTCCGCGTCCAGGGCCAGGACCTCGGCGTGCTGGCGGGCGTCGCTCCCCAGCCGCTCGATGCCCTCCCGGATCACCTCGAGGGATTGCGCGAGCGCGTGCTCCGTTTCCGGATTTCGAAGGGCCGTGATGCTCCGGGAGAGATAGAGCGTCACGAGGAGGGTCAGGCCGAGCGAGGGGATGAGGGAGATGAGGAGGAAGAGGGCCAGGAGCCGCCGGCGAAGGGTGCCGAGCATGTTTCCTCCGGTCTCGCCTCTAGCCAGGAGCCGATTCCTCCTCGCCCGCCAGCTGGCCGCACGCGGCGCCGATCTCCACGCCCTGACTGTAGCGGACGGTGACGGCCGGAACGCGGGGGCGCAGGTATTCGACGAAGCGCTCGATCCGCTCCGGGGCCGGGCGCTTGAACTTGCCGGGGCCGATCGGGTTGTAGGGAATGAGGTTGATCTTGCAGGGCAGCTGGGCCACCAGACGCACCAGCCTGGCCGCGTCGGCGATGGTGTCGTTCAGCTCCTCGAGGAGGATGTACTCGAACGTGACCCGCCGTCCGGTGCGATCGACGTGGTGGCGCACCGCGCGCATGAGCTGCTCGAGCGGAAACCGCCGGTTCACGGGCATCAGCTTCGAGCGCTGCACGTCGTCCGCAGCGTGGAGCGAGACCGCGAGCCGGAACCGGTGTCCCTGGTCTGCGAGCCGCATGATCTGCGGCGCGAGCCCCACGGTCGAGATGGTGATCCGCTTCGCGGGCACCGCCAACCCGGCCGGGTCGCTCATGAGGGTGAGCGCGGCGAGCACCTCGTCGTAGTTCTCGAGGGGCTCTCCCATGCCCATCATCACGATGTTGTATTCGGCCTGCCCCGGCGGGAGCTCGCTTCTCAGGCGGAACGCCTGCTCCACGATCTCGGACGCGGTGAGGTGGCGCCCCCGGCCCATCCTGCCCGTCGCGCAGAAGCGGCAGGCGAACGCGCAGCCGTGCTGGGAGGAGAGGCAGAACGTGAAGCGAGTCGCGGTGGACATGAAGACCGACTCGATGATCCCCCCGTCCGGCAGCTCGTAGGCGACCTTGCGGGTGCGCCGGTCCGGGGTCTCCCGGCGGGAGCGCTCCCTCAGCGAGCCGATCGTGAACTGCTCCTCGAGCTTCGCGCGGAGGGCGGCCGGTAGATTCGTCATGTCGGCGAAGCTCGCCATCCCCCGGCCGTACATCCATTCGGCGATCTGCCGGCCGCGGTAGGGCTTCTCCCCGAGGGCGTAGAGAAGCTTCTCCAGCTCCGGGGCGGTCCTCCCCAGCAGGCACTCCCTGGGCTCCGGGCCCCGGAGAGAGGGGCCATTTTTCGACCTGGCAAGGGTTTCCGACTTTACATTCATGGCAGGCCCATGGTAAGGTTCCTCTCTTGGCGGAGTCAATCGCGGGGGCGAGAGCCCCTCTGATTCATTCCTCTCCCGGAGGGAAAATCAGGCGCCACACCTGGCTCAAGGCATGGTGAGGATCGGTGCGGTCGACATCGGCACGAACTCCGTTCGTCTTCTGGTCGCCGATGTGGACGAGAAGGAGCGGCTCAAGACGGCCCATCGGATGGGCGAGATCTCACGTCTCGGCGAGGGCCTCGATCGGACCGGTGTGATCGACGAGGCGGCCGCGGCGAGGACCCTCGACTGCCTCGAAAGGTTTGTCCACGAGGCCGAGTATAGCGGCGCCAGCCAGATCCGTGTCGCCGGCACCAACGCCTTCCGCGTCGCCCGCAACGGGCGCGAAGTGGCCGACCGCTACGCCCAGCGGATCGGTTATCCCGTCGATATCCTTACCGGAGAAGAAGAAGCCCGCCTCGTCTTCCTTGCCGTCATGAGCGGGCTAAGCGCCACCCATGGACGCTCCGTGGTCGTGGATATCGGGGGCGGCAGCACCGAGATCATCTGCGGCGAGGGGGAAAAAGGCACCCAGCTCATCAGCCTCGAGCTCGGGTGCGTTCGCCTGACCGAGCGGCTGGTGCGAGGGGACCCTCCCGCCCTCGAGGAGCTGGAGCAGATCCGTTCTCACGTCCGGGAGATCTTCGCCGAGAAGCTGGAGGCCTTCGACGGGGACCGGATCGATCGGGCCGTCGGGGTCGGCGGCACCGTCACCGCGTTCGGCGCCTTGGATCTGGGCCTGACCAAATACGACCCCTCCCGCATCGAGAACCACCTTCTGAGCCGGGAGCGGATCACCTCCATCGAGAAGCACCTCTGCTCCATCCCCCTGGATCAGCGGCGCGATCTCGCGGGGGTCAGCCGCGGCAGGGCCGATATCATCCCGGCCGGGGCGGTCATCCTCTCCGAGTTCGTCAAGCGGTTCCCGGTGTCCGGGGTCTACGTCTCCACGCGGGGCCTCCGCTACGGCTTGGTGCTGAGCGAGGCCCGCAAGGTCTGGCGCGCCCAGGGCGAGCCCGTAGGGAACTGACGCCGATTCACCGCCGTAACCGCAAAATGCACGCATTTCACTTGACTTAGCTAATTCGACCAACTATCTTGTCTTACAAAGGTAGTTCCGTCAGAGCGAGGCCCAGTCCCCAGGACTTCCCTCCGGATCCCGGTCACACGGCCGGAATCCCAGGCTCCGCGAAGACGGAAGACCCGAAAATCGTTTTCGGGCGACCGCTTTTCGCCGGGTGTCATCTCTGAGGAGCACTACATGAGGATCCGGGTTCCAGGTCGCTTCACGGCCGCAGTGGCAATCCTCGCCGTTTTCCTCTGCCTCCTCCCCGCGAGCACCAAAGTCGCTTCCGCATACCCGAGAGGCTGGATCGATACAGGTCCGACTCCCCCGGGTGGCACCGGTGGCGACAACGACGGAGTCGTACTCAAGAGCAGGAGTTCGGCACCGACGGTCACGGCGGCGGTAGGCGCCGGAAGCGCGGCGACGCGAAGCATCGCGCGCAGCGCCCCGAGCGGTCTGAGGTTGTTCTTGGCTGTGATGAGACTGAACTGGTCTTACTGGCTGCGCTAGTCGAGACCGGTTCGCCGCTCAGTACGACGCTTCATTCGGCAGTCGAGGGCCGGTATGGAAGGATTTGTACCCAAAGACCGTCCGAGCTACCCGAACCGTGCCATGGGGGATTCCCCGCCCCAGCCGCGTGAAAAGGCGACTGCGAATGGGGACCACAAGGCCCAGGAACTTGGCGACCTCTATTTCGCCGCGGACAATTTCGCGGTAGCGCTCGAATACTACCGCCGCGCGCTGGAGATCGAGGGGCAGCGGGGCAAGGGCGCGAGCCAGGAAGTACTTCTCAAGACCGGAACGCAAATCGTCGAGTGCCTGAGGCACCGCGGCGATCTGAACGAGGCGGTGGAGGCCCTCCAGGACCTCCACCGCAAGCTTCGCCCACACGTCAATCGGGAGCAGATCGGAAGGCTCTCCTCGCGGCTCGGCATCCTGCTCTTCGAGCGGGGCCGATACCGCCCGGCGCATCGGGCGGCCTCCCTCGCGTACCGCCTCCTTCGCGACACCACGGCCAACGTGGACCTGGGACACACCGAGATGTGCCTCGGCGCCATCGCGCTGCGCACCGGCGAGTGGAATTCTGCCCGGGAGCACTTCGAGAGCGCGATCGCGACCTATCGCCGCGCCGACAACCAGAGCGGGATGGCCGCGGCGTACAACAACCTCGGACTTCTCCACAAGAACCAGTGCCGGTTCAAGGAATCGGTTCGATTCCTCGAGCAGGCGCTCCGGATCAGCGAGCGGTCGGGGCACTTCCACGACTCCGCCACGTACGTGCACAACCTCGGCCTCGTCCACGACAAGATGGGCGACTGGGATCTCGCCGAGGAGCACTACCGCCGCGGGCTCCAGATGTACACCGAGGTGGGTTACGCCGCGGGCCGCGCCCGGGCGCTCGGCTGCCTCGGAAACCTCAAGCGCAAGCGCCGGGACTGGGCCCAGGCCGAGGAGCTGATTCGCGAGTCCCTGGCCGTCGCCTCCGAGCGGGGCTACCCGCGCGAGACGATCCTGGCCCGCGAGGCCCTCGGGGACTACCACCTGGATCGCGGCTCCCTCGCGGACGCGCGCATGGAATTCGAGACCGCGCTCGCCATGGCGGACCAGGTCGCGCCCGAATCCGACCTCACCGTGGAGCTCCTTCGCCGGCTGGGCGAAGTCCACCTGGCCGCGCTCGAGCTGGATCCCGCCGTGCGGATCGCGGAGCGCGCCCTCCTGATCGCCCGCCGCCTCGGGGACCGCCTCGAGGAAGCGTGCTCGCTCAAGCTGATCGGGCTGGCCCGCGCGGAAGACGGCGATCTGGAGCAGGGGCGCATGTATCTGGACCAGGCGAGCGAGATCCTGAGCCTGATCGGAAAGCGCTACGAGCTGGCCCGGCTCTGCTTCTCGGCGGGTCTCGCGTGGCGCAAGCGGGCGCGCCGGGGCAAGTCCCGCGCGATTCTGGACGAGTCGGTGACCTTCCTCCGCCGTGCTGCGGCCGGATTCGAGAGCTTCAGCCTGCCCGAGCTGACCGGCTCGGCGCTTCTCGAGCTGGCCCGGAGCGAGATGTGCCGCGGCCTGGTCGACGAGGCCGTCATCCACCTCGATCACGCCGCCTCGCTCTTCTCCGACCATCAGGAGCCCGCGCTGGAGCAGGAGATCGAATCCTTCCGCCGCGAAGTCGAGCAGGGTCTCATCCAAGGCACCTCGGCGCAGAGCAACGAATTCGCCGCCTTCGACGAGATCCGCCGCGTGCTCCGCGTCG
>DASQBE010000258.1:0-7917 GCA_035635355.1 Binatia bacterium | reverse complement strand
CAGAGGAGCGCGATCACCCCCCACGCGATCGCGATCCCGCGGGCCATGCGGAGCGCGCGCGGGTTGGCCGCGGGCTCCGCCGCCTTCGCGCCCACGCCGGCACGCGCCCCCGCGGCCCAGCCGGCGAGGGCGGCGGCAAGGATCCCGGTCGAGACCACGGTGAACCCGACCAGCCCCTGAACCAGGAACGCCGCGAGGGCCCCGCCCGCCGCGGCCGAGCCGCTTCGCACCGCGGGGTCGCGATGGCGCGATAGATCCAGGATCGCGCGCGCGGCGAAGAACACCACCAGCAGGGCCGCGAGGACGCCGAGCATTCCCTGCGTGGCCGCGATCTGGATCAGCTCGTTGTGCGCCTTGGCGGAGACCCCGTTCCACTCGATGCCCCAGTACGCCGGGGTGCGGTAGCGGGGGAACGCCGCGAGATATCCGTCGGTTCCGACGCCGAGCACCGGGTGGTCGAGCGCCATGGCAATGCCGGCCCGCCAGAGATGGAAGCGCGACTGGGTCGAGGGGGCGCTCACGTCCGTGATCTGTCGGAGGCGATCGAGGAGCTCGACGCGAAGGGGCGTGACGATCGGAAGCAGAAACGCGATGGCCGCGAGCGTCGCCGCCGCGAGGACGAGCCGCCCGCCGCGCGACCCGCGCGGACGGGCCCGCCACGTCAGGAATCCCCAGACGAGGAGGCCCACGCCGCAGGCGACCCAGGCCCCCCGCGAGAGGGTCGCGGCGAGCAACGGGAGCGAGGCCGCGGCGAGCGCGATCCAGAAGAGGCGGGTCGGCCGCGAGCGCGCCCCCGCGGAGAGCCAGGGCAGGAACGGAAGGACCATCGAGACGTACGCGCCGAGGTGATTCGCGTGGCCGAGGGTGCCGGGCACCCGGCGTACCCCGGCGAGCGTGGCGCTTCTCGTCCAGGGAAACGGATCGAGTCCCGTGAGCTGGAGCGTGGCGTAGAAGAGCGCCACCGCGAGGGCTGCGGCGGCGGCGCGCGCGATCCGCTCCAGATGGCGCGGCTGCGACGCCAGAGAGCGCGAGGCGAAGTAGACCGCCGCCGTGGCGAACGCGGTCTTCAAGCCCGCCTCGCTCTCATGGGCGCCGAAGAGCGACGCGTCCCTCCGTATCGAGAAGATCGCCGAGAGCAGAGCCGAGAAGAGAAAGAGCGCGATCGCGCCCGCGAGGGGATCGCGCGTCACATCCTCCGCGGCGCGTCTCCTGAGATCGCCCGACCAAGCGCGCCACCCGCGGGCGGTGAGGCGCGGGATCTCGCCGGAGAGGAACGCGCCCAAGAGGAGAAGGGCCCCGGTCGCGAGGAGCTCGGTCTTGGGAAACTCGAAGACCTCGGACGCGCCGCGGTAGAACACCACCGGCACGAGCCCGAGGAGCGCGTAGAGGACGAGACCTGGGAGTGTCACGGGCGGTGGTCCATGGGCGCTACTCCGTTTGCTTCACCATCTCGCGGCGGGCGAGCCACAGGCCCGGCAACATGGGGACCCAGAGGGTGAATCCCCGGAGGAGGAGCGTGGCGGCCACGGCCACCTCCAAGGGCACGCCGAGCACGCGCAGCGCTCCGACCGAGCCCGCCTCGAACGTTCCGACCCCTCCGGGGAGGAGGCTCAAGGTCGCGATCACCGACGCGAGGACGAAGCTCGCGAACGCGACGGCGGGCGGAACGGAGTAACCGAGGCCCAAGAGCATGGCGCGCAGGGTCGCCGCATCGAGGAGGATGATCGCGAACTGGAGGGCGGCGACCGAGAGGAGCAGCTTCCGGTCGTGCAGGGTCTCGCGCGGCGCGGCCTCGAACGCCTCCAGGACGGGCTTGAGCCCCGGGAACCGGCGAATCCAGTGCGGGACGCCACGCGCTCCGCCGCGCGTGAGCCAGAGCAGCGTGACCGGGATGACGGCGGTGACCAGGGAGACCAGAGTCACGGCCGAGAGGATCACGGGGCTCAGGTGGCTTCGAATCCAGAACGCCACGAGACAGAGCGCCACCGAGACGGCGTACGCGAGATAGAACCCGAGCAGGCTCACCACGACGGCCGCGGTGGAGAGCCCGACCGGCACGCCGCGGCGCGAGAGCGCGCGGATGATCAGGACGGTCCCCGCGATCCCGCCCGTGGGAACGACCTGATCGATGAAGAGCTTCACGAGGCCCAGCGGCACGAGGGAGCGCATGCGGATGCGCGTGCCGGAGCGGCGGAGCCCCAGCTTCAAGATGACCGCCGTGCAGAAGTAGGTCCCCAGCTGGAGGACCGCGGCGACCACGAGCCAGATGGGCTCGGCGCGGCTGATCATCGCGGCGAACTTCGCCGATTCGCCGTAGCGGAGCGCGACTCCGATCAGCGCGGCGAGGAGCAGGGCGCCGGGGAGCCACGCGGCCCGGACCCACTTGGGAAGCCGGCTCACGCCTGGGGACCGTTTCATGAAGCGCGGAGAATACCATTCCGGGTCGCCCCGGGCGTCCTATAGAGTCAGGGGACGTGGGGGCGGGTCGGACCGATCAACCAAGGAGGAGATCATGCGAATCACCGATCGAACGGGAGCCCTCGGGGTCGCCCTTCTGGTCCTCGTCACGGCGTTCGGCTCCGGGTGCTCCTCGATGACCAAGGAGCAGAAGGCGGCCATCGTGGGCGCGGCCGCGGGCGGCGCGCTCGGAGGCGTCATCGGCAACCAGACGGGATCCACGGCGCGCGGCGCCATCATCGGGGCGGCGGTGGGAGGCGTGGCGGGCGCGATCATCGGCCACCGGATGGACAAGCAGGCGAGGGAGCTGGAGCAGGACATCCCGGGCGCCACCGTGCGGCGCGTGGGCGAGGGGATCGAGGTCACGTTCGCCTCGGGCCTGCTCTTCGATTTCAATTCGGACGGGATCCGCGGCGAGGCGAGGCGCAATCTGGACGTCCTGGCGAGCAGCCTCGACAAGTACCCGGACACGGACCTCCTCATCGTGGGCCATACCGACGCGATCGGGTCCGACGACTACAACATGGGTCTCTCGGTTCGACGCGCGGAATCCGCCGCGGGCTATCTCGAGTCGCGCGGCGCCCGGGCCCACATCCAGACCCGCGGGCGCGGGGAGGGGGAGCCGGTCGCGAGCAACGACACCGACGCGGGCCGGCAACAGAACCGCCGGGTCGAGGTCGCCATCTACGCGAGCGCGGCATTGCAAGATCAGGCGAAGCGCGAGGCCGCTTCGCGTTGACCCTCGGCGCCGTCGAGGCCGCCAGGCGATTCCGGGACGGATCACTCACCCCCGAGGCCCTGACCGAGGAGCTTCTCGGGCGGATCGCGAGCGAGAACCCGCTCTTGAACGCCTTCTACGAGGTCTTCGAGGGTGAGGCGCGGGCATCGGCCGTGACCGCGACGCGCGAGCTCTCGCGGGGACTGGACCGGGGGCCCCTGCACGGGATCCCGGTCGGGATCAAGGATCTCTTCGACGTAGCCGGGCGCGTGACGACCGCCGGCGCGCATCCCGGCTTCCGCCCGGCGCCCGCGAGGGTGGACTCGGAGGTGGTGCAACGCCTGCGCGCCGGGGGCGCGGTGCTCCTGGGCAAGACGGCGGTCCATGAATGGGCCCTCGGCGTCAGCACCAACAACCAGCACTTCGGCCCCACGCGAAACCCGCACGACATGGAGCGCATCCCCGGAGGCTCCTCCGGTGGATCCGGCGCCGCGCTCGCGGCGGGCTTGACGCCGCTTGCCCTGGGGACCGACACGGGAGGGTCGATCCGGATTCCGGCGGCGCTCTGCGGCGTGGTCGGTCTCAAGCCGACCTATGGCCGCGTGAGCTTGCGCGGGGTCACCCCGCTCTCCTGGTCCCTGGACCACGCCGGCCCGATGGCCCGGACGGTGGAGGACGCCTTCGTGCTGCTCGAAGGGATGTGCGGCTTCCGCCCGGCGCCGGCACCGCGCGCTCGGATCCTCCTTCCCAAGCAGTACTTCTTCGACGATGTGGATCCTCGGGTCGAGAGCCTCGTGCGCGATGCTGCGGCGCTTCTCGGGACCCCGGAGGTCGCGGACTTAGGGGACGTGAGGGCCGTTTGGGACGCAAACACGGTGATCCTCTACTGCGATGCCGCCGCATACCACGAGGAGCGGTTGAAATCGCATCCCGACTGGTTCGGAACTTCGCTCAAGGACCGGCTCCCCGTGGGCCTCACGTACCGCGGCATCGACTACGCCCGCGCGCGGAACGTGCAGCGCGAATGGATTTCCTTCCTGACCCAGCTCCTGGGCGACACCTCGATTCTCGCGGCCCCCACGACCCCCGAGCCCGCGACGGTGATCGGGGACCGCGAGGGATCGACCCTCGGGCGCCGGATGTCCTGCCTCACGTCGCCGTTCAACCTCGCGGGCGCGCCCGCGCTCTCCATTCCGGTGGGCATGGTGGGTCGCCTGCCGGTGGGGATGCAGCTCATCGCGGCGCCCGGTCGCGAATCCTTGCTGCGCGAGGCGGGCCAGGAGCTGGAGTCGCGACTGGCATCGGTCGCTTCATCAGCGCGATTCGGTGGCGCCCCCTCCCGGGGGTGAGCTGGTCACGACGAGGAGGGCGAGCAGGAAACCACAATCTCAGAGATCCACCCCGATGACCGCGCGCACTTCGGTCCGCTCGAAGTCCGCGAGATCGAGATGGCCCGACGTCTGCGGCGTTCCGTGGACCTGGCGCAGGACACCCACCGCGATCTGCACCTTTCCCGTCTGGAGGTTGATCGCGGGACCGAGGTGCAGCGCCGCGGCCGCGCGGGGACCGAAGTTCGGGTACTCGGAACGGTAACGCGCCTCGAGGCCCGCCGCGAGATGCCGGGTCAGCTCGTAGGAAGTCCCGCCACTCATCTCCCACGCCCACAGTTTTCGTAGAATGCCGCCGCTCCCCAGCGTCTCGTTGTTGTTGTGGCGGAACTCGAACTCTCCGATGAGATTGATCGCGTTCACGAGACGGCCCGCGCGATGGGCCAGGAGAAGCTTCGGCTCCAGCTCCAGCTCCTCTCCCGACTCCGTGGTCTCGAGATAGATCGCCGGGTCGCCCGGAAGACGCCCCGGATCCGCCAATCGATAGATCAGCTCGAGGGAAGGCGACTGGAATTGAAGGGAGCCGCCGGCCGGCCGGGTGAAATTCAAGTAGGCCGCCGCCGTGAAGCGATCCGTGAAGGCATACTCCAGCTCTTCGCGCCAATCCCACGCGACCGCGCCGTTCGTCCCCTGTTGCCCGGAGCGCGACGTGAGCCAGGTCTCGACCTCGGTTTCGCCGGCCGGCGCTAGGTAGGGCGTGTAGGTCTCCACGAAATACCTCCGGTCCGCCCTGGCCGTTCCGGGGAAGAGCAGCGCGAGGGCCAGTGCGCCGATGAGGACCGCCTCACTCCGGAAGGACATCGTCCGCGTCCTTTCGCTTCTTCGAGCCCGACTCGAGGCAGAACAACGGCACGGGCCCGTGCGCCGCGCAGGTCCGACACGCCCCGCTCGCGTCGCACGTGCGCCGGTAGTTTCGGAAGGCCCCGAGAAGGTCGCGCGTTCCACGGGGGTCGGCCGTGAATCGAACGAAATCCAGAATGCGGTCCGCGACATCGTGGCTGACCACGTGCTCCCAGCGGCACGCCTCGGCGGTGGCCTGCTCCGCGGGGAGGCCGAGCACTTCGGTGAGGAACGCGAGCACGATCTGGAAGCGGCCCCGCACGTCCAGAGCGACCCGCTTCCCGGTCGCCGTGAGCACGGGGAAGCGCGCCGCGTCATGGCGCACGAGTCCTCGCTCCTCGAGGTGGGTGAGGGCCACCGAGACCGAGCCCTTCGTGATGCCCAGCCGCGTCGCGATGTCCACGACGCGCGCGTAACCGCGCTCCTCGCGCAAATCCAGGATGGTGCGGAGGTAGTGCTCGCTGCTGATGGAGAGCCCCTGGCGATGCCGAACGGCCTGAGAAGGCATGATTTCTCCTGTTTTGGTTGCCAAACTAAGGTTTGAGGAGCAGAACCTACGAGGGGGGTCGCGAGGGGTCAAGGCGAAAGTCTCGGCCGGGTAGGGTATGCTGGATGTGGGGGATGACAAAACCAGGGAGGTACTGATGATAACCAGTCGCGGATTATGGCTCACGTTGGCGGCGGCCCTCGTAGCGATCGGCTTCCAAGCCGGCTCGCCCCCGCCATCTCTCGCAGTCACTCAAATCTCCGCAAGCATCGATTTCTACGACGACTTGGCGCCCTACGGGAGTTGGGAGCGCGTTTCCCGATACGGGGAGTGCTGGGTTCCCATCGACGTCCCGGTCGGCTGGCGTCCGTACACCGTCGGCTACTGGGTGGATACGGACTACGGCTGGATGTGGGTCAGCCAGGATCCATGGGGCGGTCTGCCGTACCACTATGGACGCTGGGCCTACGACGGCTACTACGGCTGGGTGTGGGTGCCGGACGACGACGCCGTATGGGCGCCCGCATGGGTCGCCTGGCGCTACGGCGACGATTGCGTGGGATGGGCGCCGCTTCCGCCCGATGCCGGCTGGCGCAGCGGGTCGGGGCTCACCGTGAGCGTGTCGATCCTGGATCGTCGAATCAACCGCGATGCCTGGTGTTTCACGCCGGTGCGGTCCTTCGGCTCGACGAGGATTCGAGGGAGCATCTATCCGCCGGGGCGGAATATCACCCTTCTCAACAGAACGCGCAACGTGACCCGTTACGAGTCCTATAACTCGCTGCCCGCGGAACGGGGACTCCTTCCCCAGTTGATCGAGCGCGACACGGGGCATCGATTCCAGCGCTATCGGGTCGTGGATTCCCGAGCACCGGGAAGGTCCAGGGATGTCTCGATCCAGGGAAACACCATCGAGGTCTATCGGCCGAGGGTTCCCGGCGTGAGGTCGCGGTTGGGGAGACCCGAGGGTGGAACGAGACCTTCGCGCACCGTCACCCAGCGCCCGCAGATGGAGCAGGGGCGGTTCGACCAACGCATGAGTCAGGAGCGGGACGCCCTGCGGCGGGAGCAGCAGCGTGAGATGGGTCAAGCCGGCCAGGACCGCGGGCGCGCGGATGAGGTGCGCCGGAACCAGCAGGCCGAGATGAGGGCGCAGCAGGAGCGCGAGACCCAGGAGCGCCGGTCCCTCGATCAGCGGCGCAGGATCGCGGACCAGATCCAGCGCGGCGAGAACCAGGGACAGGGTCAGAATCAGGACCAGCCCCGGGGTCGCGGCCGTGGCAGGGGTCAGGGGCAGGACCAGGGACAGCCTCGCGATCAGGGGCAAGGCCAAGGTCAACAAGGTCAGGGTCAAGATCAAGGCAGGGGCCGCGGCAGGGGACGCCAAGATCAAGGCAAAGGCCAGGACCAGGGAAAGACCCAAGACCAAGGCCAGGGGCAGGACCAGGGGAACGGAAACCAGGACGATCAGAACAAGCATCGGGGCCGAGGGAACGGCGGGGGCGGAAACTAGCTCCCGGGCAGGGCCTTCACGCACCGCTCGGCGAGGCGCGCGGCGCCGATGCGCTTTGCGTAGGAAGCGAAGCCGTCGGGGGGCCCGCGCCACCGAAGCTCGTCCACATTCTTGAATAGAGCCGCATCGGTTCGGAGCGTCGCCAGTACCTTGAAGAGAAGTGCCAGGTCCCGGCGGCCTCCGAACAGCTCGGTCGGGAAATTCTCGAGGCTGCCGTGTTGATTCAGGAGGCGCGCCGCCGTGACGGGGCCGATTCCCGGGAGGCCGGGGTAGCCATCGGCGGGGTCGCCCACGAGCGCCAGGTAGTCGGGAATCAAGACGGGATCCACGCCGAACTTCTGGCGGACGCCTTTCTCGTCGAAGATCCTCTTGCTCCGTCGATCGATCTGCACCACGCGCTCGCCCCGCACGCACTGAGCCAGATCCTTGTCGGGGGTCCAGATGCTGACTCTCTCCACCCGCTCGTCCGCCGAGGCGAGCCGGGCGGCGGAGGCCAGCCCGTCGTCCGCCTCCA
>DASQBE010000257.1:0-3218 GCA_035635355.1 Binatia bacterium | reverse complement strand
AGGTCGGGACGCGCCGCGTCCTCTGCGCTCTGAGCGGCGGCGTGGACTCCTCGGTCGTGGCGGCCCTCCTCCACCGCGCGATCCCGGGGCAGATGATGGCGGTGTTCGTGGACCACGGCCTCCTGCGTCTCGGGGAGGCGGACCAGGTGGGCCGCTCCATGGGCCAGATCTTGGAGCACGACCTCGTGACCGTGGACGCGAGCGAGCGCTTCTTCGAGGCGCTCCGCGGCGTGGAGGACCCCGAGCAGAAGCGGAAGATCATCGGGGCCCAGTTCATCGAGGTGTTCGACCAGGCGGCGAGCGAGCGGGGCGGGGCCGAGCTCCTGGCCCAGGGGACCCTGTATCCGGACGTGATCGAGAGCACCTCCACCCGGGGGCCCTCGGCCAAGATCAAATCGCACCACAACGTGGGCGGCCTCCCGGAGCACATGAAGATGGAACTTGTGGAGCCGCTTCGGGAGTTATTCAAGGACGAGGTGAGGGAGCTGGGGGCGCTCCTGGGTCTTCCCCCCGCGGTTCTACGCCGCCATCCTTTCCCGGGCCCGGGCCTCGCGGTTCGGATTCTGGGCTCAGTCACGCCGGAAGCGGTTAAGACACTTCAGCTTGCGGACGATCTATTCATCACCGAGTTGCGCCGGGCGGGGCTCTATGATCAAGTATGGCAGGCCTTTGCGGTCCTTCTTCCCGTCCGCACTGTGGGCGTGATGGGGGACGGCAGGACGTACGACCAGGTCGTGGCGCTGCGCGCGGTCACCTCGAGCGACGGGATGACCGCGGACTGGGCGCGGCTCCCCGACAGCTTCCTGGCCCGGGTCAGCTCCCGCATCGTGAACGAAGTGGCCGGGGTGAACCGGGTCGTCTATGACATCAGCACGAAGCCTCCCGCGACGATTGAGTGGGAGTGAGCTTGCGCCAACTCGTATCCGGGAGGTCGTCTTGAAGGGAAGGGATTTCGCCGCGCTCGTGTCCTTCACGCTCGCGCTGGCCGCGCTCTCCGCGGTCCCGGCGCGCGAGGGCCGGGCCGCCGGCATCTCGCCCCGAATCCTCGCCGCCGCCCGCGGCACGCCGGACGAGGCCCTCCTCGCGAAGCAGGCGCAGCGCTATCAGCTCAGCCGCGCCTGGGGCGTGGACAAGATCTACAAGCAGTTCGCGCTCGACATGGCGAAGTTTCCCCGCGACGGCGTCGCCCACCGGAACATCCTCGTGGTCCTCTGCGATTTCGACGGGGACGCATTCGGGGGCGCGGTGCACCACAGCCCCGCGAGCACGCCCGGCTACTACCAGAAGCTTCTGTTCAGCGACGATCCCAACGACGGGATCATCAGCCTCCGCGAGTTCTACAAGATCAACTCGCACGGGAGGCTCATCATCTCGGGGCGCGTGACCTCGGACTGGGTCCCCATGCCGCACTCGTACACGTTCTACACCAACAATGAATCCGGCCTCGATTTCGGCGCCTACCCGCGAAGCGCGCAGAAGCTGGCGGAGGACGCGATGGCGGCCGCGTACGAATCATTCGGTCACGATCTCTCGTTCTTCGACAACGACGGGCCCGACGGCATCCCCTCGAGCGGCGACGACGACGGCTACGTCGACGCGGTCATGGTGATCCACCCCGGACAGGGCGCGGAGATCGCGCCCGTCCTCCAGGAGCCCGATCTGCTTTGGTCGCACGAGGCCGGGGTGAGCATCTATCAGGATTGCCCGCCGCCCAGCAGCCCGAACTGTCTCCCGGGGATCCAGCTCGGAAGCAAGCGCGGCTTCCTCTACACGATGCTCGGCGAATACAACTACGGCCCCGGCGACAACGCGAACGGGACCTATTGCCACGAGTTCGGGCACACCCTGGGACTCGCGGACCTCTACGAGTTCAGCTCGTGCAACAACCCGGTGGGGAGCGGCCTCGGCGTGTATTCGCTGATGAGCCTCGGAAACTACCTTCCGCTCAACCCGCCCAGCGCGCAGGGCACCCGCCCCGGGAACCTGGATCCCTGGTCGCGCGCGTTTCTCGGCTTCGAGCAGCCCACGGTCGTCTCGGGCTCGGGGCACTACAGCCTGCCGCCGCTCTCGCGGGGCGGCGGCGTGCTCAAGGTCTGGAAGAACGGGCAGCCCGGAAGCGAGTACTACCTCGTGGAGAATCGGATCCAGGAGGCCTCGGACCAGGGTCTCCCCGGCGGAGGCCTCCTGATCTACCACGTGGACGACACGCTCATCGACAACTGCCGCGACTGCGACAACACCTCGTGCTCCGATCCGCTCGCGCCGCACTACCGCATCTCCGTCGTGCAGGCGGACGGGCTCTCGCAGCTGGAGGCTCCGACGCCCCCGAATTTCGGCGACGCCAGCGATTTCTTCCCGGGCGGCCTGGCCGTGCGCTCCTGGACCCAGAGCACGACGCCCAGCTCGCGCGATTACTCCGGGCTGGACACGGGCATCCGCATGACCAACATCCTCGGCGCCTACGACAGCGCCGACACCGCCTCGTTCGACCTCTCGGTCTCGCTCACGCCGGACATCCAGGTGCGCGGCGTGACCGTGCGCGACGCGGGGGCCGGGAACGGGAACGGGATCCTGGACAACACCGAGACGGACTCGCTCGCCGTGACGCTCGCCAACGCGGGGACCGGCTCCGGCGCGCTCACCCTGACCCTCAGCACCGCCGACGGGGGGATCACGATCGTGGACGGAGCCTCGAGCGCCGGCGCTCTGGCCGCGGGAGGCACGGCCGCCACGGTCACGCCGTTCGTGATCACGGTAGGGACGTATCCCACGCTGCCGCATCCGGTGACCTTCACGCTCAACTGGAACGACGGGACCAACTCCGGCAATCAGACCTTCACGCTCACCGTGGGGATGGGCACGGGCCTCTCGGAGGGCTTCGAATCGGGGCTGGACGGCTGGACCTCGGGCGCGGTGCCTCCCACGGGGATCAACGAATGGCACCTCTCGTCCACCCGCGCGTACGGCGGCTCGACGACCAGCATGAAGGTGGGAAGCACGCAGGCCCCCTCCTCGGGCGCCTCGAACGAAGCGAAGACCTACGCGAATTCCGAGGACGCCGCGTTGATCTCGCCCATGTTCTATCTGCCGCCCAGCTCCCAGCTCTCCTTCTCCTCGTGGATCGACGCCGAGACGAACGGCGGAACGATGGCCTTCGACGGGGGCCGCGTGGAGATCTCCGTCGAAGGCCATCGTTCCGCCGTTCGTCTCGGCGTCGA
>DASQBE010000256.1:0-3457 GCA_035635355.1 Binatia bacterium | reverse complement strand
CGTGGAACCGCGCGCTCGCCGAGGCGTGGGTCGCCCGGCGGGGGCTCCCCCTCTACGTCAACGACGTGTCGGAGGAGGGCCGCGTCCACGCGATGGTGGACGCGGAGGCGATGGACGCCACGATGCACCTCGCGGTCGCTCCCTTCGAGGCGCGCCCGGACGCGGGCGGGCTCAAGGCGCTCGCCATGGCTCGCGTGGGCGAGCCCGGCACGCCGTTTCTCTACGTGCTGGAAGCCTGGAGCAAGACGCCCGGATTCTTCTCGGACGAGCGGCTCGGGCTCCTGAACGTGGTCGCGGAGCACGCGAGCGATCTTCTCGTGACGCTGAAGAAGCTCGGCATGCTCGTGATGATCGACGAGCTGACCGGGGTCTACAACCGCCCCTACTTCGGGCGGCAGCTCGACCGCGAGATCGCCCGCGCCTACCGCGAGGGACGCCCCATGTCGCTCATCATCGGGGATCTCGACAATTTCAAGCAGCTGAACGATCTCTACGGGTACGAGGCGGGAAACGCGGTGCTGCGAGAGATCTCGCAGACGCTGTCGTCGAGCGTTCGCCCCTTCGACACGGTCGCTCGATGGGGGGGCGAGGAGTTCGCGCTCATCCTGAGCGCCGAGACCACGCCGGAGGACGCGAGGGAGATCTGCGAGCGGTTGCGCCTCAAGATCCAGAACCTGGCCATCGTGGTCCCGACGCTCGAGGGGAAGGAGAACGCGGTCCGCGTCACCATGAGCTTGGGCGGCGCGATGTTCCCCGCCGACGTTTCCCTGCGGGTCGACCGCACCCGCGGCCTGGACGCGCCGGGGAGGGAGAAGATCGGCCACGAGCTGTGGACCCGCGCCAACATGAACCTGCGCCAGGCGAAATCGCTGGGGAAAAACCAGGTCCTCCTGGGGGACGGCGGCTGAGCTAGGACCGGACCAGGGCCTGCGCGAACTCGGAGGCCTGGAAGGGGACGAGGTCTTCCAGCCCCTCGCCCACCCCGACCCAGCGGATGGGGAGCTTGAGCGTGTCGGTGATGGCGAGGGCCACGCCGCCCTTCGCGCTCCCGTCGAGCTTGGTGAGCGCGAGCCCCGTGACCCCGAGCGCTTGGCCGAAGTCGCGCGCCTGGTTCAACCCGTTCTGACCGGTGGTCGCGTCCAGGACCAGCAGCACTTCGTGGGGCGCGCCCGGGATCTGCTGCTCGATCACGCGGCGGATCTTCTTCACTTCCTCCATCAGATTCACCTTCACGTGGAGCCGCCCCGCCGTGTCCACGAGCACCCGCTGGACACCGCGGCTCTTGGCGCGGGCCATGCCATCGTAGGCGACCGCGGCGGGATCCGCGCCCGGCTTCTGCTTCACGATCTCCACGCCCGCGCGGGCGGCCCAGACCTCGAGCTGGTCGGCCGCCGCCGCGCGGAAGGTGTCGCAGGCGACGAGGAGCACGGACTCCCCCGCCTGCTGGAAGCGGGAGGCGAGCTTCGCGATCGTGGTGGTCTTCCCCGAACCGTTCACCCCGACGACGAGGATGACGTAGGGGGTGCCCGGCGCCGAGGGGAGGCCATCGCTCCCCCCGCCCGAGAACACACCCTCGATCTCGATCCGCAACGCATCCTCGGCGCTGCCCGCGAAGGACGAATCGTTCAGCCGCGCGCGGACCCCATCCAGAATCCGATCCGTGGTCGCCGGGCCGACGTCGGCGCGAAGGAGCGCCGCCTCGAGCGTCTCGTAGTCCCCTTCGCTCAGCTCACGGCCGCGCTGGAAGACCGCCGCGACCTGCCCGAACAGGGTGTCGCGGGTTTTCTTGAGTCCCTGGGTGATCTTGTCGAAGAACGCCACGAACCGATTCTACGTTTCGGCCTGCGCCAGCTCCTCTGACGTTTGGGGCTCGGGCTCCTGAGGCGGCTCGGCGTTCCAGCGGACGGAGACCAGCTTCGAGACACCCGGCTCTTCCATGGTGACCCCGTACAGGCAATCGGCCACCTCCATCGTCTTCTTGTTGTGCGTCACGACGATGAACTGGGTGTTGCGGCTGAACTCCCGGAGCAGCAGAACGAATCGATCGATATTGGCGTCGTCCAGGGGCGCGTCCACTTCGTCCAGGATGCAGAACGGGCTGGGCTTGACGAGGTAGATCGCGAAGAGGAGCGCGATCGCGGTGAGCGCCTTCTCTCCGCCCGAGAGGAGCGAGAGGGACTGCGGCTTCTTCCCGCGCGGACGCGCCAGGATGTCGATCTCGGCCTCGAGCGGATCCTCGCCGCTGAGCGTGAGCGCGGCCTCGCCTCCCTCGAAGAGCGTCTTGAACACGTTCTGGAAATTCTCGTTCACCTGCGCGAACGTCTTCAGGAAGAGCTCCGCGGCGGTCAGGTTGATCTTCTGGATCGCCTCGAGCAGGGAGAGCCGCGCCTCGTCCAGGTCCTTGCGCTGCCCTTCGAGGAACGAGAGCCTCTGCCGCCGCTCCTCGTAGTCCTGCATGGCGAGGAGGTTCACCGGCCCGAGGGAGCGCACCTTCTCTTGGAGAAGCCGCAGCCGTTCGCGCCGCTCCTCGCGCGTTTCAGGCTCGGAGGTAGCTCCCGGCGCCGTCATCGGCCGGGTGACGATGGCCTCGTCGGGCACCTGCCCCTCGTCCCCCTCGAACTCGGCGTCCTCGATCTCGGCGAGCGCACTCGGCCCCTCCGGGGCCGCGAGCGCCTGCGGGGTCCAGGTCGCGAGGTTCACCTCGTACTCGTTCCGGACGCGGTCGATCAGGACGCGCATCTCGGTCTCGGATTCGGCGCGCTCGAGCTCGGCGCGGTGGAGCCGCTCGGTGATCTCGTGGTGCTCGCGGCGAAGATCGCGCGCCTTGGTCTCGAGGTCGTCGGCGGATCCCTTCACGGTCCCGAACCCTTCACGCGAGACTTGAAGCGCTTTCTCCTTCTCCCCCTTGAGCTCGATCTCGGCCGTGAGCTCCTGCTCCTTCCGGGCTCCCTCGTCGTGTGTCTCGAGAATTCTCCGGTCCGTCTCGGCCGACTCCTCCGCGCGGGCCGCGATCTCGCGCTCCGCTTCCTGGGCGCTCGCTCCGACGCGCTCGATCTCGCCGAGGCTCGTCTCGAAGGCGGTCTTGGCGCGGGTGGTCTCGATGCGAAGCTCGGCGTGGAGCGCGGCCAGGCGGTCGCGCTCCCTCTCGAGCTCCAGGACGGCCTCTTCCTCGCGGGCGAGGTCGTCCGTGAGCCGCCCATGCTCCTCGTCGGTGGACTGGAGGGCGAGCCCCGCGATCTCCGCCTCGACGAGCGCCACCTTGATCTCCGACTCCACGACCTCGAGCGCGGTCGAGAGCGCCGCCCGCGCGCGCGCGGCCGCTTCCTTCCGGATCGCCTGCTCGGCGCGATGGGCCTCCTCCGCGCGCTGGGCCTCCTCGGCCTCCCGCAGCTCGCGGTTTCCTTCCTCGAGCGCGGCCAGCGCGTCGACGCGGCCCGCGCGCAGCTTTTCCGTGTGG
>DASQBE010000255.1:0-6292 GCA_035635355.1 Binatia bacterium | reverse complement strand
TGACTGGGGTGGCGACGCTTCCGGAGGGACGGGAGATGGTGATGCCGGGGGACAACGTGGAGATGGCGGTGGAGCTGATCACGCCGATCGCGATGGAGAAGGAGCTTCGCTTCGCGATTCGCGAGGGAGGCCGCACCGTCGGCGCCGGCGTGGTCGCGGAGATTTCGGAGTAACCGATGCGAGACCAGATCACGCTCGCTTGCAACGAATGCAAGGAGCGCAACTACACGAATACGAAAAACAAACGGCTGCACCCCGACCGCGTGGAGTGGAAGAAGTTCTGCCCCCGTTGCCGGAAGCACACGATCCACAAGGAAACCCGGTAGTCCGGGACCGAGACCTGGGTAGGCCAGTAGCTCAGCCTGGCTAGAGCACCGGTCTCCAAAACCGGGTGTCGGGGGTTCGAATCCCTCCTGGCCTGCCATGGTTCGTAGGCGACTGAAAGGGCCCATTCCGTGCGTGCTGAAATAACAACCGAGAAAGCCGGCGAGCGGCCGACCGTGATTCGCGCGTTCACGGACTACGTCCGCGACGTCCGGGTCGAGATGAGCAAGGTCAGCTGGCCGTCGCGCCGCGAGCTGCGCGACTCGACTCTGGTGGTGATCGTGATGGTGTTCATCATGGCGATCTTCATCGGCGTCGTGGACCGCGCGCTGACCGTGGCTTTTGAAGCCCTGATCAAGATGGTGGGGTGACCATGGAAGGAACCACGTTGCAGTGGTACGTGATCCACACGTACTCGGGACACGAGAACAAGGTGAAGACGAACCTCGAGCGTGCCATCCACTCCACGGGACTCGAGTCCCATTTCGGCCAGATCCTCGTCGCGACCGAGGAATTCGCCGAGATGAAGGACGGCAAACGCATCACCTCCAAGCGGAAGACGTTCCCGAGCTACGTGCTGGTGGAGATGGACCTGAACCAGGAGACCCGGTTGCTCGTGCAGAACGTGCCCGGCGTCACGCGCTTCGTGGGCTCGGGGCAGGATCCGATCCCGCTCCGCGAGACCGAGGTGAAGCGGGTCCTGGGCCAGCTCGAGTCCGGAGGCCGCGCCAAGGGATCGGCCGAGGTGCCGTTCAAGTCCGGCGAGCACGTCAAGGTGGTGGATGGACCCTTCACCGATTTCACCGGGGTCGTCGACGAGGTGAATCCGGAGCGGCAGAAGGTGAAGGTGATGGTGTCGATCTTCGGGCGGGCGACCCCCGTCGAGCTCGACTTCTTGCAGGTGCAGCCGGTCTAACCCCCGGCCGCGGCCGGCCCGATCCCGGGTCAGGCCGCGCGCGACCACGCGACGTGGGAGCGGGAAGAATCCCGCGACAGGAAAGGATCATCCAATGGCTAAAGGGAAACCCGTCCAGGCTCTGGTGAAGCTCCAGGTGCCCGCCGGCAACGCCACTCCCGCTCCGCCGATCGGCCCCGCGTTGGGCCAGCACGGCGTGAACATCATGGAGTTCTGCAAGGCGTTCAACGCGCGCACGCAGGGGCAGCCGGGCCTCATCATTCCGGTGGTGATCACGGTCTACAGCGACCGTTCGTTCACCTTCATCACCAAGACCCCTCCCGCCGCGGTGCTCCTGAAGCGCGCCGCCGGCATCGCGAAGGGGTCCGGCGAGCCGAATCGGAACAAGGTCGCGAAGGTGACCCCGGCTCAGGTTCGTGAGATCGCCGAGCTCAAGAAGCCCGACTTGAATTCCCACGAGCTGAGCGCCGCGGTGAAGATGGTCGAAGGCACCGCGCGCAGCATGGGTATCGAGATCGCGGGTCCGGGGGACTGATGAAGACCGGAAAACGATATCGGACCGCGGCCACGAGCGCGGGAGTCGAAGCCGGAAAGGTCGAGAGCCTCTCCGACGCCATCGAGAAACTGAAGTCGTCGGCCACCGCCAAGTTCGACGAGACGATCGAAGTCGCCATGCGCCTCGGGGTCGACCCGCGGCACGCGGAGCAGCTGGTGCGCGGCTCGGTCGTCCTGCCCCACGGCACCGGCAAGAAGGTGCGCGTCCTGGTCCTCACGAAGGGGGACAAGGAGCGCGAGGCACGGGAAGCGGGCGCGGACCACGTGGGATCCGACGAGTGGATCAAGAAGCTGACCGAAGGCTGGCTCGACGTGGACAGCATCATCGCCACGCCCGACATGATGGGCGAGGTGGGGAAGCTGGGTCGCGTGCTGGGACCGCGGGGACTCATGCCCAACCCGCGCAGCGGAACGGTCACCTTCGACGTCGCGAAAGCGGTCCGCGACGTGAAGGGCGGCAAGATCGAGTACCGGGTGGACAAGGCCGGCAATCTGCACGCGCCGGTCGGCAAGGCCTCGTTCGGGAAGGAGCAGCTCTTGGCCAACGTGGAGACCTTCCTGCGCGAAGTGGTCCGCACCCGGCCGCCGGCCGCCAAGGGGCAGTACATCCGTAGCGTCACGCTGAGCTCGACGATGGGCCCACCGGTCCGTCTCGACCCGGCCACGGTCCAGGCTTCGTTCAAGGCCTAGGCCCCCCGAGCAACGATTCACGAAACGGAGATTCCGCGTCCCATGGCGACGTCCGAGAAAGAACAGCGAGTGCGGGAGCTGACCGAGGCCATCGCCCGGTCGAAATCGATCGTTCTGGCCAATTTCACGGGAATGAACGTGGAGATGGTCACCAAGATGCGGCGGAGGCTGCGCGACGCCCACGTGGAGTTCATCGTGGAGAAGAATACGCTCGCGAAGCGCGCCCTGGCCGAGAGCGGCGTCAAGGAGCTGGACCCCTACCTCGAGGGCCCCACGGGAATCGCGCTGGGGCAGGACGAGATCGCGGGTGCCAAGATCCTCGCCGAGTTTTCCAAGGAGTTCGAAAAGCCGGCCCTCAAGGCGGCGTACGTCGGCGGCCAGCTCTACGGCCCCGACGGGATCAAGATCCTGGCCCAACTACCTCCGCGCGAGGTGCTGCTCGGCCAGCTCATCGGTGCGCTTCGTTCACCGCTCCAGGGATTCGTCGGCGTGCTTTCGGGCTCGATCCGGCAACTGGTGGGGACGATCGACGCGGTCGGCAAGAAGAAACAGGGCTAGGGTCCGCACGCGCTCGGACCCCCCGCGATTCCGGAGGAGGAATTCAACGTGGAAGCAGGTGCGAAGGAAAGCCAGATCATCACGATGTTGGAGAGCATGACGATGCTCGAAGTCTCGGGCCTCGTGAAGAAGATGGAGGAGCATTTCGGCGTCACGGCCGCCATGCCGATGATGATGGGCGGTGGTGGGGGCGGCGGCGCCGCGGCGGCGGTCGTGGAGGAGAAGACGGAGTTCGACGTCGTCCTCATGGGCGCCGGCGACAAGAAGATCCAGGTCATCAAGGTGGTTCGCGAGGTCACCGGACTCGGACTGAAGGAAGCCAAGGACCTGGTCGACGGCGCGCCGAAGGCCGTCAAGGAGAAGGTCTCCAAGGAAGAGGCCGGGTCCATCAAGCAGAAGCTGGAGGAGAACGGCGCTTCCGTCGAAATCCGGTAATCCGTCGCGGTTGGAAACGAGGACCTCTCTCGAAGGGGTGAAAACGACGTGATAAAAGCCATTCGCGGCAAAGAGCGACGGAGCTTCAGCAAGATCGAGCGGGAGTGGGACATCCAGATCCCCAACCTGCTCGACGTCCAGCTGGAGTCGTTCCGCAATTTCATACAAGCCGATGTCGAGCCCCTGAAGCGCAAGAACGAAGGGCTTCAGGAGGTCTTCAACAGCGTGTTCCCGATCAGCGACGCGCGCGAGTATTTCTCGCTGGAGTTCGTGCGCTTCGACCTCGGGGACCCCAAGTACTCGGTGGACGAGTGCCAGGAGCGGGACCTGACGTTCTCGGTGCCGCTCAAGGCCACGCTCCGCCTGCGGGTCCGCGAGGACACGGAAGAGGGCCGCAAGGACAAGAGCATCATCGAGCAGGAAGTCTACCTGGGCGAGCTGCCGATCATCACCGACAAGGGCACCTTCATCATCAACGGGGCCGAGCGGGTGATCGTGAGCCAGCTCCATCGCTCCCCGGGCGTGTTCTTCGACGACCAGATCCATCCGAACGGGAAGAAGCTCTTCACCGCGCGGATCATTCCCTACCGCGGTTCCTGGGTCGAGTTCAGCCTGGACGTGAACGACATCATGTACGTGCACATCGACCGGAAGCGGAAGCTGCCGGTGACGGTGCTGCTCAAGGCGCTGGGCTACGTCACGGATCGTGAAATCCTCGAGCTCTTCTACGACACCGAGGAGGAAGAGATCGGGGGCGCGCGCAGCAAGCGCGAGCCGGACGCCGTCGGCAAGATCGCGGCGGAGGACGTCGTCGACGAGCGGACCGGCGAGGTGCTGCTCGAGGCGAACGAGGTCATCACGATGGAGCGGATCGAGGGCCTGCGCAAGGCCGGGTTCGCGACCGTGAAGACGTTCGTGATTCCGCATCGCGACGAGGCGGACATCGTCCGCAACACCCTGAAGAAGGATTCCACCAAGACCGAGGACGAGGCGCTCACGCGCATCTACAACCTCCTCCGTCCCGGCGAGCCGCCTCGCGCGGACACCGCCCGGGACATCTTGAAGAAGCTCTTCTTCAATCCGAAACGCTACGACCTGGCGAAGGTCGGCCGGTACAAGCTGAACCGCAAGCTGCCCCACGAGATCCTCCTCGGCTCGAAGGACAAGCGGAAGCGGCTCACGCTCACCACTCCGGACGACGAGCAGACGACGCTCTGCCCGGAAGACTTCATCGTCATCATCGCCTACCTGATCGACCTCAGACTGGGCGCCGAGGTGCCGGGATTGCCGGTCACCACGGACGACATCGACCATCTCGGGAACCGCCGCGTGCGCGCGGTGGGCGAGCTGCTCTCGAACCAGTTCAACGTCGGTCTGGCCAGAATGGCCCGGATCATCCGCGAGCGCATGACGCTCCAGGATGCCGAGCAGGTGACGCCGTACGACCTCATCAACGCGCGCACGATCTCGGCCGTGATCCAGAGCTTCTTCGGCTCGAGCCAGCTCTCCCAGTTCATGGATCAGACGAATCCGCTGGCCGAGCTGACGCACAAGCGCCGCCTCTCGGCGCTCGGACCGGGCGGACTGACCCGGGACCGCGCGGGGTTCGAGGTGCGGGACGTGCACTACACGCACTACGGGCGCATGTGCCCGATCGAGACGCCGGAAGGCCCGAACATCGGGCTCATCTCCTCGCTCGCGACCTACGCTCGTGTGAACGAGCTGGGGTTCCTCGAGACGCCGTACCGCCGCGTGGCGCACGGGGTCATGGACAAGAAGCAGGTCCAGTTCCTCTCGGCCGACGTGGAAGACCGGTTCAAGATCGCCCAGGCCAACGCTCTGGTGGACGACAACGGGCATCTCATGGGCGAGCAGAACGTCCGTGAGAAGGGCGAGTTCCCGATGGTGGAGCCCAAGGACGTCGATTACATGGATATCTCGCCCATCCAGCTCGTGAGCCCCGCGGCCGCGCTCATCCCGTTCCTCGAGCACGACGACGCGAATCGCGCGCTGATGGGATCGAACATGCAGCGGCAGGCCGTACCCCTGCTCTTCACCGAGGCGCCCCTCGTGGGCACCGGGCTCGAAGGCAAGGTGGCGGAGGACTCGGGTGCCCTGATTCTCGCGAAGAAGGGGGGCGTCGTGGAGTCGGTCTCGGGTGATGCCATCCACGTCCGCTACGACCAGCCCGAGGGCAAGCCCCGGGCGGTCGACTACTCGGAGATGGCGGGGGTCGATTTCTACAAGCTGACCAAGTTCAAGAGGTCGAACCAGGACACGTGCATCAACCAGCGTCCGCTGGTCGCGGACGGTGAGCGCGTGAAGAAGGGGCAGCTCCTCGCCGACGGTGCCGCCACGAAGAACGGAGAGCTGGCGCTCGGCGCCAACGTGCTCGTGGCGTTCATGCCGTGGGGCGGATACAACTTCGAGGACGCGATCCTGGTCTCGGAGCGCCTCATCAAGGACGACCGCTTCACCTCCATCCACATCGAGGAGTTCGAGCTCCAAGTGCGGGACACGAAGCGCGGGGCGGAAGAGATCACCCGCGAGATCCCGAACGTGAGCGAAGAGGCGGTCAAGAATCTGGACGAAGAGGGGATCATTCGGATCGGGGCCCGCGTGAAGGCGGGCGACATCCTGGTCGGGAAGGTCACGCCGAAGGGGGAGACGGATCTCACCCCGGAGGAGCGGTTGCTCCGCGCGATCTTCGGCGAGAAGGCCGGCGACGTGCGCGACGCCAGCCTGAAGACCCCTCCGGGCGTCGAAGGCAAGGTCATCGACGTGCGCGTGTTCTCGCGCCATGACCGCGAAGAA